>NZ_CP111043.1:2527500-2902500 GCF_026250525.1 Chondrinema litorale
GAAAGGACGCCTCCCTCGCAAGAGGAGGCCGCAGTGAAAAGGCCCAGGCGACTGTTTAACAAAAACACATGGCTTTGCGAACTCGAAAGATGAAGTATAAGGCCTGACACCTGCCCGGTGCTGGAAGGTTAAGGGGGGATGTTAGGGGTAACCCAAAGCATTGAACCGAAGCCCCAGTAAACGGCGGCCGTAACTATAACGGTCCTAAGGTAGCGAAATTCCTTGTCGGGTAAGTTCCGACCTGCACGAATGGTGCAACGATCTGGGCACTGTCTCAGCCGTGAGCTCGGTGAAATTGTAGTATCGGTGAAGATGCCGATTACCCGCAACGGGACGGAAAGACCCCATGAACCTTTACTGCAGCTTAACATTGGTATCGGGCAAGAAATGTGTAGGATAGGCGGGAGACTGTGAAGCGGTGTCGCTAGGCATCGTGGAGTCACTGTTGAAATACCGCCCTTTTCTTGTCTGGTGTCTAATCCTTATGGGAGACATTGTTTGGCGGGTAGTTTGACTGGGGTGGTCGCCTCCAAAAGAGTAACGGAGGCTTTCAAAGGTACCCTCAGTACGGTTGGTAATCGTACGTAGAGCGCAATAGCAAAAGGGTGCTTGACTGTGAGGCCAACAAGCCGATCAGGTAGGAAACTAGGATATAGTGATCCGGTGGTACCGCATGGAAGGGCCATCGCTCAAAGGATAAAAGGTACTCTGGGGATAACAGGCTGATCTCCCCCAAGAGCTCATATCGACGGGGAGGTTTGGCACCTCGATGTCGGCTCGTCACATCCTGGGGCTGGAGAAGGTCCCAAGGGTTGGGCTGTTCGCCCATTAAAGTGGCACGCGAGCTGGGTTCAGAACGTCGTGAGACAGTTCGGTCCCTATCTGTTGTGGGCGCTAGAAGCTTGAGAGGATCTGACTTTAGTACGAGAGGACCGAGTTGGACGAACCTCTGGTGTACCTGTTGTGGTGTCAGCTGCATTGCAGGGTAGCTATGTTCGGAAGGGATAAGCACTGAAAGCATCTAAGTGCGAAACCCACCTCGAGATGAGGCTTCTATATAAGGGTCGTCAGAGACGATGACGTTGATAGGCTGCAGGTGTAAAGTCAGAGATGGCAAAGCCGAGCAGTACTAATTACCCGATAACTTCCAAGACCGAAATTGTATTATTTTAGCTTGTTTACAGTATGTAAAGATTTTAATGGTGATGATAGCGCAGGTGTTCACCTCTTCCCATTCCGAACAGAGAAGTTAAGCCCTGTAGCGCCGATGGTACTGCATTAAACTGTGGAAGAGTAGGTAATCGCCAATCTTTTATTATATATATAAACCCTTCATATCTTTTAAGATCTTGAAGGGTTTTTTATTTGTATACTTAGGCCTTACCTTTTAAATAAAAGGGATTGAAAATCAAGGTTTTAAATGCATTAATGTATAAAATAAAACCCCGCAATTAGCTAATAAAAGCTTTTTTCGGGGTTTTTGATTTGTTAAATTGTAGTGTCTAATCACAATTAACACTACAATATATGAGAGATCAACAGCTTTTCCAACCACAAGATTACTTAACTCCAAAATGGTATTTATTTAAGAGTAGTAAATTGGGTAATGTTTATGATAGCATCCCTTGGGAACAACTTTCTGCATGTCTGCCTAAGAAAAATAAAGGCCCTGGTGCTCCTAGCTGGTTTTCGCCTCAGGGCATGTTTGGCTTAATGTTTCTAAAAGCCTATTTAAACCTGAGTGATGAAAAGCTCATAGCACGCTTTAATACCGATTGGAGCCTTCAGCTATTTTGCAATAAATTGCTACAGGATCATCAAAAGATTAAGGATAAGGCCATTTTAAGTCGAATCAGGACGTATATGGCGGACCATACTGATTGGCAACAACTTCAAGAGGTACTACTCCAACACTGGAAAACAGACATGCATAATACGCATGTGCTCTTAATGGATGCTACTTGTTATGAGAGTTATATTCGTTTTCCTACCGATGTTAAGCTGCTCTGGGAGAGCTGCCAATGGGTGTTTGAAAAGCAGCTTTACAGATACTGTAAAATATTAGGAGTAAAACGACCTGGCTCCAAATATATAGATCAAAAGCGCATGCAGATGTCTTATGATCGTAGTCGTAAAAAGACATATAAAGCTGGTCGCAAGCGTAAAAAGTCATTGATATATCTACTATCCAAAGGATTGGGGCAACTGCAATGCCTACTTAACGAAAATCCACAAATACAGCTTCACTTACATGAGAGAACATATCTAAAAACTATAAAGAAGATAATCGAGCAACAGCAATTCTTGCAGCAGCATCCAGCTAAAGAATTGAAAAACAGGATTGTATCACTTCCCAAGGCTTATGTTAGGCCGATAGTGCGAGGTAAAGAAGCTAAAAGGGTTGAGTTCGGAATGAAGGCACACCTGCTTCAGGTGGATGGTATCTGCTTTATCGATACCATGGAGTTCCGCGCTTTTAATGAAAGTACCAGACTGAAATTAAGTAGTTTAAAACATAGATCGATATTTGGCTCACTTCATCAACTAGGAGCAGATCGCATTTACGCCACCAACAAAAACAGGAAGTATTTAACAGAAAAGAAGATATTTACCTGCTTTCCAAAGAAAGGTCCTAAAGTAAACAACCCTGCTGAAAGCCAACTCAGAAGTCTCATCTCTAGCCAAAGAGCCACGGTGATGGAGGGAAGTTTTGGCGTGCATAAAACAGCTTATGGCCTCAATAAGATCAAGGTTAAAGGAGAAAAACGAGAAATGATACACGTTTTTTTCGCAGTTATGATGGCCAATGCCGTTAAGATCAGCAAAAGGAAATCAGAACAAGCCCCTCTACTTCAGGCCGCCTAAACCTAAAGCTGAAAAGCCTATGGGATGAGTGTGTCTATACTATCCAAAAGCAATATTTTCCAGTTTTATCAATAGGATTACTCACAGTATTGTACTTTTTAAATAGTCCAAAACAGCAGGTACCAAGATTTGAAACAAAAAAAAGCTGAACTTTATCTATCCAACTCTTATTTTTTATTGGTCTTAATCAATTTTCAAGGAGGCCCTTCTTAATATACCTTACCTCTTTAATACTTACCCACACCCCACTAAATCTTATCATCTCTACCAAATACAAACCCTATTATCCCAATTACTTAAATAACAAAAAAAGCTACCCTGAAAAGGATAGCCTTATATAATTATTGTTTTCTTTATTGCTTTATGAGTTTCGACAAAAACTTAGAAAATTGTCGTATATTGGATTTCCGTCTATTATTAAGCCTCCAAGTGTATGTGTAAATTCTGGATGCCATTGTACTCCTAAAACTTTTCCAGGTTTACATTTTTTCCACATAATAGCTTCAACTAGATGATCTTCTTTACTTATTGCAAGTACATCAAGATCACTTCCTAAACCTTTAATAGCTTGGTGATGAATGGTGTTTACATATAACTTATCAGAAATAGGGTAAATACTGTTAAGGTAACTTTCATCAGGAATTATGAGTTCATGCGCGATTGTATCGTAATTTTTAGCGTTACGATGTTCAACATTGGTTTTAAATTGAGTTTCGATATCTTGATAAAGTGTACCTCCAAAATATACATTTAGTAATTGTAAACCTCTACAGATTGCGAAAACAGGTTTATCATTTTTAATCGCAAAATCTAAAATTTCTAACTCATAAATATCTCTTTGCTTATCACCTTGCCACCTTCCGATTGGTTTTTCTCCGTAAGTAGTTGGAGATAAATCTGTTCCTCCTTGAAAAACAAAACCATCCATTTCTTTCAAGAAGTCTTCTAAAATAGATTTATCGTTTAAATCTGGAATTAATATAGGCATTGCATCTTTTCTAGAAAGATAGTTTGCCATATCTTTTTCAAAATATAAAAGTGACTTGGGGCCGAATACTGTTCTATTTATATCCGGATACATGAAGCATGATGATACACCTATTTTTAGCATAGTTGAATAGTTTTACCAACCTCTATATTTAGGAGGTTCAATATTGTTTAATCTTAAGTAAGTTATACATTGTGCTCGGTGATGAGTAAGATGATCTCTCATTAAATAAAATATCCTTTTTTTATCCATAATTACACCAGCAAAAATTACAGGGTCTTTACTTTGTTTATCAGAGATTTCACTTGCACTTTTTTCTACATATGTAAAAACGTCTTTAAGACTTTTTATAAGATCATTTTTACTCAAGTCATCTAGTTTAGCATCTTTTATTGGATTGCTTTCATTTGCAATAAATGTAGAATTAAGCCAGTATAAATTGGTAATTATATGAGCTAGCTGTTGTGAAAATGTGAATGTATTTTCATTTAATCGATATTTATAATATTCTTCAGGCATTGCTTCAGCCACTTCAATGCTATATTCAGAAGCTCTCTTCCATATATCTATAAATTCATTTGAAAATGCACTACCTTTTTGTGCAAAAGAGTTATTCGAAAAAATAGTTGCTATGAAAATGAGAAGAACTATATGAGAAATTTTCATTTATCGGGATTCAACTTTCATGTTTAATAAAATGCTAATCTACATTTTAATCGATAAAAAAGAGCTTGTTAATTCATCAATAATATAAAAGATACAATTAATAGTCTTTAAAAAGCTACACATTAATCTGCTAGTATTTTCAACTTTAATTATCATTGTATTTAAAATGTATATGATAAAATAATTGTGATTTAAATTTGATGTGAAGTGAAAAAGAAAGCTAAAGAAACACAATGTGTTCATTATTTCGGAGAGAAACCATATGAGTCTCAAGGTATAAATACTCCAGTGGAACCTGCTTCTGCATTTAAATATGGAGAGGGTATGGTAAATGTTTATCCAAGATATTTTAATACATACAATCAAAAAGTGATAAATAGTCAATTAGCTTCATTAGAAGGTGGAGAAGATTGTTTAATATTTGGATCTGGTATGGCTGCTATTACTACAGCTCTGTTTTCATTACTAAATAGTGGAGATCACGCTGTTTTTTATAATGAACTTTATGGAGGAACATTTAATTTGCTGAGTTCAGAGTTCGAAAAAAAAGGTATTTCTTTCACTTTAGTAAATAAGCAGACTAAAGATGCATTTGAAAAAGCAATACAGTCAAATACGAAAGTGTTGTATTTCGAATCACCTACTAATCCGTTATTGAGTGTAGTTGATATAAAATTGATGGTTGATATTGCAAAAGCAAATGGCTTAACTACTTTAATCGATAATACTTTTGCGTCCCCGATTAATCAGAATCCTATTGAATTTGGAGTAGATATAGTTTTACATAGTGGTACTAAGTATTTAGGTGGTCATAGTGATTTAAGTTTTGGAGCAATTGTAAGTTCAAATGAGATCATTAAAAGCATTCATAGTACAGCAATAAATTTAGGTGGTAGCTTAAATCCTTTCGATTGTTATCTTATAGAGCGTAGTATTAAAACCTTGGATGTGAGAGTGAAAAGGCATAATGAAAATGCGTTGGCATTGGCTGAATTTTTAGATGCACATGATAAAGTAAAAAAAGTATATTATCCCGGTTTAGTTGATCATGATAAACACGAAATAGCTAAAAGCCAAATGAAAGGTTTTGGTGGTATGTTATCATTTGAATTGGCTACACAAAATCAAGAGGATGTTAATCAGTTTGTAGATTCTTTACAACTAGTATGTAAAGCTCTTAGTTTAGGAGGGGTGGAGTCGACCATTTGTTCTCCTGCTTTAACATCTCATATTAAAATGACAAAGCAAGAGAGAGAGGCTATTGGTGTTACAGATGGTTTGTTGAGGTTATCTGTTGGTATAGAGAATATTAATGATTTAAAAGCTGATTTTGAAAATGCTTTAAAAGTTATTTAAAGTTAATAGAAATGGGTTTTAACTTTATAGAGAAATATCATTACAAAGTTTAATTGTTTGATATTTCTCTTTTCGTTTAATAATTATTCCAATATACTTTTACTTATGTGGAAACTCCCACTTTTGGCTTTACTAAGTATTTATTTAATAAATGATTATGTCATATTAAATAAATTTTCTTTTACTTCTAAAAAAGCTGTAAAGTACTTTGTAATGAGAGGGGAAGTAGTTGATTCTAAAACTGGAGAACCAATTGAAAATGCTGACGTGATAATTGGTAATCTTCAAAAAACATTCTCAACTACATTAGTAACAGATGAAAATGGTTCGTTCCGATTAGACTTACCAGGTGAGGAGGTTTATACAATTTATGCTATAAAAAAGAGGTATTTTAATTCTGAAATTCATCATTTCTCTTCTATCGGAAAAAGTTCTGATGAAATTATCAAAATTACTGTGCCATTAATTAAAGCTGAGTTAAATGAACATTATTTGCTTAACTTTATAGAATTTGAAGTAAATAGTAGTAATCTAAAAGTTAAGAGAGGCAAAGGAAATTTAGATGAATTAATTACTTTTCTTAAAGATAATCATGATATAATTATAGAAATAGGGGTGCATACGGACTCAAGAGGAGATGATGATTATAACCTTGTGTTATCTGAAAAAAGAGCAAAAGCAGTTGCAGAATATATTTATGAAAATGGAATTAATGAAAATAGAGTAAAGTATAAAGGATATGGAGAAACCAAACTTCTGAATGAATGTAAGAATGATATATTCTGTTCAACAGAAAAACATTTAGAAAACAGAAGGATTGAGTTTAGAATTATGGCATTAAAATCAGAATGAACTTTATACTTTAAAAACATTAATTGAGGCTAACAACTTATTTCATCCTTTTTGTTTTTAATTGGCCAATAAAACAATTTACTAAGATGAAATTAATAAGGGAAGAGAGCTATAAATGAGGAGATTAATCTATCTATATGGAGCTTACAACAAAAAAATAGTACTGCCAATCAGCTGTTTGTTTTTTTTCTACTTTCAACTAACTTCTACCAAGGTTGATGCAAACAGCTATGAGAATATTTTAGCCACATCGAATGATTCTATCCGAAAGACCTATCGTGTTAGTGGAATGCTAATTAATAAACAAGATAAGAAAAGGAAAAAAAGCTTTTTTGGCTTTACAATAGTAGCTTATGAAGTTGTGAAAGATGATGCAGGTAATACTGTTTATAGATTAGGGTCGAGTGCAAAAAAAGTTACAACTGGTGATAAAGGTATTTTTGAATTTGAACTATATGCAGATACAGAATACCTTCTCAAGTGTGTAAAGCCAGGATATTTTTCTGATGAAATTCCACTCCCAAAAAGAAATATAGCATTGGGTCAACATATTAGCTTAGAAATTTTTATCAATCAGGCTAACACGGCGATGTTAGCTGGGTATATAAAGAATGTAGATACTAGTGAACTCATAGCTAGTGCAGAAGTAAAGTTAAAAGATAATATAACTGGTTCGGTGAGATCTGTTATTACTCAAAATGATGGGGCTTATTCATTCGAAATTCGTGAAGGGGATAGTTATGAAATTACAGTTGACAAAGAAGGTTATTTTGAGAGTGATTTAATTAAAGTTGATTTTTCTGAAAGTGTGGGTGGAATACTTAAAAAAGATATTTTTATAAAAGGTCTTTTAATAGGTAAATCTTATCGATTAAAAGGCTTTTATTTTGGCGTAAACGATTTTAATATAACTGAAAAGCAAGCAACTGCACTAGAAGAGGCTGTAGAGATACTAAAAGAAAATCCTGATGTTCAATTTGAAATTGGTTGTTTCTCAGATTCAAGAGGAGATGATAAGTACAATATGTATCTTACTCAAAAGCGCTCAGAAGCTATAGTGAATTATCTTGCCGATAATTTTGAAATAATGAGAGACCGAATGGTACCTGTTGGTTATGGAGAAACAAAACTGATAAATGAATGTGCCAATGGAGTGCTGTGTGGTTCTGAAAAACATGAAGAGAATAGGCGGATAGAAATGAAAATTATTAAGATTCTTGAATAGTAAAAAAAGCAAGCTTAAAAAGCTTGCTTTTTTCTGTTCCATTAATCAATCGCAAATTTGAAGTAATGCTTATATTACTTAGCAAAACTTGGAGCTCCTATAAGGAGAAACAAGTTCAATTTATAAACTCAATATTTAGTGTTGCGTTTTACTGCTTCACTAAGTATATAACAAATATATAATGACATAGTAAGCTCATCAATACCCACCATCGGGTAATTTTGTGCCTAATTAGTGAATGAATGTGAATATATGCCCAATTTACCTACTAGATATTGTCTAGTTGTGAGCTGTGAGGTATGTATAATGAGCAAAAAAGGTTAAATAACTATTTATTATTAAATTGGCTTAACTTAATTTCTGTAAGTTTTTGCTTAGTGTTTAAAGCAAATTCATTATTAATAATCCAATCGTAATAGCCTGGTTCTTTTTTAAGCACTTCAAGTACAGGTCTGTTCTTATGCTTACCAAAGTTGAATACAGCAACGCCTTCAGAGTTATAAACCATTCTGCCTGCAAAATCTATCATGTTAGATGAAGTGATTTCGTGAAGAGATTGCATATCATTTTTTACAGGAACAGAAGTTTTTCCTGTTTTTTGATCTTTGATCTCTACATTTTCATACCTCTTAACCTGAGCATCTAGCACTTCATAAGTGGCAAGTGTATCAGCTTCTGCACTATGGGCATTTTCCAGATCTTTATCGCAATAGAATTTATAAGCTGCATGTAAAGTTCTGGGCTCCATCATATGGAATATCTTCTGAGAATCTACTATTTTCCTGTTTTTAGTGTCGAATTCTACACCAGCTCTTAAAAGCTCTTCTGCAAGCATAGGTATATCGAACTTTAATACATTAAAACCTGCTAGATCGCATCCTTCTAAAAATTTAGCTATTTCTTTAGCAATTTGTTTAAAAGTAGGAGCGTCTTTTACATCTTCATCGTAAATGCCATGAATCATACTTGACTCTGAAGGTATAGGTATAGTAGGATTCACTCGTTTAGTTTTTATCTCTTTCTCACCATTCGGCATCACTTTTACAATAGAGATTTCAACAATGCGATCTTTTACTATATTTATACCTGTTGTTTCTAAATCGAATACAGCTAGAGGATTTTTAAGATGAAGGTTCATAATATAAATTAAAAATAGCTAATCATTTAAAATGATTAAAACTTTGGTTAAGTACGATAAGAATTTATTGTTGATAAAGTGTAAAGATAGACTTTTGAAACTTTTGCACAAATCTATTCCTCTTTAGGAACCAACCAGCTTTTTAATATTTTTCTTTGGCGTTCAGTCATATTGGCAACTGGTTGAAAAATGTGATATTCTTTTCTTTCATTATATCCCATTTCTGCTTTTAATTCAACTTGCTCAATTTTATCTTCTTCTAAGCTTCTTTCAACTACCATAGAAAGTGTATCACCTTCTGCTGCATTTTTTCTTATTCCTCCAATAACTTGTACTACATTTTCTAATGTAATTGTATCACCATTTACTTTTCTAATAATATCACCTTCTTCATAACCCATCTTAACTCCAAAATCATCAATTTCACTCACATCGCTAATTACAATGTTACTATCGTTGTCTAAAACCAAACCTTTAATAATATTACCCATTGTAATTTCTTTTACAGTAGTTTCCTTTTGGTAGTCAATCCCAGCTTTTTCGAAAACCTCTTTAATAGGCAGCGATTCTGCACCTTCAACATATTTACTAAAAAATGTTCTTATTTCAGGATAACCACTTATTGTAGCAATTTGGTCAAACAACTCTTCATCTTTAAATGGTTTTTCTTTGCCGTATTCATCAGATAAGCCTACCATTAAATCACGTAAGCCATATTCACCGTCAGATAAGTCTCTAAAGGTTAGATCAAGGCATAGACCGATTAGAGCGCCTTTTTCATACACATTGCCATATTGATCTTCATACTCATCAAGTACTTTTTTACTCATTTCAGTAAATGGAAGATCATCGATATAAGTAGAAGCCTGAAGCATTTTTGATCTAATAACATCCAAGTACTCTTCCATACTAATTAATTCATACATTACCTGCATATGACCCGCAGAATATTCTGTTACCCCTTCATATAACCATAAGTGTTCAGACATTTTTGGGTTGATATAGTCAAAATCCTGTATTTCTTCTGAGTGTATGCTTAAAGGTGTTACTATATGAAAAAACTCATGGGCAGCAATATCTCTAATACTCTGAGTAATATATTGAGGTGCAATTTCAGGGAGATAATACATAGAAGAATAAGAGTGCTCTAATGCTCCTAACATTCCAGATAAGCTTGGTTTATCACTTAAATAAATAATAAAAGCATATTTTTTTATAGGAAGTGTACCACCCAGATACTTTCTCTGTGCTTGAAGAATTGCATTTATATTTTCACCAACATATTCTGATGTAATGGTTTTATTAGGAGAGTAAACCGAAACAAGTACTTCTGCATCGCCCATATTTAATATGGTAGTGTCTGGAATATTGTACATGATAGGAGCATCAGCCAAATCCATGTAATCGTCTACTATAAAAATATCTTTAACTGCATCTGAAGCAGTACTAATTAATGAGGTCGACCCATAAAAGCCTTCTTCTTTATTAAATGTTAAGTGATAGTCATTGGTTTTGTAACCATCGAAGTAACCAAAAAATCCGTGGGTGTTTATTACATAATTTGTGTCTTTCTCAATGTTTGTTCCCGCTGGCTCAAAAATGACATTATCTTTTTTGGTATCCCATGTATCATCTACTTTGTATGAAATCTTTGCAGCTTTTTTGGGATTGGTAATTTCCCAACGATTATCATCGAGTTGTTTAACTTCTAGAGTCCTACCTTTTTTATCTGTAACTGTAAATTCTGTAACAAATCTGCCAAAGTCTGAAATGCTATATGTACCAGGAACAATTTTCGGAATATTATAAATTATTGTTTTTTCTTTGATTTTAGGTGGGACAAACTCGATTGTAAGTTTATCGTCATTTGTGTTATTTAAATTAACTGTAAATTTATATTGATCAGTTTTTTTTTGGCTATAAGATTCAAAGGAAAAGATGAATGAAACAATAAAAATTGAAATTGAAAAAAATTGACTGGGCACGCATTTTTTATTCATGTTTTTGATTGTAATAGTGAAAAAAGTTAAAATGAAATTCATTTCTTTAATTAATACAGCTGATATTTCAACTTCAGAAGTTTCATTTTGATTTTTTATTCACTTTATATTGTTAAGAAATGAGAAACTTCTGACTATCAGCACAAATTTTTTTTTATTTGGGAAGTAATTCTTTCAAATGTATCATTAATCGAATAGCTATTGAAAATTAACTTGATAAGTGGTCAAAATCTGAAATAATTAATCAAAAAATTACTTTTTAATCTGAAAGTAATATTTCACCATCTATCGAAGTTTTTTAGAAAGTACTGTTGAGTTTTGCTTATGAGCTTAAATATATCTTTACAACCAGAAGATTTCCAAATAAGGCCTACAATCTTTTATTTATTTCTAATGCTTACAGGATTTTCTTTGCAGGCAGATCCTTTTTTGTTTAAAGAGAATAAAAATCAGTGGGACTCAGATATACTTTATAGAGCAGATTTACCTGGAGGTTATTTATTTCTACACAATGGTGCTTTCACTTATGTATTTTACGATGAGGTAGCTGTTCAAGCAAAACATCAACATACAAACTCATCAGCATCTAACAGAGTAAGTGTGGCGGATAATCCAGATAACTCAGGTTTAATAGGAGCTCATGGTTTTAAAGTAAACTTTTACAAAGCTTCTTCCGATGTAAATGTTGTTCCTATAAACCCATTTGCCAATTCGTATAATTATTTTTTAGGGAATAATTCTGAAAAATGGGCTAGAAATGTAAAAGCCTATTCGCAAATTAATTATCAAGGTTTATATGAGGGGATTGATCTTAAGTATTACCATAATGGAGAAGATTTTAAATATGAGTTTACTGTAGCTCCCGGCAGCAATACAAAAAAAATTAAGATGGATTATGAGGGGCAGTCTGAAATTGAGCTAATAAATGGGAATTTATACATTAGAACTACTGTAAATGAGCTCATTGAGCAAAAACCATATTCTTACCAGATAATTAATGGTGTAAAGAAAGAAGTTGTTACAGAATTTTCGCTAAAAAATAAGCGACTAACATTTGAATTTCCAGAGGGATATGATGAAAACTACGAGCTTGTAATTGATCCAGTATTGGTTTTTTCAACATTTTCAGGATCAGTTTCTGATAACTGGGGAAACACTGCTACTTATGACGATGCAGGTTCGCTATATGCTGGAGGTATCGTTTTTGGAAATGACTTTCCCGCAACAACTGGAGCTTTTCAAGTAAATTTTGCTGAAGAAATTGACATTGCTATTACAAAATATGACTCAACTGGTTCTTATCAAATTTATGCAACATACCTAGGTGGTGAAGATACAGAAGTGCCACAAAGTTTAGTCGTCAATAGTAATAACGAATTGGTTATTTTTGGAACAACATCTTCTCCAGATTTTCCAATCACCGAAAATGCTTACGACTCTACTTTTGATGGGGGAGTGGCTGGAACAGTAATAGGTGGAGTTGATTTTAATAATGGGGCTGATATTTTTACTGCTAAATTAAATCCTGATGGTTCCGAATTAATTGGGGCAACTTTTTTTGGAGGATTTAATACAGATGGAATAAATGAGCTCACCAGATTATACCTTTCGAGAAATTATGGAGATGAATTGAGAGGAGATGTGATTACTGATGATGATGGTAATATCTATATTGCTACCTCAACACATTCGTCTGATGTGGTGATAACTACTGGAGAGGTACTTCAAGGCGAGCAAGATGGTTTAATTGCTAAGTTTAATTCTGACCTAAGTTCTTTAATTTGGAGTAGGTTACTTGGAGGTGGTGGACGCGATGCTGTGTATAATATTAAATTAAATGATGAAGGCGACATAATTGTAGTAGGTGGTACTACCAGTCTTGATTTTCCCACAACTGCTAATGTATTACATGAGGAGTTTCAAGGTGGTAGAACAGATGGTTTTCTTACAATTATTTCGAACGACGGAACACAAATAATAGAATCTACCTATTTAGGAACCGATGCTTATGACCAAGCTTTTTTACTAGATCTTGATGCTTCTGGCAATATTACTGTTTTTGGCCAAACCAGTGGAGATTATCCTGTTTCAGTAAATACTTATTCTAATGATGGAAGTGGGCAATTTGTTCATAAAATAGGTGGAGGACTTAAAACGACAATCTTTTCTACTGTAATAGGTTCTGGTTCTGGCTCGCCAGATATTTGCCCAACAGCATTATTGGTTAATGAGTGTTCTAATATTTATCTAGCAGGTTGGGGTGGAAATGTAAATGCTGTAAATGCTAATTATGTTGGTGGTTATACATATGGGCTTCCAATTACAGAAGATGCTTATCAAACTAATACAGATGGAAGTGATTTTTATTTAATGGTGCTGTCAGCAGATGCTGATGAATTACTTTATGCAACATATTTCGGTGGTAATGCAGGCACTGGTGAGCATGTTGATGGAGGTACTAGCCGCTTTGATAAGAAAGGAGTTGTATATCATTCGGTATGTTCGTGTGGCCAAAGTAATTACCCCACAACAATAGGTGCTTTTGACAGAGTTAATAACTCTACCTCTGAAACAAGTACTGCTACAAGATGTAACAATGCTGCTTTTAAATTCGATATGGCAATTCTAGAAGCATCATTTGAATACGGACCTGAAATACCTTGTCTTCCATCACCAGTTACCTTTAGTAATACTAGCCTAGGGGGCAGCAGCTTTATTTGGGAAATTAATGGTGTAGTTATAGACGCTGTTGCAGATACAGGTTTTGTGTATATGTTTGAAGAGCCAGGAGATTATGTAGTAAGTATTACAGCTTTTGATGCAGCCACTTGTACAGAACAAGATGTTTATACAGAAACAATAAGTGTAGGTGAACAAGAATTTGCAGTTGAAGATGGTGGATTTATTTGTGGAGGGGAAGAATTTCAACTTTCAGCTAGTGGGGCAACAATTTACAGATGGAGTCCTCAAACTTATTTAAGTAATCCAAATATTGCTAATCCAATAGCTACTCCACCAGAAAACATTGAATATACTGTTACCATGATCAACGATTTTGGTTGTAGGGCAGATAGTGTGGTTACTATCATGGTACAACCAGAAGTAATAGCAGACTTTCAGGTAAATGTGATTGAGACTTGCGATACACTTAACCAAGTAGAAATTATCAATAATTCGCAAAATGTGGCTGAGTATGCTTGGATTATTAGTGATGATAGAATCATTAACAGTGAAGAACCTGGAACACTTACTTTCGAAGAATCTGGTACTTACCAGATCATTTTAGTTGGTATTAATGAAACTTGTTCAGATACAGATACTGTGGAGGTTGATGTAAATGTAGTAGAGGCATCTCTTTTTTATCAAAATGTTACGATAAGCCCTACTCAAGAAATTTGTTATGGAGAGTCTGTACAATTAGAAGTAACAGGAGGAGTAGCTTATACTTGGAGTCCGCTTGGAGGCATCGATAATCCATCTTCTTCAACTCCAATAGTTTCACCTACAGAAAATACAACTTATTCTGTTAGAATCTATAATAAAAATAGCTGCTTTATAGACACTACTGTTCAGGTAAATGTATTTCCAGAAATCGTATCAGAATTTGAAATCTCAATGAATGAAGAATGTGGCGAAAAACCTGTTCTTACTTTTGAAAATCTATCTGAAGGAGCAGATACCTATGTGTGGGATTTTGGTAATAGTGAAAGTTATTCAGATATTATTCCAACATCTTATGTATATCCAGATACAGGAATATATACCATTACTTTATATGCTACACAAGGTGAATGTACAGAAAGCTTTAGTCAAGAAGTAATAATAGAACAAGTTGTGCCACCAAATGCGATCTCCCCTAATGATGACTCTGTGAATGAGAAATTCGTTATTCCAAGCAAACTTTCAGGTTGGCAAATTGAGATTTATAACCGATGGGGCGATTTAGTTTACGAAAACGATAATTATAATGGAGAGTGGGGAGGAGAAGATTTACCAGAATCTGTATATCATTACTTACTTATATCGCCTTATGGTACTGAATGTAGAGGTTGGGTGAAGGTGATGAAGTAAATGTTAAAATCAAAATAGTTGCATACTTTTAGCATTTTTTTAATTAATTTCAATAAAGTTTCTGAATGCCATATAATTTACTCCGAAAATAAGCTAATTTATTATAAACAGTAGTAACTAATTTAAGTTACTCATATAAAGAGCAGATACTTGGATTCCCTTTTTTTTGCCTATGAAAAGAATAATACTTACTCTAGTTTTTAGCTTTTGGATTCTAAGTTATTGGAACACAAGCGTTGCACAATCAATGTCCAAAGATCAAAAATTTGAAGTCGATCTTGGCTTAGGCTTTCCTGATTTGTTGCATTTAGGTATGAAGTACAAGTTTACCAATCTTAGCAAGATAGGTATGAGTTATGGCACGGTAATCATTCCGAATAATAGTCGTAGAACATCTGCCGTAACATTAGAACACGAATATCATTTTGGCAAATCTAATGTGAATAGTAAAATGCCTATTTACTATTTTACTCAAAAGGTTTCTTATCTAAATGATATTAAAACTGATGTAACTTCTAATATTTTTTACTTTACTCCATCTATTGGAAAGGCTTTTTATGGAGAAGGACCATTAGGAGTAAATGTAGATGTAGGTTTAAACTTTAGGCTGTATCAAAGTCAACAGACAGATTTGGTGCATGATGCCAGACAGTTTGAGCAATTCCCAGCAGTATTTCCTGCATTAAGATTTCAATTTTTCTTTAATCTGTAAAAAGAGTTTTATAATTGATGTTTAGTGTTGATGGCTATCTTACTAATATCACTGAGATATTTAGCGAAAATGGCAATGCCAAAATAGCTGTACAACAAAGTGAATATCTTAAAAATAAATTCGATTTTTATGGACTAAAGTCACCTCTACGAAAAACTTTAATTAAAAACTTTTTTCTAGTAGAAGGCTATCCTCCTATTGAGTTTATTGAAGTAACAATTAAAAGCGCCTATCAATACTCTCAAAGAGAGATGCACTATTTTGCCATTGAAATTGCTGAAAAACAAAAAAAGTATTTCAATGCAAAAAGTCTTGAGTTAATAAAATGGCTTATAGAAACCAATAGTTGGTGGGATACGGTGGATTTAATTGCTTCACATTTAGTGGGTTATTTAGTAAAAAAATATCCTGAACTTATTACAGTGATGGATAACTGGGTTGAATCTGAAAATATGTGGATAAGAAGATCTGCGCTGTTATTTCAATTAAGTTATAAGCAAGAAACTGATACTGAGAGATTGTTCAATTATTGCACAAAACTTTCAGGTGAAAAAGAGTTTTTTATAAGAAAGGCCGTTGGCTGGGTATTGAGACAATATGCCAAAACTAATCCTGATAAAGTTATTGAGTTTGTAAACGAGCAGCCACTTTCTAACTTGAGTAGAAAAGAAGCACTAAAGCATATTGATCTCTAGCTTTTTTTTGAGTTTTTAGAAAAAGAAACTATCAACCAAGGGTTATCATATTTATAATCTTCCATTTCGTAGAAGTTCGTGAATTTAGGTAAAAACATGTTTTTTCTCTGGTTGGCTAGCTGGATTATTAACTCATCTCCAATTTTATTTACCTTAAATTCTTTATCGTCTAACAGTGGCAATCTAATCTTCACAAAATAATAATATTTCGTCTCTTCTACTTTAAATGGAGATTCCTGAAAGAAAACCTCAGTAGGGTCTTTTTCATCGTAGGCTTTTTCTCCAATTTCTTTTAGTAAATCTAATCCAAATACTTCTTCTCCTTGGTGAGGAACTTTAAAAATAGGCAAAGGCTGAAAAGTATCAGTTATTTCTTTCAGGTATTTCTTTTGGGTAGTAATATATTTAGCGAAAGGAGTTTTGTCAACATCCATTTCTGGTAAAATTCTATTTACAACCACTGCATCTACATTATAGCCATATAATTGTAAGTAAGTATAAGCTCGTTTAGCTTCTTGTATTACCATTCTTTCAGGATTGGTAACCAGTCTAATAGAACAAATTTCTGGCTTGCTAAATATTTTCTGAACCTTCTCTAGCTTGTCAAACATATTTTCCAGTTCTTCAAACCCATGATCTACCGGAGCTCCAGTTACATTTCTAATTACAGAGCCAAGTGTTTTAATAGCAGTTCTTTGGAAAGGAAATGCTTTTGTTACCCACCATTTAGTAACCTGAGGCAAGGTTAATAATGTGAGTGTTTCACCGGTTGGGGCACTATCTATAATTATAATATCGTATTCTTTTTCTTCATAATATTTTTCAATCCAAAGAAAAGCTGAGGCCTCTTCCATACCCGGCAAAGCAGACAGTTCCTCTGCTAAAATATTATCTACCTTTTGCCAGCGAAAAACCTGTAGCATTAAGCTTCGCATATTGCCCCAGTATTTTTTCATGGAATAATATACATCCAACTCTTGGCCGTATAGGTTTTCTGTAATGAGAGTAGGTTCTGCTCCTAATGGCTGATTCACCGCATCTGATAAACTATGTGCAGGATCTGTAGAAATTACCAATGTTTTATATCCTTCTCTTGCTGCTTTATATGCGGTTGCTGCAGCAATAGTAGTTTTGCCAGTACCTCCTTTGCCTGTAAAAAGGATAATTCGCATGGGAAATAGGTATTTAATTACTGAAAAATAACCTTTCTATTGAAGGTATAAGTTTTCAACAACTTGTGGAAAATATTTGTGTTCAAGTTGTTGAACTTTTTTTGCCACCATTTCCGGAGTATCATCTGGAAGAACATCAAAACTCTTTTGTAAGATGTGTTTTCCATGATCGTAATGTTCATCAACAAAGTGGATGGTAATTCCGGATGCCTTTTCTTTATTATCAACTACGGCTGTATGTACTTTCATACCATACATTCCTTTACCTCCATAATTAGGAAGCAATGCTGGATGAATGTTTATGATTTTTTCTGGATAATTTTCAACCAAGTTTTTTGGAACCAACCATAAAAATCCGGCGAGTACAATCAGCTTTATATTTTTTTCTTTTAGGTAATTTAATACAGTATCGTTTTCTGCAAAATCTTTTCTGCCAAAAGAAAATGTTTCTATGTTTAATTCTGCTGCTTTTTGCAGTACGGGTGCATCTTTTTTATTTGAAAGGATACAAAAATTAGCCTCAATGTTATTCTCTCTAAAATGAGAAATAATCTTAACTGCATTACTACCTGTGCCTGAGGCAAAAATTGCGATATATGGGATGTCTTTTTCCAAAAACTTATTGGTGAAGGTTCATAGAATTTTAATCACAATGTTACAAAAAAATCATTATGATGGCACCGCTCAACATGATTAACTTGCAATACATACTAAGGAAGTGGTATTCTCTTTTAGTGTCAGCGAAATAAATTCTATAAATGAAGTAAACGGTAGGTATAGACATGAGCAAACAATAGTATCTCATAGCACTATTATGTGTGTAATTTGCATAACCTGTAATTGTAATAATTAGCAGAGCTAGAAAGAAGTAAATTATTATTTTGGTTTTTCTGATGCCTAAAACAATTGGGAGTGTTTTGCACCCAAACCTCATATCTCCTTTTATATCTTCCATGTCTTTTATTATCTCTCTAATGAGTGATATAAAAAGGGCAAAAATGCCAAATACATAAATATGAGGATTAAACCTCATAAAGTAAATGTCTACTTCAAAAATGGAAAGTGCAGTTAAGGCAGCGATACTAAAGTTTCCGAAAAACGGTAATCTTTTTAACCTGTTAGAGTAGAACCACAACCAGACTGCAGCCAAGCAATTAATTAGAAAAATGTATTTAGAAAGATAAAAGCCGATACCAACACCGACTACATTTAATACGGTATGTGCAGCCATAGCAACACGCCTTCTAAAAATCCTGCCTATTACAACCTTGTCAGGCTTATTAATAGTATCAATTTTTATATCGTAATAGTCATTTATAATATAGCCTGCAGAAGCAATAATTACTGTAGATAAGACCAATAAGAAAAAGTTAATATCTAAAATTTCGTGTTTCCAAGAAGTATTGGCTCCTATTAAAAAAATTCTTGTAAAATATTGGGTAACAACAAGCAGTATCAGGTTGGGAACCCGAATTAATTGTATTAAACCTACTATTGCTTTTAAATAATAACTTTCAGATAGTCTTAGGCTCAGCAGCTTTGGCATGAAACTGATATTTACTTACATGTTAAAAAATTAATTCTTAGTCTAGGTAAGTCTGTCTTAAATAAGACTTGGTAAATAATATAAATAAAAAGAAATTAGGATGCAGATTTCACATATTTTTTTTGTAGCCAATTTAAAGCATCACTAAATCCTTTAAAGACTTCAACTTCGAAGTAGCCAGAATAAAATCTGCAAAAAGATTTTTTCATAATCCTTTTAAATACTTCTTCCGAAAAAATAATAGCATGTCTATTTACACCACTTGTTGATAACTCAGGATAAAATGTAGTGTTTAAAAACTCATTAGCATCCTGATCAAACTTTTTGCATTTTCTAAAATCTGAAATGATCTCTTCTGAATTATTTTGCTCAACTATTTCTTGTATTTTGCTTGCTGCAATTTCTACTTGCGATGTTTTTGTGGCATCGTGCCATTCAATAAAAACGGCATTTGCATCAGCAATTAGTGAAACAATACAATAGGGTTCATCAATTTCATTTTTTAAAGTTAACATTTTGAATAGGAATTAAGTGAATATCATTAGAGATGTTAATACAATTTAATGAATACTCAATAAAAGGATAAGTCTTGATTAATGTAGGTATGTACTAAAATTGTGGGTTTTAAATCTTTTGAAGAGTGATTCTATTTTTTAGAAAAAATTTTAAGGGAAAATAATTCCATTAGATAACGATAATTTTCTACTAAAATCAACAATTAAGACTAAGTGTATTTCGTGTAGAAAGCGTATTTATTTTTTAAACTTTTAAAACTTATGAGTTGTGAACGGAATACTATCTGTTTTTTCATCTAAACATGATTCCGGCTTTGCAAAAAAAGCACTTCTCTTTATTCCGGTATTTTTTTTAATGTTTCTGGTACTTACTCCAATTAACCACCTAGATTTTTATACACATAATAAACAGCTTCTAGAGTTTTACCAAACAGGTTATTGGCGACCTAACTTTTTATATTATTTGATTTTGGCCGTTTTTTCAGGCTTTTCTAATAGTATGCAGCTTTTGTCTGTAGTTGCGGCCTTTATTTTAGCTTGTAGTATTTTCTTTAAATGGCAAATTACAGATAGCTTAAGTTTAGATTTTCAGAAATATTTGAGTGATAGTGAGAATTTAAAGGTTATCAAACTATTTTCATTTTTGATGCTATTTGTGTTCAGTTTACCAGCAAGTTATAACAATTGGTATTTCGGACAGGTCTCACCGAATCAGTGGCATAATAGCACTACTATATTATTAATGCCATTTGCATTACTGCTATATCATAAATGCTACATACGAATTATAGAAAATGATAAATCAGTTAATAATTCTATTATCTTACTTTCGATAATAAATGTACTGATTAAGCCAAGTTTTTTCTTTTGTATAGTTCCTGTAAGCTTACTTTTTAGTTTTTTATATTGGAATGGCTGGTCAGTTTTTTTTAAGAAACTAATGCTATTTGCTCCGGGAGTTATCCTTGTAATAATTCAGTATTTGATATTGTTTGCTAGAGAATGGGAGAGTGCAGGTACTTTAAGCGGAGATAATGGGGGAGTTGCTATTAATTTTTTGCATGTATGGAGTCATTATTCAAATCATGTTATTTGGTCTACTTTGTTGTCTCTAGCTTTTCCAATAGTCTTCATTCTTTTTAATGCAAAAAAAGCATTTACTAATAAGCACTTTTTATTTTCTGCTAGCTTATTAGTGTTTGGTTTGCTCATGTTTGCTTTTCTTACAGAAACAGGATCAAGGCAGTTTCACTGTAATTTTATCTGGCAGGCAATTGTGGCAAATTATATTTTTTACTGGGTATGTTTAAATGTCTTTTTAAAAAACTGTTTCGAAAAGTATTTTTTCAAAAGTGAAAAGGCGAGGTTAATTAATTCATTTTTAAAATTTTATTTAATCTGTAATTGGAAAGACAAGCTAGTACTTACTATGTTTCTGTTGCAGTGTTTGGGAGGCTTTTATTATCTATTAAGAATATTGCTTAGAAATGGTTCGTACGCCTGAAATAGTTTGAAATGTTATTTCATTCAGTAGAGTTTTTAGTTTTTTTTCTTCTCGTATTCTGTATTTACTATTTGCTACAATATAAATACAGGTCGATTTTGCTATTAATTGCCAGCTACTTCTTTTACATGTGGTGGAATCCGTCTTACGCTTTTCTCATTTTGCTATCTACTAGCATAGATTATTTAGCAGCAATTAGAATTTGTCAATCAGAAAGTAAGTCAGTTAAGAATTTTTGGTTATCAACAAGCTTGTTAGTAAACCTCGGTTTGTTGGCTTCTTTTAAATATTTAGGTTTTATCACCGAAAATCTGCAAGCAGTTTTAAGTTTTGTAGGGAGTAGTACTGAAATTCCACGATATAATTGGTTGTTACCAGTTGGTATTTCTTTTTACACTTTTCAAACATTGAGTTATACCATAGATGTTTATCGGGATAAAATTAAGCCCGAAAAGAGTTTTGGTGTTTTTGCACTTTATGTCTCATTTTTTCCGCAGTTAGTAGCTGGCCCTATTGAGCGAGCTTCTCAGTTAATTCCCCAGTTTCGAAAAAATATTTCTTGGAATACAGACCAAATAACTTATGGGTTCTTACTAGCACTATGGGGATTTTTTAAAAAGTTGGTTATTGCAGATAGACTTGCTGTTTATGTAGATCAGGTTTATGCAAATCCAGAGTATTTTGATGGAGGACAATCTTTAGTTGCAGTTTACTTATTTGGGTTTCAGGTATATTGTGATTTTTCTGCATATTCAGATATTGCAGTTGGTGTTGCTGCAATGTTGGGAATTCATTTGATGCAAAATTTTCAGCGACCATTTTTTGCCAGTTCATTGCTCGATTTCTTTGCTAAATGGCATGTGTCTTTTATGCTATGGTTGCGAGACTATATTTTTATGCCACTTAATAAAAAGAACCCTAAAAGAATATATGTTAACCTATTTCTCATATTTCTTATTTCAGGAATCTGGCATGGAGCTTCTTGGACATTTATTATTTGGGGAGCATTAAATGGTGTATTGATAGTAGGAGGCAGGTATTTTAGAAAATATTTTAATAGTAAATTACTTCAGAAATTCTCCAATAAGCTATTAGATGTAGTTATCACCTTCCATCTGTATTTATTAGGAACAATTTTTTTTAGAGCAGAAAACCTCAAAGATGCATTTATAATATTGAAGAATATTGTCTCTGGAAGTTTTAATAATTGGAAAAGCTATTTCACTATTCTGGATTCTTCTTATGAAATGGGTTTAGCAATTACATCAATAATTTTATTAATGCTGATTGAGTATTATCAAAATAGGGGAGTGTCTTTTAGAAAATTGATTTTTAATAAAGGCTCAAGATGGTTGGCAATGCCTAATTTAACATTGTATCTTTTATTATTTACTATTCTTTTGTTTGGCTGGTTTGGAGGAAAAGAGTTTATCTATTTTCAGTTTTGAGAAACTACCCAAAAGTGCTAGTTAAGTAGTTTCTCAAATTGCAGGTTACTTTTTAGATTTTTCAATTGCTGAAATCAGTTTTTCAAGATCAGCTTCTTCATTATAAACATGGGGTGAAACACGCATAGCAGTTCCTCTAAAAGAAACATATATTTTTTCTTCGTTTAATATTCTCTTTAGTTTATCCATATCGAAAGCTTTAGTCAGTCTGATACCAAATAAATGCGGACTGAAATAATTTTTATTTTCTATAATACAGCCAATCTCTTTTAATTTATCAATTGGTTTATCAATCAATTCAAAGAGGTATGTTTGAATATTATCAACTCCCCAGTTCAAAATGGTGTCAATTGCTGCCTGAAAAATTGGTGCATTAATAAAGTTACTTCTTCCTCCAGATTCAAACCGCAGCGTATCAGGCTGATACTCATCTTGGTAATTGACTAGATTAGCAAAGTTTTCACTTTCGTAGCGGTTGATCCAAGCTTCTTCTAGAGGAGTACCATTAGCAAATTTCTCATTAAAATAACCAATGCCACTTCCGTAAGGACCTAACATCCATTTATAACCAGAGCATACTAAAGCATCAGGCTGTATATCTGAAATATCGAAAGGCAAAGCCCCTACACTTTGGGTACCATCGACTACCATTAACGCATCATATTTATTGGTTGCTTCTCTTATGGCCTTCAAATTGAAAAGAGTGCCATCGGCCCAGTGAGTATGTGAAATAGCTACAAGTTTTGTTTTAGAGTTTATAGCTTCAAGTATAGATTCATTCCAGCGTTTTCCCCTATTTTCAGTTGTGGTGGGAGGAGAGACAATAACTAACTCGGCATTTTTTTCTTTTGCCAAAGACATCCATGTATAAACATTACTTGGAAATTGCTCCCCAGCTATCACTATATTTTCTCCTTTTTTGATATCTAGATTTTTAGCAACGATTCCCATTCCATAAGATACAGCGGGTATCATTACAATGTTGTTTGGGTTAGATGCATTAAGGAGTTGAGCACAGCTTTTTCTAAGATTTTGAATCTGATCGAAAAAGTGATGAAGTGTAATGTCGTTTGGAGCTCTTTTTAATTGAATACCTTTTATACCTGCTTCTTCTGCACTTTTTAATAATGGCGACATGTAAGCACCATTTAAATAGGTGATATCATCGGGAAGACTAAATAGCTCTTTCTGACAAGTTAGTGTTTGGGGCATTATCTTATAGCTTTATTAAAAAATAGATTTGTGAAGAAAGATAGGAAATTGAATATTAAAACAGGAATCTCATTCTAATAATAAGGTGTTAAGATACATTATTAATTACCACGATAATTTGTCTTTATTTAAAAATGCAGCAATCCCTTTTTGGCAATCAACAGACTCTCTTGCTTTTGCATTCATATTTGCTGCATAATTTAATGCATTAGGTAAATCCATAGATTGAACATTAGCTATCATTTCTTTTGTAAGCTGCATAGAAATACTAGAATTGTTATCACAAAGCTTTTGTGCAAATGCAAAAACTACATGGTCAATTTCTGTCTTGTCGTATAAGCCATGAAAGAGCCCGGTGCTTAGTAGTTCCTCTGCTGTAAATAAATCACCAGCAAGTAAAAGTCTTTTTGCTCTAGCTTCACCAATTTTTCTCAGTAGAAATACTAAAACCAAAGCGGGTATAAATCCAATTTTTACTTCAGTATAGCCAAATTTTGCATCAGGCACAGAAAAAATAAAATCGCAAACTGTAGCTAATCCGCAACCTCCAGCTATTGCATGGCCTTCAACTTGGGCAATTACTACTTTAGGGTGTGTATATATAAGGTGGAATAAATTTTTTAGCTTGGTAGAGTCATCCAGATTATCTTCAAAAGAAAAGTTTTGTAACTCTTGAATATAGGCGAGGTCTGCACCAGCACAAAAAACATCGCCATTCGCCTTCAGAATAATTACCTTTCCATTCTCGTCTTGAGCTGCAAAGTTAAATGCCTCAGTTAACTCCTTAACTACTTTTTGATTTAAAGCATTTCTTTTTTCTGGTCTGTTAAGGGTGATATAGATAATTCTTTCTTCAATTTCATATTTTACAAATTCGAATGTTTTCATATTCCGTAAAAAATTTGGGTATGGTTAAGAAAAAACAAAGTGAAAGTAAACTTTTTTATACAGAAAATGTTTAAATTTAAACGTGAAATATTTTGATGAAAAATCCCTACATTTTTTTACACTTTTTCGCTCCGGTTTTTCAATTAGCAATAGTAGAATTTATTTATCCTGCCTCTTTGAAAAAAAATTCTCTTTGGCTATTACAAAAATTTCATAAAAACTACAAGTAAAATTCATAAATAAATTCTAATTCTCTATATTTGCAAGTTCAAAAAAGCTTACACTTCAAATGGCGTTCAGAAAAAATAAGAAAATCAACAACGACTTTACGAATGTAACCATAAGTCTGGCCTCTCCTGAGTCTATTTTAGAGAGTTCACACGGTGAAGTTACTCAGCCTGAAACCATTAATTACAGGACTTATAAGCCTGAGATGGGCGGCCTATTCTGTGAAAGAATATTTGGTCCTGTTAAAGACTGGGAATGTCACTGTGGGAAATATAAAAGGATTAGGTATAAGGGGATCATCTGTGACAGATGTGGTGTTGAAGTGACCGAGAAGAAAGTAAGAAGGGAAAGAATGGGTCACATTCAATTAGTAGTACCTGTAGCACATATCTGGTATTTCCGCTCTTTGCCAAACAAGATTGGTTATTTGTTAGGTCTTCCTAGTAAAAAACTTGACCAAATTATCTACTATGAGAGATATGTGGTTATTCAGTCTGGTATTAAGGCTGATGATGGTGTTAACTATCTGGATTATTTAACAGAAGATGAATATTTAGATATTCTGGATAAACTTCCAAGGGAAAATCAGCAATTAGATGATGACAACCCTGATAAGTTTATCGCAAAAATGGGTGCTGAAGCACTTGAAATGTTATTAGGTAGACTAAATCTTGATGAGTTATCTTACTCTTTAAGAGATAGTGCTGCTAACGATACTTCTCAGCAAAGAAAAGCAGAAGCTCTTAAGAGACTTAAAGTAGTTGAAGCTTTTAGAGAAGCAAGAGAAAGAATCGAGAACAGACCTGAGTGGATGATCATTAGAATGGTTCCGGTAATTCCACCAGAGCTTCGTCCCCTAGTGCCTTTGGATGGTGGTAGATTTGCTACTTCTGACCTTAATGACCTTTACAGAAGAGTAATTATCAGAAACAACCGTCTAAAGAGACTTATAGATATTAAAGCTCCTGAAGTAATCCTTAGAAATGAAAAAAGGATGCTACAAGAAGCTGTGGATTCACTTTTCGATAACTCAAGAAAAGTAAACGCAGTAAGAGCAGATGGTAACCGTCCGTTGAAATCTTTAAGTGACATGCTTAAAGGTAAACAAGGTCGTTTCCGTCAGAACCTTCTTGGTAAAAGGGTTGACTACTCTGGTAGATCTGTAATCGTAGTAGGTCCAGAACTTAAACTGCATGAGTGTGGTCTTCCTAAAAATATGGCTGCAGAGCTTTTCAAACCTTTCATTATCAGAAAACTGATAGAAAGAGGTATTGTTAAAACTGTAAAATCTGCTAAGAAAATTGTTGACCGTAAGGATCCGGTTATCTGGGATATTCTTGAAAATGTACTGAAAGGACATCCAGTATTGCTAAACCGTGCTCCTACGCTTCACAGACTTGGTATTCAGGCATTCCAGCCAAAACTAATTGAAGGTAAAGCTATTCAGTTACACCCACTGGTATGTACTGCATTCAACGCTGACTTTGACGGTGACCAAATGGCGGTACACGTGCCACTAGGTCATGAGGCTGTACTAGAAGCTTCATTGTTGATGTTAGCATCACACAATATTCTTAACCCTGCTAACGGTAGCCCAATTACTGTACCTTCTCAGGATATGGTACTTGGTTTATATTTCCTTTCTAAAGGAAGAAAGACTACTAAAGAACATCCAATTGAAGGAGAAGGAATGACTTTCTATGGAGCTGACGAAGTAGTTATCGCTCTTAACGAAAGAAGAATCTCTAAACACGCTAACATAAAAGTTAGAACGAAAGTAAGAGATGACAAGACGGGTCTTCTTGAGGATAAAATTATAGAGACTGTTGCAGGTAGAGTATTATTTAATGAGTTTGTTCCTGAAGAAGTAGGTTATGTTGACGAACTTCTTACTAAGAAACAACTTCAGAAAATTATTGCAAGAGTATTCAAAATTGTGGGTATGGCTAAAACAGCTAAATTCCTCGATGATATAAAATATTTAGGTTTCCGCAATGCTTATCTAGGTGGTCTTTCATTTGGTTTGGATGATATTGTAATTCCAGTTCAGAAGGAAGAAATGATTGAAGAAGCTAAAGCTGATGTTGATGTAGTTTGGAATAACTACCAAATGGGTCTTATCACTGATAATGAGAGATACAACCAGGTAATTGATATCTGGACTAAGATCAACAACAAGCTTACATCTACCCTGATGACAAAAATGGAGACTGACCAACAAGGTTTTAACTCTATTTATATGATGATGCACTCTGGAGCTAGGGGTTCTAGAGAGCAGATCAGACAGCTTGGTGGTATGAGGGGATTGATGGCGAAACCACAGAAAAACCTTCAAGGTTCTGTAGGTGAGATTATTGAAAACCCAATTATTTCAAACTTTAAAGAAGGTCTTGATGTATTGGAGTACTTTATCTCAACTCACGGTGCTCGTAAAGGTCTTGCAGATACAGCATTGAAAACTGCAGATGCTGGTTACTTAACAAGAAGACTTGTTGACGTAGCTCAGGACGTAGTAGTTGTTGAGCATGATTGTGGAACTCTTAGAGGTATTACAGTTGAGGCATTAAAAGATAATGAAGATGTAATTGAGCCACTAAAAGAGAGAATTGTAGGTAGAGTTAGTGTTCACGATGTTTACGATCCTCTTACTGAAGAGCTTGTAGTTGCTTCTGGAAGTATTGTTACAGAAGAAATTGCTGAGCAAATAGATGATGAAACATCAATAGAATCAGTAGAAATTAGATCGGTACTTACTTGTGAGAGTAGAAACGGTGTGTGTGCATTGTGCTATGGTAGAAACCTTTCTACTGGTAACCTAGTGCACCATGGTGAAGCTATCGGTGTAATTGCTGCACAATCAATCGGTGAGCCTGGTACTCAGCTTACACTAAGAACATTCCACGTGGGTGGTACAGCTTCTAACATTGAGGTTGATGCTTCTGTTAGAGCTAAATTTGATGGAATAATTGAATTCGAAGAATTAAAATCTCTTCCATCTAAATCACCAGAAGGAGAAAGCCTTGAAGTGGTAATGGCTAGAACTTGTGAGGTTAAAATTATAGACCCTGCTACTAAGAGAGTTTTAATTTCAACTCACGTTCCTTATGGAGCTTATTTGAAAGTTAAAGCTGGTGCTAAAGTGAAGAAAGGTGATCAGATATGTTTCTGGGATCCATTTAACGCTGTAATTCTTTCTCAGTTTGATGGTGTAACTGAATTCGAAGCTATCGAAGAAGGTGTTACTTTCAGAGAAGAATATGATGAGCAGACTGGCCACAGAGAGAAAGTAATCACAGAAACAAGAGATAAGACTAAGAACCCAGCAATTCATATCACCGCAGAGGATGGCACAAAGGTAAGTAGTAACATACCTGTTGACGCTCACCTTTCTGTAGATGATAACCAAAAAGTGAAAGCAGGTCAGATTCTTGTAAAAATCCCTCGTGCTGTAAGTAAAAACAGAGATATTACTGGTGGTCTTCCAAGGGTAACGGAGCTATTCGAAGCTAGAAACCCATCTAATCCAGCAGTAGTTAGTGAGATTGACGGTGTAATTTCTTACGGTAACATTAAGAGAGGTAATAGAGAAATCTTTGTTGAGTCTAAAGACGGAATCAAGAAAAGATATCTTGTAAACTTATCTAAGCACATTCTTGTACAAGAGAATGACTTTGTAAGAGCTGGTACTCCTCTTTCTGATGGAGCTATTACTCCTTCAGATATTCTAGCGATTAGTGGTCCTACTGCTGTACAAGAGTACCTTGTAAATGAAATACAAGACGTTTACAGACTACAAGGTGTAAAAATCAATGACAAACATATCGAAGTAATTGTTCGTCAGATGATGCAGAAAGTACAGATTGTAGATAGTGGTGATACTATGTTCCTTCCAAACCAGAATGTTGATAAATTCGAGTTTATGGAAGCGAACGACAACATTCTAGATAAGAAAGTTGTAGTAGACGGAGGTGAGTCTAAAGTGATGAAGCCAGGTATGATTGTTACTGCAAGAAAGCTTAGAGATGAAAACTCAAGCTTGAAACGTAGAGATCTTAAACTTGTAAAAGTAAGAGATGCTCAACCAGCGGTATCAAGACCAAACCTTCAAGGTATTACTCAAGCGTCTCTAGATACTAAGAGCTTTATATCTGCAGCGTCATTCCAGGAAACAACTAAGGTGTTAAGTGAAGCATCAATTAGAGGTAAAATGGATGAGCTGAATGGACTGAAAGAAAACGTAATTGTAGGACACTTGATACCAGCAGGTACTGGAGTTAGAAGATTCCAAAAAGTAAAAGTTGGTTCTCAGGAAGAATACGATGCTTTAGTTGCATCAAGAAAATCTTTCAGAACAAGACAGATCCAAGACTAATTTATGCAAATAAGTCATATTTGAAGTGTAAAAAGCCTGACCATCAATGGTCAGGCTTTTGTATTTTTACAAGGATTAAATTGAAGTATTCTATGACTAAATTTAATTTTTTTCACTTCTAGTTTCTTTTTGTATAAATTTGCCTACTAGATAAAAATATACTAATCAATCAATTCTTCTTAATGCTATGAATTTTCATTTAGATAAAGTTCCGGAAAGAACCCCAAAACCAAGAAATTCAGGTTTTACAATGGTAATGGATAAAGGTTTGTCTTTGAGGGAAGCGGAAAATCTTGTGGAAACTTCAGGCGAGTACATTGATATTATTAAGCTTGGTTGGGCTACATCTTATGTGTATCCTAAACTAAGTGAAAAATTAGAAATATATAGGAATGCCGGTATTCCTGTTTATTTTGGAGGTACACTGTTTGAAGCTTTTATTATAAGAAATCAGTTCGAAGATTTTAGGAAATTATTGGATAAGTACGATATGACTTTTACAGAAGTATCGGATGGTTCAATAGATTTATCCCACACAGAAAAGTGCGAATACATTAATGTTTTGTCAAAGCAAGTTACTGTCTTGTCTGAAGTTGGTTCTAAAGATGCTGAGAAAATCATTCCACCATATAAGTGGATAGAACTTATGCAAAAAGAGATGGATGCTGGAGCCTGGAAAGTAATAGGCGAAGCTAGAGAGGGAGGAAACGTTGGCTTATTTAGAGCTACAGGAGAAGTAAGGTCTGGCTTAGTTGATGAAATATTAACTAAAATTCCTTTTGAAAAAATAATCTGGGAAGCTCCTTTAAAAGAGCAACAAGTTTGGTTTGTGAAGTTACTCGGTGCTAATGTTAATTTAGGTAACATAGCTCCAAATGAAGTAATACCATTAGAAACTATAAGACTTGGTTTAAGAGGAGATACTTTTAACCATTTTTTGAAAGATTTATAGTAAAATAAAGAGCATAAAAAAAGATTCCATGAAAATGGAATCTTTTTTTATTATAATAAATATCTGTTGTTATCCTTCAGTTGCAGGTTCGATATCAAAAGAGAAAGTTAAATTTTCCCAAGCAAAAGTAACATCATCATCAACAGAAAATTCCATTCTTTCTTTTGCTGAGCCAGACTTTTGAGGTACTACATTAAATCTAGCTAAATCCTCTTTTTCATCGTAATCATATGCACCCCACTGATCCCAAACTTTATTCAGAATAACAGTCCATTCTGATTCTGCTGGAATAGTAAACAGTCCATATTTACCTTTAGGGATTTTTTGTCCGGCAATAGTTACATCTTTATCAAATTCGATCCAAGTTGCTTCGTTAGCTCCGGTTCTCCAAACTTCGTTATAAGGCACTAAATCTCCCCATATATTTCTCTCTTTAACTCCTGGTGAACCATATTGCATATTTACCTGAACTCCATCAACTTCACCTGAAACCTTTTTCAAAGGGCTAGGAATTTCTTCTTTAGCAGGTTCCTCAGCTACTGCAGTGGTTGTATCTGAGTTTTCGTCAGAAGATGCAGTAGTAGTTTCAGTTTTTGAACAAGATGAAAATATAACAGATAAACTGATTAAAGATAAGGCATAAAATTGAATGATCTTCTTCATAAACTTTCTATTTGTTTTAGCAATTTTCAGTATAAATACTATTTGTTATTTAAAAGTTTCAAGATATGCCAAAGCTTTTTCAACTACATTTTTATCAGTATACCCAAATTTTTCATCTAACACTTTATAAGGAGCAGAATAACCGAAGTGTCCAAGTCCGAAAACTTCACCTATAGGTCCTACTAAGCCTTTCAATGTTACAGGCAGACCAGCAGTTAAACCGAATACAGGAACATTATCAGGAATAACTTCCTTCTGATAAGCTATACTTTGATTTCTGAACAACCCTTCTGATGGAGCAGAAACAATTTGCACTTTAAGATTATGCTCTTTTCTTAAAATTTCTGCACCTTCTACTAAAGTTGCAACTTCAGAACCACTTGCTACAAATACAATATCTGGAGTTCCTTCAACAGCTTCGACAATGTAAGCACCTTTTTCAGCTTCTTTAGAAGCTTCAACTCTTGACTTATCAACAGATGGAAGGTTTACAATGTTTTGTCTAGAAAGAATAAGACCTGTTGGAGAGTTGGTGTTTTCCATTGCCATTTTCCATGAAACTGTAGTTTCTGGAGCATCTGCTGGTCTTAAAACTAAGAAACTATTATTACCAGAGTGGTTTTTAAGGTGTTCTAGAAGTCTAACTTGTGCTTCTTGTTCAATAGGTTGGTGAGTAGGTCCATCTTCTCCAACTCTAAATGCATCATGAGTCCAAACATACTTAACAGGCAATTCCATAAGTGCTGCTAATCTAAATGCTGGTTTCATGTAATCTGAGAATACGAAGAAAGTACCAACAACTGGAATAACACCACCATGCAGCGCTAAACCATTTGCAATTGCTGCCATAGTTAACTCAGAAACACCAGCTTGCAAGAAAGCACCTGAGAAATCTCCTTTTTTAAATGAAGTTGTTTTCTTTAAGAAACCATCAGTTTTATCACTGTTAGAAAGATCTGCAGAAGAAACAATCATATTTTCAACATGATCTGCAAAGTGCGCTAAAACAGCTGAAGAAGATGCTCTAGTTGCAATATTCTCTTTTTGTATGATGCTGGCGTAATCTATATCTGGAGCTTTACCAGAAAGGAAAGTTTTAAGCTTCTCGCTTAACTCAGGGTTCTCGCTTGCCCATTTCTCTTCCACTGCTTTTTTCTCAGCTACAATCTTCTCATTTTTAGCCATTACTTCTTTGTAGTAATCTGCTACTTCAGGAAAGATTTGGAATGGGTTTTCAGGATCTCCACCAAGATGTGCAATAGTTTTACCAAGAGAAGCACCTGCTGCACCTAAAGGCTGTCCATGAGTAGAAACTTTTCTTTCAAAAGATTCGCCACTTTCAGTAACTGCACCTTTACCCATGGTAGTTTTACCAATAATAAGAGAAGGTTTGTCAGTTTCTGCTATACATTCTTTTAATGCCGCTCTAATTGCATCAGCATCATTACCATCTATAGTGATCGTATGCCATCCCCATGCTTCGTATTTTGCTGCTGTATCTTCGTTTTCAACATCTTTAGTTTCAGAAGAAAGCTGAATGTCGTTTGAATCGAAGAACATAGTTAGGTTGCCAAGACCAAGGAAACCAGCCGTTCTACCAGCACCTTGAGAAATTTCTTCTTGTACACCACCATCAGAAATATAAGCAAATGTTTTGTGAGCCATCCACTCACCAAAACGCTCTACAAGAAAACGCTCTGCAATTGCAGCTCCTACTGCAAATGTATGTCCTTGTCCTAATGGACCTGAAGTGTTTTCAACTCTTCTTTCAACATCTTTTTCTGGGTGACCAGGAGTTGGGCTTCCCCATTGTCTAAAGTTTTCAAGTTCTTCCATGCTGTAATCACCTAATAAAGAAAGTGAAGAGTACAACATTGGAGACATATGTCCTGGATCTAAGAAAAATCTGTCTCTGTTAGGCCAGTGAGGATTCTTAGGGTCAAATACCAAAAACTCAGAGAAAAGTATATTTATAAAGTCTGCTCCTCCCATAGCGCCACCTGGGTGCCCGGAACCTGCTTTCTCCACCATCGCTGCTGAGAGAATTCTGATATTGTCTGCCGCTTTATTTACTATTGAATTATCCATATAAAATTAATGAATTGAGCTAATAAAAAATTTCATGAAACCGATTGCTAAGATAGTTAGAGCTTCTGAAAATACCACAGTGAGGAAGTATTTAAGCTGCCTTGAAAGTAAAAAATCTAAATCGGGTAGAATTATTTTTAATTATAATACACGAAACTCCACCCTTCTGTTTTTCTTTTTTCCTAAAATCGTATTATTATCTGCAATTGGTCTTTCTGAGCCATAACCCTGCATGCTAAGTCTGTCTTTATTTATTCCTTTTTGAATCAGGTAATTAGCTACAGTTTTGGCTCTTTCTAAAGAGAGTGCTTTGTTTTTTTCAGGGTCACCTTCATTTGAAGTATGTCCCGAAATTTCTATTTTAAGATCAGTATTTTCATTTAAAAATCTGGCAAGTTTATTTAGTTTTTGTAGAGATTGATCCAAGATAATTGGACTCGATTGTTGAAATTGTACATTTCCTGCATCTATCAAGTCTCCTGTATTTACTGGTTTAAGTTTTATAGTATCAGATAAACCAATTTCATTAGTATTTAAAAAATAATCTTTGTCGTGATAGCCTGACGCTGTAATTAAAAGTTGATAGGTATCAGCAGAGTCGGCAAAAAATTTAAATTCTCCTTCATCTTCGTAAGTTTCTAAAATGGCAAACTTCTGTTTTTTAGTAAGGTTATACACATAAATTTTTGAACTAAGTAATTCCTGTGTAATGCTATCTTGCAATATACCAGTAAACTTGCCCGTTTCTCTTTCCATTAAAACCAAACCCGGTCTACAAGGCTCACCATTGCTGTTTCCATATCCCGACCAATCTCCCTTTAGCTGATATCCCGTTTTTGCTAATTGATATTTGAGGTTTAAATGCTTTATACACCAGCCAACAGCATCGCTTAAATCAGTTCCTTCTAAAAATTTCTCTTCAATAATAAACACACTATCATCTACTATTTTACCTGTAAAGCTCATTTTAGCATAAATGGTAAGATATTCTGAGGCTTCAATGTATGCTATACCAGAAATTTGATTACCGTTTTGTGTTATTTCTAATTGATAAGGTGAATCTGTAAAAGAACCCATTATATGCTGGCGAACAAGTCCTTTCCATTCTCCACTTATATCGATTTGAGCAAATAGTTTAAATGTATTTAAAAGTAGTAGAAGTAGTAGTAGAAAAGCTTGTTTTGACATGTGTAGAATTTCTTTAAGATATTCTAATCGAATTAATTCTTGCCAGTTATTCTTTCGAAATATGCAGTGAGGTATTCTTTGTCTGGTTTAAAAGAATAATCTTTTTGATAAAAAGTGAGGTTATTATTTCCTTCGTCAACCATGTGGTATTCAAAAACAAACTCACCAGAAGAATTTCTCTGCCAACCATTAAACTGGCCAAACCTTAAATCTCTAATAATAAATTCATTATCAGATTTCTCAACCGTATAGTAGCCCTTAGTTATTTCTAATAACCTTTTCACTTTTGGATGGTCTTTGTAATTATCTAGTAAATGATGGTTTGCCGGGTAAAAATCAAACTTTACTTCGTCTGTATCATCAAATAAGGAATAGTAAGCAAAGTAATAGCCATCTTCTGTCTTGGTTGTTAGAGACCAAAGTATAATATTTAGTGGTGTGGCTTTATTGATATAATCTGTATAAGCTATATTTTGCTTGTGGAGTGCATCTTCAAATACTTTAGAAGCAATGTATTGATTAATCAATGAGACAAACAAATAGAGGCTACTAATTATCAAACCTAAGTTATTAAAAAGCTTTCTTTTAGGATTATCCCTCTTATAAAAAGCCGCAATAAGTAGGAATAAGAGAAATGGAACTGTATAAAATGGATCGATTACAAAAATATTATACAGAGCAAAACCATAATTATTGAATGGGTAAAATAATTGAGTTCCCCAAGTGGTAAATGTATCTAAAAGAGCATGTGTTACAAATCCAAGAAAATAGAGCCAAAGCCAATCACTATAGTTTGCTTTTGAATTTGGAAAAGCCTTTGTCATTAACCAAGCAAAAAGTGGCGAAAAGAGGATGGCAAATGTAAAAGAATGGGTAAACGCTCTATGATTACTTAAATACTGAACTAAATCTTGGAAAGGCGATAAGAGCACATCCAGATCAGGAATAGTTCCTGCAATTGCTCCCCACAGCATGGCTTTGTTTCCAATTTTTTTTCCACAAACAGCCTCTCCAACAGCGGCTCCTAATACAATCTGTGTTAGTGAATCCATAAAGGATTATCAAAAAGTTTAAATGAGATTAATTATTTTTAAAATTAAAGAGAGGAAGTTTAATTACAGTAAACATTTTTAAGTTCTGTAGCTTGGGTGTAATTTTTACTCTCAGCTTTACTGGCGAAACTACATGCATTCTGATAGTTGCCTAAAGCATATTCACATTCAGCTCTTAAAAAATCTACTTCTCCTTTATTTTCTTTTAAAAATGAAGCCCAACTACAATCTTTAATGGCTTCTGAGAAGTGTCCCATTTCTTTTTGTATGATGGCTCGATTGTAGAAGATTTCGAAATGTACCGACGATAAAGTACTTGGCTCAACAATCATGGGATATGCTTTACCATACCTTTGTTCATAGAAAGTAATGGCCATCTTTTTTGCGTAGTCTATGTATTTACTAGCTTCAATATAATCTTTTTTACCATTGCCTAGTATTTTACCTATTTCGCACCAAGCTTGCAAATTATTAGGGTTTTCCTCAATTATCTTCTTTAATCTGTCAACCGCTTGGTCATATTGTTTTTGCTCTACAAAACATTTGGCTACTTTAAATTCAAAGTCTTTTTCGAGGTATTTATCAAAGTCTTGCAGCACCAAATAGTATTCGAGCGCTTTTTCGTATTGTGACTCTTTGTAAGCTGTTTCTGCTTTTTTATTTAAGGAGACCAAAAGTCTTTCTCTTAGGTTTCTAGCTTCTGGGTGGATGGGCCAGCCAGAAATAAGCATATCTGCCTCTTCGAAAGCTGCTCTAAAGTCATCTTTTTCGTAATAGTTTTCAATAATGGCTATTCTAGAAGCAATTTGAGCATCAATCTCTTCTTGTTTTTTATGAGTAAGATAAGATGATATAAACATATAGCCCCCCACAATTATTAATACGCCAAAAATTAAAATACTCCCAATAGTTATACTTTCTCTGGCTACTTTTTTACGCTCATCTTCATAAGATTCTGAATAGGATGCAGTATTATTTGCTGCACGCCTTTGTCTTTCTTCATATGTAGCATGCCTGTAAGTGCGAGAATATTTATTGTTATAATCTGTATAGGTAGTTGTGCTTTGGAATTGCTGATAATTTCTGAGTAAATCGTAATGAGTTCTTTGCTGCATATCAGAAAGAATTTGGTAAGCATTATTTACCTTTTTAAACATTTCTTCTGCAGCCCTATTTCCGGGGTTTTTATCTGGATGATATTTAACCGCTAATTTTTTGTAGGCTTTTCTAATCTCTTCCATTCCGGCAGACTCCGAAACTCCTAATATTTGATACAGATTCTCCATTCGCTAATACTTGAAATAGCTCAGATGATTTATATGGTAGGTTTCTCAATTTATCATTGAGCTACCAATGCTTATATAAAGATACAATATTTTGTGCCTAATCATTCCTGCTATTTAATCAATAAATGTGATTTTGGTTTTGTTTACTAAAATTCAGAAATAAAAAATGGATTTCAATGTTAATTTTATGTTACATAATTATTAACTTTATATAAATAGATAGCATCTTGTTCTTTTATTAAGGCAAGAAGCATGTCACTAATCTCTGAATCACTAAAACTCCTTGTGTCATGTACAAAAACGGTATAATAGCACTAATAAATATTATTTTACTAATAAATGTGCAGTTTGCTTATTCGCAAGATTTAATTCTGTACCATAGTAATTATGAGGAGAGAATTTTTAAAGAGTTGAAAAACGGAAAGTTGACTGATACATTAGGTTTTATGTTAGCTAGTAATGTAGATTTTGATGCAGCATCCAAAATGATGATTGAGGAACAATTAATGGAATTAATTAAACCATTAGTAAAGAGAGTAGAAAAGGAGGCTAACTCAATGAGAACATTAAGAAAGTTAAATAAAACAGTAGCTTCTAATTATTTAAAAAATTATGAAAAATTGAGTGATTTTTCAGAGATAGTTACAACAGGAACATACGATTGCTTAACCAGTACACTATTGTATGCTTATTTATTAGAAAAGCTTGGTTATAACTATAGCATAAAAGAGACTAATTACCATATCTATTTGGTAGTAAACTTAGAAAATAAAGATGTATTAATTGAGCCTACAGATCCATATTACGGATTTGTTTGGGAGAAAAAATATATAGAGAAAAGGATTGCTAACTATAGAGCAGATAATATTAAAGGTGAAGATGATTTTTTAGCTTCACTTAATCTTGATAAAAAGATTAACTTGTTACAACTAGCTAGTTTACAGTACTACAATATAGCTGTTAAGCAATTTAATAACAGGCATTATGAGAGGGCTGTAAATAGTGTAAAGAAGAGTATGATGATTTATGATTGCGAAAGAAATCGCCTATTACTTGATTACTCAATGGAATTTATACCAAAACTCAGCAGTAGTACATTAAAATAAATATTGAACTGAGTTTAGTTAGTTTAATGGTAAATATAAACTAAAGCAAAAAAGCCAGCAGTGCTGGCTTTTTTTGTATGCTATATTTTATCATTTATCCGATAATGTTAATGCCAAAAAATCTAGATAAAACTGTTAAGATAAATAGAATTCCTAGAACAATTGGGCATAAATACGAAATTGCAAAGTCTATATATTTACCTACAATAGAGTTCTTAAAGTTTGGATTTCCCTTAGAAACTTCTGCAACCAAGTTTTCTTTTTTCCAGATGTAAGCAGCAAAAAACGAAATTAAACAACCGCCAAGAGGTAAGAAGCTATCGTTTGCAACATGCTCTACTAAACTCATAAAACTTGTTGGACTATCAGCTCCAATGTAGGTAATAAAGTTGGTAAATAAATCAGAATATCCATTTGAGAGTAATGAAGGAATACCAACAATAAATATTACAGCAGCTACTAACCAAACTGCATTGTTTCTTCTTATTCCATGTTCGTCTACAATATATGCAACAGGAACTTCTAGTAATGAAACAGTAGAAGTTAATGCAGCAAATGATAATAAAAGGAAAAAGAGTGAACCGATTACTATTCCTAATGTTGGACCTAGGGTTTCAAATACACCAGGTAGAGTAACGAAGATTAACCCAGGGCCTCCATCTGTAGAAAGACCTTGAGAGAATACTAATGGAAACATCATTAAACCTGCAATAAATGCAATACCAACATCAGCAAGAGTAATTAAAACTGCAGAAGAAATTATATTGTCATTTTTGCCAACATAACTACCATAGGTAATTAAAGCACCCATACCTAGTGATAGAGAGAAGAATGCTTGTCCTAATGCACTGTAAACTACAGGGAAAGAAATTTTACTGAAATCAGGTAATAAATAAAATTCTACACCTTTTAGTGCATTTGGCAATGTAAATGAATACAATACCAATAACAGCATAATAACAATAAGTGTAGGCATTAATATTTTGGCTGCTTTTTCAATTCCTCCAGAAACTCCTTTGGAAACAATAAATGCAGTTGCTCCCATAAATATGAGACCATATAAGCCAACTCTAAAAATATCATTAATAAACTCACCAAATTGACTACCTATAGCAAAGTTTCCAGATACCATTTCGAGAAAGTACCCAAAAGCCCAACCGGCAACAACATTGTAAAAAGAAAGTATAAGTACTCCACTTATAATTCCTTGTAGTCCGAGTAAAGACCATTTTTTAAATCCTAATGCTTTATATGCACCAACAGGATTTAATTGGGTTTTTCTACCTATTGCTATTTCCGTTACCATTACCGGAAAGCAAAGCAAAAAACAAAATGCGAGATAAATTAAAACGAAAGCAGCTCCGCCATTCTCACCTACTTCAAACGGGAATTTCCAGATATTTCCCAAACCAACCGCTGAACCTGCCGCCGCGGCAACAAAGCCGAATTTACTTGTAAACCCTGATCTTACAGCCATAAGAGCGTTAAAAAAAAATTAATAAAAAAACTTGGAAGTTAATTAAAGGTATTTAGAATTCTAATTCTTGAATAATAGCGATAAAAGTAAAAATTAAATGTAAAAAGTACAATTTTGACACTTCACTCATTAACATAATATGCTAAATAGGCTTAAATAATGCCTTTATTGCTTTAAATTAATTACTTAAAACATTTAAGTGGGAAAAATGGAAAAAAGCTGGTACAATATCTCCATTATAGGGGCAGGCAAATTAGCATGGCATTTAGCTCATGCTATAACAAGTGAAGGACTAAGAATTAATAAGGTTTATAGTAGGAGTGAAGCTTCTGCAAATAAATTAGTTCAGAGTATAAAGCAAGGAAATACCACAACCGATAAGGATTTCACAAATTCTACATCAAATATATTTTTTATAGCTCTACCAGATGATGTAGTTCCTATTATCTTAAAAGATTTCCATTTCCCTGAAAATACGTTGCTTTTGCATACTTCTGGCACTTTACCATTATCCGTTTTAAAAGATGCAAGTAAAAAAAATGGTGTGTTTTACCCTTTGCAAACTTTCAGTTTTGGTAAAGAAGTAGATTTTAAAAAAATTCCAATATGTTTAGAAGCTTCAGACGAAAGTAGTTTGACAAAGGCTTCAAATTTGGCAAAGTTTCTTAGTAATGAAGTGCATTTGATATCTTCAGAAAAAAGAAAGTTTTTACATTTAGCAGCAGTGTTTGCTTGTAATTTCTCAAATAGACTCTTTGTTTTAAGTAAAGATATACTTGCACAAGAAGAAATTCCATTTCAAATACTTTCTAATTTGGTAAATGAAACTGTAGTAAAAGCCTTTGAAATTGGCCCTGAAAATGCGCAAACTGGTCCAGCAGCAAGAAACGATTTAAAAACAATAGAGGCACATACAAAGCTGTTAAGAGATAATTCTGAAAAGCTAGAAATTTATAAACTTCTCTCAGATAGTATTAGGGGGATTAAATAAAAAAAAGCCTTCTTGAAGATTTTCAAGAAGGCTTTTTTTATATATTATAAAATTTTAGCTCATTATTTAACTCTTAGTTTCTCTCCTACAGCAACTTCGTTATTCGTTTTGTTACTTAAAGATTTAATTTGAGAAACTTGCACACCATACATTCTGGCAATACTGAAAAGATTATCATTCTTTTGAACAACATGGTAAACAGCATTTTCAGCAGTTTGTGTATTGGTAGTGTTACCAGACTCTACTGCAGGTTGTAAAAAGTTTGTACTGTTATTATTTTCAGTTGCAGGTAAAAGGCTGTTTGAGTTAGTCGCAGGTTGATTTACAGTATTGTTATTTGTTGCACTTACAGCGTTTGGATCTACAATAATTTTATCACCTGCTTTAATATTTGTTCCTACCTGAAGATTATTCCAAGTTCTCAAATCATCTACTTTAACCTTATATTTTGCTGCTATCTCATAAATGTTTTCATTAGCACCTACTGTATGATAACCTGCAGCTGTAGTAGTCGTAGTTTCATTACTTACAGCAGGTTGGTTGTAATTTGTATTACTATTAGTAGTTGTGTTTAGGTTATTCTGAGTAGTACCAGCAACCTGATTAAAGTTACCTAAACTGTTCTGAGTAGAAGAATATACTTGATTGTTTTGAGTATTTGTATTCCCAGCAACATTGTTGTAATTACTGGTATTAGTTTGTTGCCAACCAGTTGTATTTACATCAGAAGAATTAGTTGAAATGCTAGGCTGACTTACAAATAAAGTTTGACCAGCTTGAATATCAGTACTACTTAGTTGGTTCCAAGACATTAAATCACTTACATCAGTATCGTATTCCTTGGAAATTCTGTAAAGAGTTTCTCCTTTTTTAACTACGTGTTTAACTGGTGGAGCCATTCCTGGAGCAAGATATAACTGATCTCCAACATCAAGTAAAGACTTGTTGTTTAATCCATTCCACTTCATTAAATCTTTAGGAGAAATATTATATTTACGAGCAATGCTATAAACTCCCTCACCTCTTTCTACAAGGTGCATTTTGTTAGTAGGCATGCTTGCTGTGTTATTAACAGAGCTTGTATTGTTATTTGTTGTATTATTTGAGTAATTATAATTTCCAGCCTGAGAGTTATAATTATTTGTGTTGTTACTTACTGCAGGGTTGTTATAATTATTATTTGTAGCAGTATTGTTCGTGTTATTACTATTTACAGAAGGTAGCAAGATAGCATCATTATTACTGTTATTTGTCGCGTTTTGATTCGACGGTAACAATGGGTTAGTAGTATCTACATTATTGTTATTTGCAATACTAGATGTTGCTTTAACCTGAATAATGTCTCCTTTCTTTAAGTTGATATTATCTAAGTTATTCCATTTTTTTATTTCGAGTGGAGTAACCTTGTAAGTTTTAGCAATTGAAAATATTGTTTCACCATCTCTTACTGTGTGAAATTTTGCATCAGGATTTACAGTAGGTACAAGATCACTTTCTTTGTTTGTATTTTTATTATTGCTGTCAGCAATAGTTTTTGTTTCTTTTTTGTCTTTCTTATCGATAAATTTCTCCCAAGGGCCTTCATTAGGCGTATCTTCTGGAAGCTCGATAACTTCTATTGGTTGTTTTTTTGATCTTTTAGATTGAAGAAACAGTTTTCTACCCGGTTTCAAATCTTCTGTTGGGCTCATTCTGTTTTTCTTAAGCAATTTGTCTTTTTTGATCCCATACATTTGCGAAACATCCCAGATAGTTTCTTTTGGTCCTGTTATATGGAATGCTACATCAGCAGAGTTTTTCTTCGGTTTTAAGTAATATACAGCACCTGAAATCAGATCGTCTAGTAAAACAGGAGAGAAATCGTTGTAAGCAGCAAACCTAGCTTTATTAAGGTTAACAGCAGCAAGGAGCTTGTCCACATTTTGATCTTCCCTTGCAATAATTGCAGGCAGGCCATTAGCCGTAACCTTTACAATTGTATCACCTTGATATACAACCATTTCTTTGTTAGTGATTCGAGGATAATCAACCCTTTTATCATTTTTTATATCAAAATGAAAATCTTCTGTAGCAAACAATGCTGTTACAGGAAGGAAAAACACAAATAAAAAAATAGATCTGAAAAGTTTCATTGCTAAAAACATATGGTATATACTATACAAATATAACAAAAATAATATCATAGGTTGTTTACACTAAGAGTATATTTCTGTTAAATAGGTTGTTTCGTGATATAAAATTTTGATAATAAATAATTTGAACAAAAAAAACTAGTGAAATAATAGTTTGACATTAATATCTAAACGAATGTGAAAATGGAATTATTTTAAGATTTTTTCTTCCTGATCATCATCATTCCATCTCTTATTGGTAAAATCGTATTTTCCACATTCGGATCATCTTGCACCATTTTATTAAATTCTCTCATTATTTTGGTCTTTTTATCATTGCAGTTTTCAAAATCTGCTACTTTTCCATCCCACAAAACATTATCAACTAATATTACTCCTTCATCAGAAAGTTTAGGTAATACCAACTGATAATAATCTGCATAGCTTTTTTTATCTGCATCAATAAAGACAAAGTCAAATACATGCGCCAACTTGGGAATTATCTCTAAAGCATCACCAGTTAAAAAAGTTATTTTATCGCTTAAGCCTGCTTTTGATACATACTTTTCGATAATTTCTTCCAACTCCTCATTTACATCTATGGTAAAAAGTTGTCCGTCTGATTGCAAACCTTGTGCAAGGCAAATGCTAGAATAACCTGTAAAAGTTCCTATTTCCAGAATTTTTTTTGGTCTTAGTAAGCTGCTTAACATTTTTAGAGCTACTCCTTGCACTTTGCCTGAGATCATGTGAGGCATTAATACGTGTAGGTATGTTTCTCTAACAAGCTCATCCATGTATGGAGGAAGCTCAGATGTATGTGTGTCTATATACTCTGATAAACCTTCGCTTAAAACTCTGTTTTTTTTATTCATAAATATTTGTGATTTGGAACGCTAATTGGTATAAGAAATAAAAAAAATCCAATCAATATCTTAATAAAATCCTATAACTAATGTTAGAAATAACTTCAGAAGAACCTAACCTAAGCTTTTCCTATTCCTTTAATGAAAATATTCTGTATTCAGAATTTAGTGGAATATTAACTTCTTCTTTGCTGGGAAAGTTAATTGAAAATTTTTCATGGTACAATAAGATTTATCAACCAGAAACTATCTGCCTAAATTTGTCAAAATCTGTATTTAGAATTGACTTAGAGGAAGGTAAAAATTACTTGAAAAATGTTGAAGTTTCAGAAGGGATTGCACTAAAGGCTATTATAGTTGTTTGCCCTGATGAAATTTTTTCACAAATGATATATAATACGCTAAACAACGAATTAGACGAGCAAATTAAAGAGAAGTTGAAGTCTGTTAAGCGAATAGATAGTTTTATTGACGCAAGAAATTGGTTAATTCAGAAACAAACTACTTTTTCTGATCAATCAGTTGTTTCCTGTACACCGAAAACATCCTTGATTTAGAGAGGAATCCCACATACTTACCGTCTTTAATCACAGGTAAGTTCCATGCCTGAGAGGTTTCAAATTTGTGCATTACAGATTCCATATTCTCATTGTACTCAATAAAAGCAGGAGGAACAGACATAATGGCCGAGATTTTGGTTTTCTCCTGTTTCGTGGAATCAAACATTATTTCCCTCACATCATCCAAAGTAACTATTCCAGTTAGCTTATCTTCATTGTCAATTACCGGAAAAATATTTCGCTTACTTACACTAATAACCTTAATTAAATCTGCCAATAAGGCATTTTTGTGAATTTTCTTAAAGTCTTTTTCAATTAGATGAGTAATCTTGAGGTTGCTCAAAATCTTTTTGTCGTGGTCATCAGCAGCATATTCTCCTCTGTGGTGTAATTCAGTTATATAGATTGAGTGAGGATAGAAATAGGAAACTGTACTGAATGAGATGGCAGAAACAATCATAAGTGGAATAAAGAGTATGTAACCGCCAGTAAGTTCAGCAATAAGGAATATAGCTGTTAAAGGAGCATACTGAACACCACACAAGACACCGCACATTCCTACTAGAGCAAAATTACTTTCGGAGATATATGCTAGTTCTGAGAGGTTAATGAGTTTGGCAAAGGCATAACCCGTTACGCCACCCAAAAATAAAGAAGGGGCAAAAGTACCACCACTACCACCACAACCAATTGTTACCGAAGATGCAATGGCTTTAATAAAAATTACAGCAACTAAATAAGCAAATAATATCCAGTCGTTGATTTCATTCACATTAATAAAAATGCTTCTTTCTACTATTGATTCGTGGTCATTATTTAACAATGCTTTTATAATTGCATATCCTTCACCGTAAACTGCTGGTACCAAAAATATTAAAATAGAAAGAATAGTACCACCAACAAATACAGTTTTATAGTCATTTTTAATTTTCTTAAAACTCTCTTCAATTTTGTGAAGAACGGATAAGAAATACACAGAAGTGAAACCACAGATAATGCCCAAAGCTATATAGAGAGGTGTGTCAAAGGCATTAAATGTATCTACTAGTTTAAAAGAAAAGAGTACATCTTCACCAAGTAATACAATAGATACAAGTGTAGCACTCACAGAAGCAACAAGTAAAGGAATAAAGTTAGCTACAGTTACTTCAATAAGAATTACCTCCATGCTAAAAATGAGCCCCGCAATTGGAGCATTAAAAATGGCTGATATAACACCCGCAGTACCACAGCCAATCATTAATGTGCGAAGCTTATAATTGAGGTTTACAATTCTGGCTATGTTAGAACCAATTGCAGAACCAGTTAAAACGATGGGAGACTCAAGTCCGGCAGAACCACCAAAACCAACAGTAAAAGCACTGGTAATTAGCCTAGAATACATTTTGCTTTTCCCCATAATGCTAGACTTACGGGAAATAGAATATAAAATATCGGTAATAGCATGTCCGAGTTGTTTTTCGCTATAGAGTACTTTGGCAAGTAATACAGTAAAAACAAGGCCTATTAAAGGATAAAAAATCTGCAAGTAGTTTTCAGAAAACTCTTGTGAAGTGAGCAGATGATGAATAAAATGAACAGTTTCTTTAAGAATAACTGCTGCCAACCCCGAAATTATGCCTACAATACCGCTAATGATCAATAGAAAATTTCTTTCAGAAATATACTTGATCTTCCAGGTAAGTGCTCTTTCCAGTTTGCTTGATAGTCTGAGAGCCATTGGAATTTAAAGTGTTAAAAATTATTGATCAGAAGCCGCAAATATAGCCAATATGTACACTTTATTCCTTTAATTTCGATAAACTTTAAATAAAGATTTTTAAACATAACATTAGTATAGAAGCGCCTTAAATGAATCGGAAATAGCTGATGAAATTGAAGTTTTTGAATATCAATATCATCAAAATGAAACATTTTACTTTTTCATTTAATTAGCAAAGAAGAATTTTTTACTTTGTGAAAATTAAGCGCAGTACTTGATGTTAAAAATTGCCTATTCTCCAATATATAAGCATACCTTACCTGAAGGCCATCGGTTTCCAATGATAAAATACGAGCTAATTCCTGAGCAACTTTTATATGAAGGAACAGTGAGTGCTAGTAATTTTTTTGAACCTGAAGCAGCAAAAGAAGAGATAATTCTAAGAACGCACTTAAAAAGTTATTGGGATAAACTCAAAAATCTGGAATTAACTAGAAAAGAAGAACGAAAAACAGGTTTTCCACTCTCAAAGAAGCTAGTTGAACGTGAAATAGTAATCAATCAAGGTACGATAGATTGTGCAAACTATGCTTTAAAATACGGTGTTTCAATGAATATTGCCGGTGGTACACATCATGCTTATGCAGATAGAGGAGAAGGCTTTTGTTTGTTAAATGATATAGCAATGGCTTCTAACTATTTGCTAGAATTTAAAGGATTGAGAAAGATTTTGGTAGTAGATCTGGATGTACACCAAGGAAATGGGACTGCTAAAATTTTTGAAAATGAGCCAAGGGTTTTCACCTTTAGTATGCATGGAGCAGCCAACTATCCAATGTTTAAAGAAACGTCTGACCTTGATATTCCCTTGCCAAATGGAACAGGTGATGATAGTTATCTCAAAATCCTTAGCAACACATTACCAAAGTTGATTGATGAACAAGAACCTGAGTTTATTATGTTTCAATCCGGAGTTGATGTTTTGGCAACAGATAAATTAGGCAAATTGGGTATGACAATTTCTGGCTGTAAAGAAAGAGACAGAGTAGTTTTAGAGCTTTGTAAAAAGCATAATATTCCTTTAACTATTAGTATGGGTGGTGGCTATTCTGAAAAAATAGCTCATATTGTAGAAGCACATGCAAATACTTATAGGCTTGCTCAAGAAATCTATTTCTAAAATCAATACCATCATTTAAAAGCAAGATATCAGCTTATAACCTTTAAAGTTTCATAATTCTATCGATAATAATCAGATATCGATACTTTTTTGGCGTTAAAGAAAACAGCATTCAGAATAATTATTTATTTTAATTATAGCTATTAATCAAAATCTGTTGAGAATGAAGTATTTGTTGGTATTTACGGCCTTGTTGTTTGCATTTTGCACAAAAACAACGGCTCAAAACTGGAAACACAGCGATTATTCCAAATACGATTACAAGAGCTTTGCTAAGCTTAAAAAAGTAAATGAAGCGATAGATATAGAAAAAATCGATTATGCCTTATTAAATGCGGCTGTATTTTATGAAAGTAATCGCCAGCGATTTAATGAAGCATTGCCAGTTTTTAAACATTCAGTGGCTTTAGAGAAAGCTTCTTATGAGCATTCTATAGACATGGTAAGAAAAAACTTTGTAAACCATGTGAGTAAGGTGAAGGGGAAAAAAACAATGAACGACCGTTTAGAATTAGTTGGTCTTACAAATATTTATGCTGCTGAAAATATCGCCTTATCTTATGTGCTCGACATGAAAGAGAATGAGGCTTATTATCCTCCCTCGCAAAACGGTGGCTATTTTAGTTTAGAGTATAAAGGGGCACCAATAAAACCTATGACATATTTAAAGGCAGCTAAAGCTGTTGTAAAGCAATGGATGAATTCTCCGCCTCACAGAAAAAACTTATTAAATGGCAATTATAAATTTCTAGGTTGTGGTATTTATCTAGACAAACCCAAAGATTCAGATAGCCCACCAATGTTTAAAGCCACTCAACTTTTCTCTTCGGCAGATGCAAATTATGAGGCACATCCAGTAAGCATTAATTACCAAGATTAAATAAATAAAAAAAGGGGTTTTGCTAAAAGCAAACCCCTTATTCTGGTTGTTACTTGTCTTCTTTTTTTAGCTGAAAAAATTAATTTACCGCTACAACCAGATATTTAGATGAATTCCAGAATTTTTCCGGATTAGTAATAATCAAGTTAGATACTTCATTACTTTCTTCGAATTTATACGAGTCGTTAGGGTGACTTGTAATTAGTTCTGGTTTTTTACCTGCTATTTCAAAGCTGGTAATTTGAGTAATATCTACTTCGTTAAAGGCATTTGGATTATAGTTACCAGTAAATTCCATAGATTTACCAAGGCCTAAAAATCCACCTTCTTTAGCTAATACATTCTCTTCTACAAGTTGTTTTACTGTACCAAATGCATAGTAAGCAGTATTTAACTTTTGAGTTTGGTTATCAATAATGCCTGTTTTCTCAGTAAGAATAGAGTCTTTTTGTACATTTGCAGCAGTTAAGCTAGTAATGTTAGTATTCAGTTCTTCAACTGTAAAGTTTAACTGCTCAAGGTTATCTTTTAAATATACAATTTGAGAATCTTTCTCATTGATTTGCACCATATACTCTTCTTTAAGCTCTTCTAAAGACTTTTTAAGTTTAGAGTTTTGATACCAAGAACCTTTTAATTTTTTATCAAGTTCAGCGATTTTTTCTTTGTTCTGCTCCATCAAATCATTGATTATTTGAATGTCACCAGTGATTCTTTCTCGAACATTTCTATCTCCAGACTCAGAGTTAAGCTCTATGCTAGACTCTCTGCTTCTAATTTCATTTAAGTTTGTGCTAATCTCGTTAAGCGTTTGCATATAGTCTGCAACCAGTGAATCAGATTCGTAAGTCTGAGACATTAACTCTTGGTTTTTAGCTCTTAGCATTTCAGCCTCTTGTTCTAATTTTTTATCCTTACAAGAGATAATAGTAATTGATGCTATAAATATGATTGCTAACTTTTTCATGATATCTACTTATTGTTTATTTCTTAATTTCTAGTTTCGACTTCTAATTTTTATAGATGTAATAAAAATCTTGTACCATAAATTTAAAATAGTCAAAAAGTGCCTTGTGGTCTCTTAGAGGGTGAATTTGTTAATATATAGAAATGCAATTCCACAATATTTGTGAGTATGCAAAACACATTGTGTGGAATGTTTCTACAGAAAGTTTCTTAAATAAATGGGGAGTGAATTAATATTTATTTAAAAAAATGGATCGATTGATATAAAACTTGTAACTGCAATGTATTTTTAGCAGGTTTTTACTAACAAATAAATGCTTATGTCATTCACAAGTTCAACGTACTCATACAGTTTCCCAACAAATGTAAGATTTGGGGCTGGAGTTTCTTCAGAAGTAGCTCCACATCTATTAGCTTTAAATTTAAAAACTCCTTTAGTAGTAAGCGATCCAGTAGTAATCAGTTTGCCTTTCTTTGACAAATTTATTTCTGAGTTAAAAAAAGGTGGTTTGGCACCTGTAGTTTTCTCCGATGTAAATAAAAATCCTTTAAAAAGTGATGTATACAAAGGTGGTGATGCTTATGAGACTGGAGATTGTGATTGTATAATTGGAATAGGAGGTGGTGTGGCAATGGATGTTGCAAGAGCAATAGCTTTGCGCATTAACCATAAAAAAGATTTATTTGATTACGACGATTTACTCGATGGTTGGCAATTAGTAACAGAAGAAGTACCATACTTTGTTACTTTGCCTACAAATGCAGGAACTGGGAGTGAAGTTGGCAGAAGTACTGTAATCTCAGAAGATGAATCTCATAAAAAAAGAGTTTTGTTTTCTCCAAAACTGATAGCTAAGCAAATATTTGCTGATCCTTTGCTTACAATGGAATTGCCTGCAAAAATTACAGCATCTACTGGTATGGATGCACTTTCGCATAACCTTGAGGCATTCCTTTCAAAAGGGTTCCATCCTATGGCAGATGGTATTGCCATGGAAGCTATTAGGCTAGTTGGTGAAAGCCTTGAAAAAGCAGTTTTTGAACCAAATTTAGAAGCAAGAAGTAATATGCTAATTGCATCATTAATGGGAGCTGTTGCTTTTCAAAAAGGTTTGGGTATAATCCATTCTTTAGCTCACCCACTTGGACCTGTAGTAGATGCACACCACGGAACAGCCATTTCTATTATGTTCCCTCATGGTTTAGCTTATAACTATGCAGGAAACGAAGAGAAGTTTGATAGGTTGGCCTATGCAATAAAAGCAGAAAGTGGAGATAAACTGGCAGATTATATTGCTAAACTGAATAAATCTTTCGGCTTGCCATTAACACTAAAAGAAATTGGTGTACAAGAAAGTGATGTGGATAAGTTAGCTCAATTAGCTTCTGAAGATTTTTGTTTACCTTCTAATCCGAAACCAGCCACTAAAGAAGACTTCTTAAAAATTTATAAAGCAGCATTATAAATCAGAAATTTCCTTAACACTTACATTATCAATTAGTTTAATTGGAAACAATAAGCTGTATTGTTTTAATTTGCAGACAGATTAAGCAATGCAGCTTATTTTAATTAAATAGCACATCTTACTATACATGTTTTGAGTGGATTTCTGGATAAAATTTTTAAAAAAGACCCTTTTGGAAATATTATATTTATCAAAAGAGTGATAATAGGTGTGGTAGGTGCCTTAACTTATGTGCGATTCACATTAGTAAATTCTATCAAAATTAAAGGGACAGAGCATCTTAGTGCTTTGCCTAAAAACAATGTGTTGTTCTTATCTAATCACCAAACCTATTTTGCAGACGTAATTGCCTTTTACCATATATTTTGTAGTGTAAAGTGGCGATTTAAAAATACAATTAATTATCCGTTTTATCTGCTGGCACCTCGTGTAAATAACTATTATGTAGCTGCTGAAGAAACAATGAAAGACAGTGGTATTCTACCAAAAGTATTAAGTTATGCTGGCGCTGTAACTATTAGGAGATCTTGGAGAGCAAAAGGGAAAAACGTAGATAGAGGTGTGGATAGAAGTGCATTTGATAAAATTACAAAAGCACTTGAGCAAGGTTGGGTAGTTAGTTTTCCACAAGGTACCACAAGCCCGTTTGCTCCCATTAGAAGAGGAACTGCCCATCTTGTAAAAATGAATAACCCGATCGTGGTTCCGATTGTGATAAATGGCTTTAGAAGAGCATTTGATAAGAAAGGGATTTTTTACAAAAAAAGAGGTGTACGCTTAGAAGTTACTTTTAAAGCTCCAATAAGATTTAGCCCTGATATTACTGTAGATGAAATTGTAGAAGTAATAACATCTTCTATAGAACAAGACAGTATGATAAAAGAAAAAGACCAGAAAGATTAACTACTGGTCTTTTTAGTATGATAGAGTAAATTTAAAATCCTGATGATTTAAGATTTTAATATTTATTAATGTGAATCAGATTATTTTTGTCGTCCTATAATTACGATATCAAGTTCTCTTTCAAAAGCATCCATCAATCTATCCATCGTTTTATTAATCTGCTTTTCTTGTAATGTTTTTTGAAGATCGTGCAGAATAAAACTCACAGAGTAAGACTTTTTGCCTTCACCAAGATTTTCACCTTCGTAGATATCAAACACGTTTACACTCTTAAGAATTTTTCTTTCAGTTTTTAGCGCAACTTGTTCAATTTGACTAAAAGAAGTAGCCTTACTCATTACTAGAGATAAATCTCTTCTTACCTCAGGGAACTTAGGAATCTCTTTATACTGAATAAATGGATTGTAATTATTTACAATATAGTTCCAATCAATTTCAGCATAATATACTTTTTGGCTAATACCGAATTTTTTAGCTAACCATGGGCTAAGTAATCCAACTTTAGCAATTGTTTTATTATTATTCTGAAAGCTTAAGCCAAATCCAAAAGCTTCATCATCTAGTTCAGTAACATTTGGACTAGTAAAGTTAAAGCGATCGAGTATTCTTTTTACTACGCCAGAAATTTTATGGAAAGTAGTCTCTTGTTGTTTTACTTGCCAGCTTTCTGGGTAATCCATACCACTCATTGTAATAGTAAGCAGTGGCTTTTCTTTGTACTTTCCATCAACTTTAAGATAAGTTTTGCCAAACTCAAATAATTTGAGATCTGTTTGTCTTCTGTTGATATTATGAGATACCACTTCTAAAGCAGAGAAATACATAGTTTGCCTCATTACATCTAAGTCTTCGCTTAGTGCATTTAGCATGGTTACATGATTATCTGCTGAAAGTGATTCAAGGTAACCAGTGTATTTGCTATTAGTAAGTGAGTTAGTCATAATCTCTTGAAAACCTGCACCAGCAAGCATTTGAGAGATACGACTTTTAAATAAGTCAAAATCTTTTTCAGGGGTATTAGCTAGAAAGTCTGAGTTGAGATTTGCAGAAACTTCTATACTTTCGTAACCATACATTCTTAAAATTTCCTCTATTACATCAGCTTCTCTTTGTACATCTACTCTGTAAGGAGGCACAGAAATTTTAAGTTCGGTGTCTGTCTCTTCTAAGATGTCAATTTCAAGTCCTTTAAGAATAGATTTTACTTGACTCTTCTCTATATCTTTTCCAATTAACCTGTTGATGTTTTTGTATTTCACCAATACTTCAAAGTTTGAGATTGGATTTGGATAAACATCAATAATATCAGACGAAATATAACCGCCAGTAAGTTCTGTAATTAAATTTGCTGCAATTGATAATGCCTTTACTGTCATGTTCGGGTCAGTTCCTCTTTCAAACCTGAAAGAAGCATCCGTTTTTAAGGTATGGAACTGAGATGTTTTTCTAATAAAACCCGGGTCGAAATAAGCACTTTCTAAGAAGATACTGGTTGTTTCATCTGTAACGCCAGATTCTAAGCCACCGAAAACACCACCAATACACATTGGCGATTCTTCATTACAGATCATTAAATCTGTACTAGCCAGTTTTCTTTCTTTTTCATCTAAAGTTACAAAAGGAGTGCCTTCTGCTAAGGTTTTTACTATTACCTTATTTCCTTTAATTTTTGCAGCATCGAATGCATGAAGTGGCTGTCCGTAACCATGTAAAATATAGTTGGTAGCATCTACCACATTATTTATAGGAGAAAGGCCTATGGCTCTTAACCTGTTTTGTAACCACTGTGGAGAAGGTTTTACCTCCATCCCATTAATAGTAATACCAGAGTATCTTGGGCAAGCCTCTGTATTTTCTACGATTACATCAATAGGAAGGTCTTTTTTGCTAATGTTCAGTTCTTCTTTGCCTGCTTGCTTTAGTGGGCTATCAAGAAGTACTTTTAAATCTCTGGCTACACCGTAATGCGAGGCTGCATCAGCTCTGTTTGGTGTAAGACCTATTTCCAACACATTATCTTCTTTAAGCTCAAGATAATCTGCGGCTGGCGTACCGTTTGGTAAGTCTGTGTCTAGCACCATAATACCAGCGTGGCTAGTACCAATGCCAAGTTCGTCTTCTGCACAGATCATTCCCTGAGAAACTTCTCCTCTTATTTTTGCTTTCTTAATTTTAAGCGATTCACCATCAGCAAAAAATAAAGTAGTACCAACAGTTGCCACAAGTACTTTTTGTCCGGCAGCAACATTAGGCGCTCCGCAAACTATTGGAAGCGCTTGGCTTTCTCCAACATCTACAGTAGTTACACTTAATTTTTCGGCATTTGGGTGTGAGGCGCAAGTTAGAACTTCACCAACCACAACTCCTTTAAGTCCACCTTTAACAGATTCAAACTTTTCTAATCCTTCGACCTCTAAACCACTCATGGTTAAAATGTGGTCAAGTTCTTCGGGAGTGTGATTTATCTCTATAAAATCTTTGAGCCAATCTATTGAAATCTTCATCGATTAATATTATGCAGTGTTTTATCTCTAATTAGGCTGCAAAATTACAAGAAATTTTATTTTGAGTGTCATCATATCCAAAACAAAGCTGTATTATTATTTTTTACTCTTAATAAATACCGTTTAAATGACATTTTTAGATAGTGTTAAAAAAAATTAGGTATGTTGAAATTTTCGAAATTTGCTTTGTAAATTACAACAATAATTGAAGATGATTTAATAACTGAAGCTTGCATCGCTTTTTCCCTGAGATAAATATTGTCAGAGAGTAACTAATTGCATGGTCGAGCTCAAATTCAAGATTAATTTTACTGAACCAGTTCCCAATTCATTTTTTATAGAATGTAATGATGTGGGAGACGTATTGCATACAAGTAAAAATATCTCTGAAAACATTCAGGGGATAGATGGTATTCCATTAACCTTATCTGAATTTTTTGGTAGTACATCTCCTGTATTAAATCAAAAAATAAATAGCTTTTCTCCAAGTAACCCAGCATGTGCCCTAAAACTAAAATTCGACGCCGATGTACATGGCATAGTTTACTACTACGCGAATCTTTGCCAACACTTCGACGATAGCGACAATAAAACCACTCTTCATTTAACTGCTTCACTTATAGAAGAAGAAAGTATCTCAGAGGCATCAGATTCTGAAATACTTGGCGCCCTCATTAAAGACAGCACAGACTTTATCAGTATTAATGAAATAGAAGGGTTTAAGCAGGTTTATTCGAATAAAAACTTTTTTAATTATCTGGGATATCAATACGACGATAAGAAAAGTATTTGGTATTACGGAAATGAAATTATACATGCTGGTGACTACGAAAATATATTTTCCTTAAGAAATAACATTAAAGAAGGTTCCAGAAGTAATTGGGAAATTCATTTTCGAGCAATTCATATGAATGGGAATATAAAGCTGATTCATATGAGAGTAATTCCTTATAAAAGAAACTCCTATAATGAAGTTACACATTTCATCTGTATTCTTAGAGATATAAGTGCACACGATGAACTTCACTTCGAATTTATAGAAGAAAATTATGCGTACCAATCTATATTAACTTATTCAGGTGCAGAAATACTTGTTACAAATACCCAAAAGCAAGTGCAGTATGCTTTAAAGGCAGGTAATAGAGAAGAGATTAAGGAAGAGTTATATCTGGAAGATTATCTGATAAAAAATAAAAAAGATCAATTATTACAGGCAATTATATTAGAGAATTTTGAGCGTGTATTGAATGATGAAAATATTGTTGAAATTGTTAATCTCGAATTTGAAAGCCTTGTAGTTGAATTAATTCCTGTAAAAAGAGAAGATAAAGTAGATAAAGTAGTTATCGCATTGATAGCACAAAACGATTCTACTAAAAAAGAAAGAATAGGAGCTCTAATAGATTATAAGGATCAGTTAAAGAAAGATGTTAGGCAACTCATTAAACGAAATACTGAGTTACAGCACCAAGAAGAAGCGGTAAGAGTATTACTCGATTTTCAGAAAAATTTTATTATCAGGTTTAACAGAAAGGCAGAAGTTAATTATGTAAACGATTCGCTTAGCCGGTTTCTAAATGCAGATCCGGTAATAATTATACACAGTTTATCAGATGTGTTTATACATCCAGACGACAGAATTATTTTTGAATCTGCCATGGCAGATATAAAAGCCGATCCAAATAATTCTGTTACACTAGAGTTCCGCTTTATTTCTGGTGATAATTCTTATTGGACACGCTGGGAGATTTCTGCGCTATTTGATAAAAACGGAATGGTAAAAGAATATATCGCTTCTGGTATGGATTATACCAAGAAAAAGCAATATGAAGAAGCCATTCTTAAAAGTCAGGAAAGATTTAACCTAATAGCCAGAGCGACAAATGATGCTATTTGGGATTGGAACATTCTAACAAATAGCGTTTGGTGGAATCCTGCATTATATGAAAAGTTAGGTATTTCAGAAAATACAATTCCCCATATAAGTTTATTGCTCAAAGTAATCCATCCAGATGATAAAGAAATAATCAATGAAAAAATGAGAATGGCTTTATCAGATAGGTTGAGCCATTGGGATGGAGAGTTTAAATGTTGGGTTGAGGAGAAACAGGAATATAGACATTTTTTTAACAGAGCATACCTTACTTTCGATTCTGATGGAAACCCGGAAAGAATGCTGGGGTCCATTATGGATATTACCGAAAGAAAAAATAATGAAAACAAATATCGCTATTTACACAGAAGTTATGAGCTTGCTGTAAAAGCAGGTAAAACAGGTGTTTGGGAATATAAAATTCCGGAAGACAAGTTTGAATATGATAACAATCTAGCCTACTTATATGGCTATTCTGAAGAAAATCTATTTTTTGAGAAAGAAGAATTTACTAAAATTATTGGGGTATCTCAATTTTTAAGCTTTAAGAGTGCATTAAAAAATTATCTGGAAAAAGGTCAGTTTAAAGAGCCTTTTGAGATGGTCCAAATGAGAAGTAAAAAGGACTCATCTAAATGCTGGATGATTATCCGTGCTTCAATAATTTTCAATAAAGACCAAAAACCAGAGAAACTAATAGGTACAGATACAGATATTACTGAGCAGAAAAAAGCTGAGGTACAAATAAGAAGGGCTAAACAGAAAGTAGAAGAAGCAATGAGAACCAAAGAAAACTTCTTTTCTGTAATGAGTCATGAAATCCGCTCCCCTTTAAGTGGCATTATTGGTATGAATGAATTGCTATTACAGCAAAATTCAAGGTCAGATCAAAAACGTTTTCTTTCAGCGATAAAGTTTTCTGCAAGCAATCTCATGGTTCTAATTAATGATATCTTAGATTTTAGTAAGATTAAAGCAGGTAAACTTGAATTCGAAAATAATGAATTCGATTTGCACATGATGTTGCAAAATACTTTTCTTAGTTATAAAACTCAGGCTAACGATAGAAATATCGTGTTCTCCCTCCAAAAAACTAAAAATTTGCCCAGGTATGTAAAAGGTGATTCTACAAGATTAAGCCAAATACTTAATAATCTTTTATCTAATGCAATCAAGTTTACTCAAATTGGCTCTGTTGAGTTAGAAGTAAAAGTTGTAAAAGAAGATAGCAAAAAAGTTAGGCTCCTGTTTAATGTTAAAGATACAGGTATTGGCATTCCAATAAAAAAACAGAAAAAAATATTTGAACCATTCCAACAAGCATCTAAAGATACATCCAGAAAGTTTGGAGGTACTGGTTTAGGTTTGTCTATAGTTAAAAATCTGATAGAGTTACAAGGTGGAGAAATTGAAATGGATAGTAAAGTTAATAAAGGCACCACTTTCTCTGTAATGATAGAATATAATAAAGTTAAACAAGACGATATAAAAAACAGAGGGCAAAATTCAACAGTACATATCAGAGATTTTAGAGGAATAAAAATTCTTTATATAGAGGATGTAGATACTAACCAGCTCATTATGAAGGGTTTTGCAGCAAGCTGGGGTATAGAGCTCGATACTGCTTCTGATGGATATGAGGGTATTCATAAAATACAGAACAAAGAATACGATATGGTGCTTATGGATTTACAAATGCCTGGTATAGATGGTTTTGAAACTACCCGTAGAATTAGAGCATTTAGCAATTCTTTTTACAAAAAAATACCAATTATAGCACTTACTGCTGGTTTGAGCGATCAGATTATGAAAGAGGTAAGAGCCTGTGGAATGACAGACTTTTTATCCAAACCTGTTAATCATGATAAGCTGTATGAGGTAATTAAAAAACATAAAATTAGACCAATTAAAAAGGAGATAGAGATATTACAAGAGAAAGAATTGCTTGTACAAAAAGAAATAAAAGAAGCAGTGTTACTAGATGTTCCAATTGATATTGACTTTTCAGAACCAGATAGGCTTTTTTCTGCTGATAAAGACAGTTATACCACGTTTTTAGAAATGTCGAAAAAAGAATTGTTAAATAATCAAAGTGTATTGGTAGATGCTGTACTTAAGGGTAATATAGAATCTTACCGACAAATTCATCATAAAATGTCTGGTTTGTTAAACCTCTTAAAATTATATGGTTTTTTAAACTATTTAACAGAAACAAAAAAGGAACTAGTAAACAGTAACGGAGAGCTAGAAGATAAGGAAAAAGTAGCTATTGAAATAGATAAGTACTTTGAAAAAGTGCTTCTTGTTTTTAAAAAGAAATTAGAAACAATATGATTTTTTTAGAAAAGGTCGCCTAAAAAGTTGCCAGATTTACAATAAAGTAGAGCTGGCAACTTATTATAAAGTAGTTTTTTTTAATCCATGGCCATATTTTTTAATTGTTGAATATCAGTTTGTATTTCATCGTGCCTGTTTACAATAGAGTCTACAATGTCTTTCACTCTTTGCTTTTCAAAATCTACCAGCGGATCATTGTTGGCATTTTCAAGTAATTCTTTTGTATGATCTATCTTTGTCATAAGGTACTGATAGGTTTCATACAGATCATTTAATAAGTCGTACGTTTCCTGTTTTTTCATATAATGTGGATTTAAAATGAAAAAATGTGTATGTAAAATAAGAAAAATATCAATATTTCATCCTGATTTTTAATTATTAAATTGAATCAGTAATTTTGTGCCCTCTATGAAAAAACAGAGTCAGTTCATAAGGTTATTATTTACAGGGGTATTTGCTGTTATGGTGTTATCATCACCATTGCTTGCAAATGCTTTACAGCTTATTGAACAGACCGAGCATCAGCAATATATTACTAAAGAGGTAAAAGATAATGCAGATGATGATGAAAACCAAAACGATAAGAATACTTGCAGAATAGAGCAATCAGTTGTAATCTCTGTAGGTACTACTAGTTTTGTTCCTTTTCAACCTGTTAAAGGCATAATTTTTAATTATGTCTTGCCCGTTCTTTTAACCAATGAGGGAGCATTTTACCAAACTGCATTTACCCCCTCTTTACTATGTTTTATAAAGAATATATTGCTATTCTTTTCGGCTCCTCACGCACCATAGTAGCATTTGCTATAAACTAAACTCACATTCATTAAAAGGCAGGCATCACTTTTTATATGCCTAGCTAAAATTTTTTATATAGAAATAAATACCAATTAAATTTTATATACCATGCGCAACAGAGGCGGAATTATATTTTTAGCCGTGATTATCACGCTGCTATGTTTATTTTACCTTTCATTTACACTGGTATCCCGAAACGTTCAGGAAAAAGCTAACGAATTTGCCAGAACAGAAAGTGGATCGGTGGATTATTTTAAAAAGCAGGCTTACTTAGATTCTATTTGGAACGAGCCTGTATTTTTAGGCTTTTCTTATCAGGATGTTAAAAACAGTGAGCTTAATTTAGGTCTTGACCTTCAAGGTGGTATGCACGTTACACTTGAGGTTTCTCCGGCAGAAATTATCACTGCTCTTTCAGGAGATAATGACGATCCTGAGTTTAAAAAGGCACTTGAAGCTGCTGCCGAAAGACAGAAAAATAGCCAAGAAAACTTTACTACACTTTTCTTTCAGGCTTTTGAGGAATTAGCTCCAAATACTAAATTAAATCAGGTATTTGCTAATACTGCTAATAAAGGAAGAATTGATTTTGATACTGATGACAGTGATGTTAAAAAAGTAATCGAAGAAGAAGTAGAAGGTGCAATCGATCGTACTTTTAATATTATTCGTACAAGAATTGATAAATTTGGTGTATCTCAACCACAAATTCAAAGAGTGCAAGGTACTGGTAGAATTCAAATAGAATTACCAGGTGTAGATAACCCGCAACGTATTAGAAAACTATTACAAGGTGTTGCCAAACTTGAGTTCTTAGAAGTATGGACTCCACAAGAATACCAACAATATCTTTTAGCTATCAACGACTACCTTGTTAAAAAGAAAAAAGCAGCAGATGCAGATGGAACAACTACTGTAAAAACTGATAGTACTACATCTTCAGACGCACTTTTTGAGCAAGAGGCAGATGATGAAACTGAGCCTTTATTTGAAGGTGGAGATAATATAGCTGCTAACGATTCAGCTGCATTAGCAGATTCAATACAGCAAGCTATTGATGCACAACAAGCGCAAGTATCTGATCTTTTCCGTTTAAATGTACCTGGTTTTAACTCACTTGCATACAGAGTGATGGATACAAGTAAAATTAACCAGATCATTATGGACAAAGAAGTTCTTTCTCTTGTTCCTCCAAACTTACAGTTTACTTGGTCTGTAAAGCCACAAGAAGATGCGCAAGGTAACTCTACAGAAGTAATACAATTATTTGTACTTAAAAAGAACAGAGGAGGTAAAGCGCCTTTAACTGGTGAAGTTGTAGTTGACGCTCGCCAAAGTTTCGACCAGTATGGTAACCCTGATATTTCAATGAATATGAACGTTGAGGGTGCTAAGAAATGGAAAAAAATGACTGGTGACAATGTTGGAAATCAAATCGCTATCACACTTGATAGCTATGTATATTCTGCACCAGTTGTAAATGGTGAAATACCTACTGGTAGCTCTTCAATCACTGGTAACTTTACTATAGAAGAAGCACAAGATTTAGCAAACGTATTGAAAGCTGGTAAACTTCCTGCTTCTCCAAGAATTGTAGAAGAAGTTGTTGTTGGTCCTTCATTGGGTATTGAAGCTCAGAACGAAGGTATTATTTCAGTAGTTGCAGGTTTAGCTTTAGTAGTAATATTTATGATTGCTTACTATGCTAAAGGTGGTCTTGTTGCTAATGTGGCACTTATTCTTAACATCTTCTTTATCTTCGGTATTCTTGCTCAGTTAAATGCGGCACTTACGCTACCAGGTATTGCAGGTATCGTGTTAACCATTGGTATGTCGATAGATGCTAACGTTCTAATATTTGAGCGTATTAGGGAAGAAATGAGAATTGAAGGTAATAACCTGTTGAATGCAATTAACCATGGTTACGATAGAGCATTCTGGACAATCTTTGACTCGAACGTTACTACTTTCTTAACTGGTATTTTCCTTTACTCTTTTGGTTCTGGTCCAGTTAAAGGTTTCGCAGTTACATTAATGATTGGTATTGCTTGTTCTTTCTTCTCTGCGGTTTATATCACTAGAGTTATTGTTTCTTTCATGACTAAGAAAGGAAACCAAAGCAACATTTCTTTTGTAACTCCTTTCTCTAAAAGTTTACTTGGTGAGTTAAACTTCAGCTTCTTAGGTAAAAGAAAAGCAGCTTACGTACTTTCAGGAGTTGTTATCGTAGTTGGTCTTGTGGTTATCAGCATTAATGGTTTAAATTATGGTGTTGATTTCGAAGGTGGTAGATCGTTTATCGTTGAGTTCGAAAAGCAAGTAGTTCCTTCAGAACTTGAAGTAGCATTACAGAAAAACTTAGAAAACTCAGGTGTAGAAGTAAAAACGTATGGTAGTGCAGAAGGTGAAAAACTAAAAATCACTACAAACTACATGGTAGATAATGAATCTACTGAAGCTGATAGCCTTGTAACAGAAGCTGTAAAATCTGCGATTACCGATTTTACTGGAACTACATACACATCTAATGAAACTGAGCTATCTCCAGAAACTTTTACAATACCAAGTACATCTAAAGTAGGTGCTACCATCGCTGATGATATCAGAGACTCTTCATTTACTGCAGGTTTATTCTCTATTCTAGCAATCTTCTTCTATGTATGGGTAAGATTTAGAAACTGGAGATTCGGTTTAGGTGCGATTGCCGCTCTATTCCACGACGTATTAGTTGTATTAGGTATTTATACAATTGCTAACTTCTTAGGCTTTGGTTTTGAGGTTGATCAAGTGTTTGTGGCAGCAATGCTTACAATTATCGGTTACTCAATTAACGATACCGTGGTTGTATTTGACCGTGTAAGAGAGTATTTAGGATTAAGAAAAAGCCAACCATTCGAAGATACTATTAACCAATCTGTAAATAGTACCTTAAACAGAACTTTAATTACTTCATTTACAACTTTACTTGTTGTATTAATTCTATTCTTATTTGGAGGTGAAGTTCTTAGAGGTTTCTCATTCTCATTGTTAATAGGTATTATCGTTGGTACTTACTCTTCAATCTTTATCGCGACACCTTTAGTGTACGATACTCAAAAAATGGTTGAGAAGCAAAAGGATAGAAAACAAGGAAAAGTTAAAACAGCAGATGCTTAAGTTTTAATCTTGATATAAATAAAAAGGGATTGCGAAATGCAATCCCTTTTTTGTTTATAAATTTTTATTTCAAATTGATTTAATCAATACAAATCTGTTGGAAAACTGTAGGCGGTTCTTCTTCGTGTAAATTGAACCGAAGCGCTGTTAAAACCCCCATTCCTCTTTTGGTATACACACAACCAGTATCTATTCGGTAATTGCCATTGCTATTAATAAAGTTTGTTTCTGTTGGCTGGTGCCCAATTACCTGTATGCAACCCGGAATTTTAGCCAAATCTCCTTTATTAAATATGTATGAGCCCGGTATGCGTAGGTCAATACTGAGAGAGAACTCTAAACTATAATTGTTTTGCCTAAATATTCTGTTGCTTATACCTCCGTGAGTTGCTACGATTTTTTTACCATATTGTGTATCTACAATGAGGTAGGGTAATGCCTGATCAAAAAAATAAGACATTTCTGCCAATACTTCTTGTATCTGTTTTTCGGAGTTTACTCCCAAAGAAGCTTTTATAGATTTTATGGTTTCGGTGCCCCCTGTGTTTAACCACGTTTCTTTCGCCCACTTATGATTTCTATGTTTACAAAGAAACTCATGGTTACCGATTAGCTGGGTTATTTTGTTCTTTTTTACGTATGAGAAGGTTTCGTAAGATCTTTTTCCTTTATTAATGATGTCGCCCATTAAGACAATCTTGTTGTCTGCTTGAGAAATTTTTTCCAGAAGTGATCTGAAGGAGAAAAAGCAACCATGAATATCTCCAATAAAAGTAATATACTTTTGCGTCACGAGATGTTCCTGTTAAATTATCTGTAAATGAATTAGCTGGTTATTTTTAATAGGTTGATTTATTATAAGGTAAAGCAAATAACTCAGCAAATTGTTATCATGGCAAGAATAATTCTCCTTTTCGCCATAATTCCACAGCATCAAAATAAAACTTTTTATATGCAGGAGACCTGTATAACTCATAGTGAAAGTCGCTAAAGATATTTGCCTTCTTTACAAATTCAAATGTAACTCTTTTTCTCCTTTTACCTACAAAATATACCCATTGTTCACCATTTTCTACCGAGATCACTTCTGCAGGTCGGCCAAAAACGATATAGAGCATTCCGCGGTCGGTTTTCCAGCCAGCTTTGTAATTGGTAAAACTTTTATTGGCGTAGGTTACCCTTTGGTAGTATTCTTTTATCATTTTTTTGGCGATATCTACACTTCCTCCTGCATTAATCCAGTAAGTATCTAGTGCAGCTTTTTTGTCTTCTGCATTTAAAAATGAAGTTATTTCTTTATTGGTAGAAATATAAATCATAGAATGGGCGAGGTTTTCCACACTTTTAAATTTGGGGAAATCTGGGCTTACTACTCTAAAACCAATACCTTTTACTGTGCTTGTGTCTTCTTGAGCAAAATAGAGGGCTTCTTTATTCAGAATAATAGGCTCATTGGTTCTTACTGTTAAAATGCTATCTACAGTAAGTTCTTTGCTACCACCATTCATATCGTTACCCATTGGAGGTGCAGCAGGCAAAAAGTTATCTGTAAACCTCACTAAGTAAATCGGTTTGTCAACATCATCTTGTAACATAAACTTTTCTCCGAGGCATACAAAGCCACTATAAACCGGATTACTAATATTTCGAAAACTATATGTTACTACTTGTTCTTTTTTATTTAGATATACTTCTTTAGAGATGCTTTGCCCGGTAGCTAAATCTTTTATAGTAAGTTTAAGTCGAGCATTGTTTGTAGCTTGTTCAATTATAAAATTGAAATAAAAGGTACTGTTTATTTTTTCAACAGGTGTATTAGTAAAGTTAATATCTTTACTTTCAACTACTTTATCGTTACTCAAAACCTGATAATTAGCCTGTATAGCAGTAGGTTGTAATTCTTCTGATAGTCGGGCAACCTCAAAAGCTACTTCCACATTTTGTAAAGCACCAGAGTTATACACTTGTACATCGCAGTACATTTGTTTTTCCTGAGCTGCAGCAAAACCCGGTATTACAAAAAGTAAAAAATATAAAAAGTGTTTAGTATGTATTTTTAAAGTGTTATTAAAAAACATAAGTATTATTTTTAAATGTATTATTTTCAATTATCTACGGATGGAAGCCTAAAGTTTAAACAATAAAATTGGAATAATGTACTCCTTATGTTTGTTTAAAATGATTGAATACAAAGATTGGTTTCCTGTAAAGTGAAAATACGCTATTTTTGAAGAGATACAGAAACCTTAAAGATATAGATTTCAAATTTTCTGAATTTAAATTTTTGAAAAGCTTAATATAAAACCATGGATATACTTAATAAGGAATACGCTTCAACCGAAACTGTAAGCAAACTTAAACACGATTTTGATACAGCACTACCTTACAGACATCTTGTAATGGATAATTTTTTGTCAGAAGAAGTTGCTTTGCAGGCATATGAGAATTTTCCGAGTGTGCAAGAATTAAAAACGCACTGGAAAGGGCTTAACGAAAATAAACTGGAAGGTTCGGACTTTGGTGTTTTCCATCCTGTATTCTCTAAAATAAAAGAAGATTTTACCTCACCAGAATTTTACAAATGGGTATCTGGTGTAACAGGTATCGATGAGGTTTTTATTACAGATGACCACATGGGTTCTGGTATTCACCAAGGTACTAATGGTAGCTTTTTAGATGTACATATCGATTTCAATATCCATCATATAAAAAATGTACACAGAAGATTAAATCTTTTAATTTATCTGGAAAAAAACTGGAAAGAAGAATATGGAGGTGCTTTAGAAATGTGGAATGCAGATATGTCTAACTGCGATAAAATGGTTTTACCAATGTTTAATCGTTGTGTGATTTTCGAAACAAGTGAGATTTCTTATCATGGTTATTCAAAAATTACCATTCCAGAAGATGTAACAAGAAAATCTTTCTTTGCCTATTTCTATACTAATGAAAGAGACGGAGCTGTAGGTTACCACGATACAGTGTTTAAAGCTCGCCCAACAGAAAGTAAATCTAAAAAGGTGAAAACGGCTGTAAAAGAAAACCTGAAAAACACAGCGAAAGCTACTTTAAAGAAATTAGGGGTTAAGTTTTAATTCAAAAAAATAAATACGAAATGCTGTTTTTAGTTAAAAGACTAAGAGCGGCATTTTTTAAGATTTAGCTTTACAGATTTGGTACAAGCCGAATCAATTTTTTATTTATAATAACAATTGCATGTTTAGTACAACAGAAATCACTTCGCACGAGGAAACCAGTGATAATGTAATTCACCAGAGATTATTTTACGCCTATGTAGAGGCTGCAAAAATGCTTGAAGGCGAAGTTTTGGAAATTGGTTGTGGTGCAGGTAGAGGCATGCAGCTAGTTGCAGAAAATTGCGAAAAATATACTGGTATAGATAAAAATGAGGAGTTGCTGGCTTTGCACAGAAAAACTTATCCTAATTTTAAGTTTATATCTAAAAATATTCCTCCATTAGATTTTATAGAATCTAATTCTATAGATACAGTTATCAGCTTTCAGGTAATAGAGCATATTGAAGACGATGAGCTTTTTATTAAAGAAATAGAGCGAGTACTAAAACCTGGTGGTAAAGCGATAATTACTACGCCTAATATTAAGCTCTCTTTAACCCGAAATCCTTGGCATGTGAGAGAGTATACTTACAATCAGCTTTTGGCACTTGCGCAAAAATATTTTAGCAAGGTTGATCTTAAAGGCATTACTGGTAGTGAAAAAGTGATGGAATATTATGAGCAAAACAAAGCCTCGGTAGAAAAAATAACCCGTTTCGATATATTCAATTTGCAATACAAATTACCAAGAAGGATTTTGCAGGTTCCTTACGATATATTAAACAGGATGAATAGAAAGTCTTTAGAGAAAGGAAATGATTCTTTGGTAAAGCAGGTTTCTTTAGCCGATTATCATTTTGATGAAGATGCAGATAAGTGTTTTGACTTTTTCTGTATTATGGAGAAATAATGATTACGACAATATAAAAAAACGGCATTTCAGAATTCTGAAATGCCGTTTTGCTTTTCTAATGAATCAATTTTATTTATTTCGTATCAGCAAAAGTGTTAAGTACTTCTCTTACTTCTTCTGGAGACTTAACATTATAATTTGCTACCGTGGCTGTTAAACCAACTTTTACAGTGTAAGCAGTATCAGGCATAGCGGCGAATGTATCTTCGTCTGTCACATCATCTCCAATGGCAAATACAAAGTCATACTTTCCTTCATTTAACCATTTGCTTGCTGCTTTTCCTTTGTTTACGGCTCTACTTTTTATCTCAATTACTTTGTTACCTTCCATGGTTTGTAAATCCATATTAGCAATAAGGTAATTAATGTTTGATAATAATTCTCTGGCTCTTAATTCTCCAAAATCTGTATCAGCTTTTCTGTAATGCCAAACAAGAGAATAGTCTTTATCTTCTATAAATGAACCCGGAGTTCTATCTACATATAGGTCTAGAATTGATCTAATTTTCTCTTTCCAGCCTTGGTCTAGCAATTCAATTGTGCTCCAACCAGCACCTAATTTCTTAAGCCAAACTCCATGTTCTGCAATTAAATCAATTTTAAGGTGGCCAACCCACTCTTCAAGAGTGCTTTTGTCCCTTCCACTAATAATTACTACGCGGTTTTTAGGGTCTTCAGTAAGCTTAGTTAATAAGTTGATAAGTTCCTCGTCTGGTTTTACTGCTTTAGGATTAGAAGCAAATGGTTTAAGCGTTCCATCATAATCTAGTAAAATCAATCTACTTTCTGCTTCAGAATAGTGTTTAACTATTTTATCTAAAGTTTTACCAGTTACCAACTTCAGATTTAAACCTACTTGTAATTCTTTTACTTTATCTAATTGCTGCATAAACACTTCCACCCATCTGTGAATGTTGTAGCGTTTCAGCTTGTTCTGCATTTCTTCGTTTCTGGCAATTTGCTCTTCTTCTGGCATTTCCAATGCTTGATGCATCGCTTCAACTAACTGGTCACTATCGTTCGGGTTAATTAGAATTGCTTCTGAAAGTTCTTTAGCTGCGCCAGCCATTTCACTAAGAATTAAAACGCCTCTTTTATCCAGCTTACTAGCAATGTATTCTTTACAAACGAGGTTCATTCCGTCGCGAAGAGGAGTAATAAGAGCTACTTCTGCACTGCTGTATAAGGCAGAAAGTGCATGGAATGAGAATGATCTATAGAAATAGTGAATTGGATTCCAGTCCATTCGGCTGTACTTACCATTGAGGCGACCTACAATTGTATCAATTTCATTTTTAAGTTGATTATATTGATCTACCTTAACTCTAGACGGTACCACAATCAATATAATTGAAACTTTACCCAAATACTGAGGGTATTTTTCCAGAAACATATCAAAAGCTTCTAGTCGCTGCTTAATACCTTTGGTATAATCCAACCTATCTATAGAAAGTACTACTTTTTGATTGGATAAAATCTGGAAGTATTTCTTAAGTTTATCAATGGTTTCTGGCGAATGAGTCGCTTTGGTAAACTTCTCATAGTCGATTCCCATTGGAAATGAATCCACGCCAACAATTCTATTATTCAATCGAATTTGCCCCATTGTACTGCCATGGCCTAAAATTCTTGATACAGAACTAAGGAAGTGGCGCATATCGTCATAGGTATGGAAGCCAATGAGGTCGGCTCCTAACATACCTTCGAGTATTTTTTCTCGCCAAGGTAGTAGTCTGAAAATTTCGTAAGATGGAAAAGGTATGTGCTGGAAAAAACCGATAGTTGCATTCGGAAGCTTTTCTCTCAGCATCATAGGCACTAGTAAAAGCTGGTAATCGTGTATCCACAAAATATCACCATCGCTGGCATGTTGTAAAATAGTGTCGCAGAATTTCTGATTTACTCTTACATAAGCATCCCATAGTTCAGGAATGTATTTGGTATATTCTGTAAAATAGTGGAAAAGTGGCCATATTGTCCTGTTACTGAAGCCCTCATAATAGTCTTGAATATCTTGCTTAGAAAGATATACAGGAGCCATGTAGTCTTTCTTTAACTCATCTCCGATATATTGTTCGTCTGATTCGGTAAGATCGTATAAACCAGGCCATCCAATCCAAAGGTTATCTCCTTTTCTATAAATAGAGCCTAAGCCGGTAGCAAGACCGCCAGCACTGGGCATAAAATTAAACTTATCTTCACTTTGTTGAATGGTAACAGGCAGCCTGTTAGATACAATAATTATTTTTTGAGACATTTAGCTGTTTTTATTTTAACAATCTTATTTATCCTGATATAAAAATTAACTCTTAAATTGTAGTAGCAAATAATGCTTACGCCCTTATATATAGCAATTTAACCATTAAATCCAACTTAAAGTTATTATATATTTGAGCTAATATTATATCAACTTTTTAAAGACTTAAGGGTTTGATAGAAATTAAAATATTGTGCAAAAAAATGATAAAGAAACTGTAAATTTTAGTCTGCAACCTTAACTTTGTTTTAATTTTATTTTCTCTCCGGATAGTAAGTTTCTTTGTACCCATTCCTCAAAAGAGCTGCTTCCTTTTTTCTTATTATTAAATTATTTTCAAAATGGAAGAAAGTAATCAGTTTATTCCTTTTAGGCAAGAAGCCTATGAGGGTGAGGCACTTGTTAAACGAGTCTCAGATTTTTATAAATTCATGAACCAAAGAAGGTCGCTTAGAGAGTTCTCTAGCAAACCTGTGCCTAAAGAAGTAATAGAAAAAATTATCATGACGGCCTCTTCAGCTCCTTCTGGTGCAAATAAGCAACCTTGGACTTTTTGTGCAATTTCAAACTCAGAGGTAAAAAAGCAAATTAGAGAAGCTGCAGAAAAAGAAGAAAAAATTAATTATAGTGGCCGGATGTCAGATACTTGGCTGCAAGACTTAAAACCTTTTGCAACCAATGAGTACAAGCCATTTTTAGAAACTGCACCCTAGATAATAGTTGTTTTTAAGCGATCTTTTGAAGTGGAAGAAGCAAATAAAAAGAACAACTATTATGTGAGTGAATCGGTTGGGTTGGCTACTGGATTTTTGCTTACGGCCATCCATAATGCTGGTTTAGTTGCTCTTACACACACACCTAGCCCAATGAATTTTTTAGCTAAGGTTTTAAACAGGCCTAAGAATGAAAAACCTTATTTATTAATACCTGTTGGCTATGCTCCTGAAAATGCAAAAGTGCCAGATATTAAAAGAAAAAGTAAAGATGAAGTAATTGTTTTTTATGAATAAAAAATGGCACTTTTCCCAGTGCTATATGGTTAACCATTAATTATGTCGATTTATACTAGCAACTAGCATAATGATTAATTAAACAACAATAATTAAAATGATTGAGACTGACATATTAATAATAGGGGCAGGACCATGTGGATTATTTACCGTTTTTGAAGCTGGCTTAATTAAATTGAAATGCCATTTAATTGATGCCTTACCCATACCTGGTGGACAATGCGCAGAGATTTATCCTAAAAAACCTATATATGATATTCCCGGCTATCCAGAGATTTTAGCCGGAGATTTAGTTGACAGACTAATGGAACAAGCTGCTCCATTTAAACCTGGTTTTACTTTAGGTGAGAGAGCACAAACTTTAGAGAAATTACCAGATGGTCGCTATAAGCTAACCACCAACAAAGGTACAGAACATGTTGCACCAGTTATTGCAATTGCAGGTGGTTTAGGTTGTTTTGAACCACGTAAACCACCAATTCCAAATCTTGAAAGTTTCGAAGACAAAGGAGTTGAGTATATTATTAAAGATCCAGAGTTTTATCGTGATAAAAAAGTGGTACTAGCAGGTGGTGGAGACTCTGCGCTAGACTGGGCTATATATCTATCTAAAATTACTACTGAGCTTACTTTAATACATAGAAGAAAGGCATTTAGAGGCGCACTAGATTCTGTTGAAAAAGTAATGAATTTGGCAGAAAGTGGTGATATTAAGCTACTTACAGATTCAGAAGTAATTGGTTTGAGTGGTAATGGTTCTTTAGATGGTGTTGTGGTTAAGCATAAAACTGATGGTGAGCTCACAATTAATGCAGATCACTATGTGCCATTATTTGGACTTTCTCCTAAGCTAGGCCCAATTTCAGATTGGAATTTAAATATTGATAAAAATGCAATTGAAGTAAATACATTGGATTATAGTACCAACATTCCAGGTATATATGCAATTGGTGATATCAATACTTATGAGGGTAAACTTAAGTTGATTCTTTGTGGATTCCACGAAGCTACTTTAATGGTGCAATCGGCTTATAAATACATTAATCCGGGTAAAAACATCACTCTAAAATATACAACTGTTAATGGAGTAGCAGGTTTTTAAGGCTTCGATTGTAATCGGATAAAAAAAATTAAATTTTTGCTAAAATGGTGTGCGATTTCGTACGCCATTTTTTTATTTCGAACAGTTATTTATTGCTAATATCTTATGGAATTGACTGTAAGTGTTTGATAATCAGTGTTATATTCTCTTTGGCGCTTGCTTGGATAATTTGACTTTTAAAAATTATTTAATAATAAAAAAATCATGAAAAAGTCAATTCTTATTCCAGTAATTTTAAGTTTAGTATTTTTTGCAGTTAACCTTTATGCGCAAGACAGCGCTAAGATTGTAAGCGAAAGCGAAGATTTAGTAGTAGTAAGTAAAAAAGTAGTTTTACCTGTGATAAAGGAAAAACCAACTGTTAAGCAAGACACAGAAAAAGTAGTTGAGTTTACTCTAGAAGAGTTTGAAAGTGAGAGTCAATACAAAGTAGTTGTGTATGACATAAAAGGTAATGAAGTGTTTACTCTTAGGAGTGAGAAAGATATCGAGATTGAGAAATTGCCAGCAAACGCAAAACTCTTAATGCGTGATGGAAGAACGACCTACTACATTTACGATAAATAAGTGATTATGCTTACTAAAATTAAAACTGAGAAATTGGAATAGTATAATGACTTATATAAATATGAGTCCAATGTAAATTAAGCAGCCTTTGGCTGCTTTTCCTTTTTCTTAATAATTAAAAGTAAACCTGTAAATGTCATAAGCGCATTTATCAGTACTAGTTCATAACCGAATTTGTATCCATTGAAAAGCTCTTCAGAGAAGAAATCTAGCAAATAAGAAATAATTAGCGCAATAGCAGAAACAATAGGTACTAGCTGATCTTTTAAATTCCATTTGGTGAAGATGCCAAATATAAACAAACCTAATAGTGGCCCATAAGTATAACCTGCAACAGTAAATATAGCCTCAACAATTTTTTCATTGTTTATAGCTCTTAAAAACATTACCAAGGCAAAAAGAAGGAATCCGAAAAATAAATGTACTTGAATTCGTTTCATTCTTTTTCTTGCTTCTCCAGTTCTAGTTTTTGTAAAATCCAGAAAATCAATACAATAAGAAGTAGTAAGAGATATAATTGCCGAATCTGTACTGGAAATTACCGCAGCAATTAGCCCCAACATAAAGAGTATTGCAGTAGCTTGCCCAAGCTCGTTTGTAGCTATATAAGTAAATAAGTCTATACTTGTAAAAGAAATTTGTTGTGCATCTGAATAGATAAACAACATAGCGCCCATTGCCAGTAATGTAATATTTACAGCGACTAGAATAAGCACAAACCAAAGCATATTTTTTTGAGCATCGCCTATACTTTTACAGCTCAAGTTTTTTTGCATCATATCTTGGTCGAGACCATTTAGCACAATGGCTATAAAAGCGCCACTAAAAAACTGTCTAAAAAAATGATTTTTACTACCAGTTTCCCATACAAAAGCTTCTGCATAAGAGCTGTTTTGTATCATTATCATGGCATCATTAAAACCATCTGATATTTTAAAAACCAGCATATAAAATACCGATAAGATGGAAAAGATGATTACGCAGGTATTAAAAACATCTGTCCAGATAATGCCTTTTATACCAGCTCTAAAAGAATATAACCAAACGAAAGTAACACCGAAAAATAGCGTAGCTCCAAAGCTTATACCCATGTTACTAAAATAGAGTTCATGTAAAATACTTACAACTATAAAAACCCTAAATGAAGTACGTAAAAGTCTGGAAATGAGGAAGAAAAATGAACCAGTTTTGTGCGACCAGAATCCAAATCTTGTTTCAAAAAAAGAATATATTGAGATTAGATTATACTGGTAATAGATGGGTAATAAGACTGTAGCAATAAAGGTATAACCTAGTAGATATCCGAAAACTAACTGAATATTGCTAAATCCGTTTTGACCTACATCTCCCGGTATAGAAAGAAATAGTACACCAGACATTGCTACACCCACCATTCCGAAAGCTACTGCAAACCAAGGGGCTTTTTTTTGAGCATTAAAAAAATCTAATGTCGTGGCTCCTCTGGTAGAAAAGTAGACAATTAGAAAAATGATCAAAGAAAAAATTAATAAAGCAACATAAATAGTATTTGGCTCCATTGCGATTTCTAAACTGTAGTGTACAGTTGTTTACCATTTTCTGCTAAAAAGTATCAACTGATACTTTAAAATAAATTAGTTTTTTATGCGGTAATGATAAACAAAATATTTTGCTTTTTAAGAATGAGCAAAATTATAAATGTTCAGACAGTAACAAAATATCATTTTTTTAAATCCTTAAACTTCAATTTATCGTAAAGTGGAGAGATATTAATTAAAAAAAGATTTTCCAATAAATTATAATATCACAATGACAAGTTTAAAAAAGCTGTTCAAAAATGTTTCACTAGCTGTTGTGCTGGTTTCTGGTAGTTTGTTTACAGCAACTGCTCAGGAAAGTAATATTCCTCCAATATTTACTGCTATACAAAGAAATAATGTACAACAAGTAGAAAGTATGTTAGATTCTGGCACTGATCCAGAATCGAGTGATATGTTAAGAAATACTGCTTTACACCAGGCAGCATTTTATGGTTACGAAAAAATTATCGATCTGTTAGTTGCTAAAGGCGCAGATGTAAATGCAGTGAATGAGGCAGGGCAAACGCCACTTTACAGTGCAATTCATGCAGACCATGTACAGGCGGTAGAAGCCCTGTTAGATCATGGTGCAAGCCTTTCTAATCGATATACTGATAATCGATATACTGCTTTGCATTTAGCTGCACTCGATGGCAAATACGAAGTGGCAGAAGCACTACTTAAAAAAGGTGCGAATACTAAAACAAAAGATGCGAATGGTAAAAAGCCAATTCAGTATGCAAAAGAGACAAAAGATAAGTCTTTTATAAAGTTATTTAAAGACAAGCGCTGGAAATAAATCTCGAATACTATCAAAATATTAGGTTAAAGCTTCTCTGTTTGGAGGGGCTTTTTTTTCTTACCTACCAACCAAACTCCTGTAAAAATCATTAAAGAGAAAAATATTTTTTCGATAGTTAATACTTCATTAAAGAAAGCTATAGCAATAAGTGTAGAAACAACTGGCTGAAAATAGATATAAAAACCGACCAGACTTGGGTTGGCTTTACTCAAGGCAATAGTGTTTAAAAGATAAACCAGAAATGTGGCTCCAATAATTACATAAATAAGAGATAGCCAGACAAATGAAGGTAATTCATTCCAGTTTATTAAATGTACTAGTTCATTATAACCAAAGGGAATTACCATTGGACAACCTAAAAGAAAAACCCATTTTATTACAGTTATTGGATGGTATTCTAACATGAATTTTTTTACCAATACCAGATAAGATGCGAAGACCGAAGCATTGAGTACGATAATGAAATCGCCAAGTGCATTTTCTCCACTAAAACTGAAGTTTTGCCCACCAACTAAGAAAAACGCTCCGATAATACCTAGTGCAATTCCAATAAACTTAAATCTATTAAGATGCTCACCAGCAAAAAAAAATGATATCAGAAGCACCATTACTGGTGTTAATGTCATTATTACAGAGGCGTTAATAGGGCTGGTAAGTGAAAGACCTTTCAGAAATAACATTTGGGTGCCTGCTGTACCAAACACAGAACATAAAAGCAGCGATAATATGGCTTTTCGGGGAATAGGTTGGCTTTTGATAAAAACTCCAGAAACCCAGAAAAATATCGTAGAAAATACAACTCTGAGTACTACAAGGGCAGAGGGACTTATAAACTCAGGTGTAGCAAGTTTGGCAATATTATAATTCGCTCCATACAAAAATGCTACACTAAAAAGTGCCAAATGTATTGTTATTGATGATTTGTTTGCTTTCTCCAAAAAATTAACTGCTAAGTTTATGTAAAGAAAATCTAAATGGATTAAACAAAACTGTAAAGCTTATTTTTTTAGATGAACAAGCTGAATATCATGCTTGATCAAGTTTTTTCTTAACTTAGCAATACTATTTGGTTCCTTCCCTAACCCTGAATTTACAGGTCTTACTAAAAGAGTAATAATTGCAATGATGCTTATATTGAAAAGAATGGGAGTACTGGCAGTATTAATTAACACATTGATCAATTTCGGATTTGCGCAAAATAAGAATTGGACTGTCAAAGAAAGTGGTGTTTCTAAAGAATTGGCTGATATGCGAACAGCCACGATTGAAAACGTATCTTACGATTTATTCTTCAATATTCCCGAAACTAAAACTGATTCTATAGCTGGTAGACTCCAGCTTACATTTTCTTTTAAAGATGAAGTAACTCCTTTAGTGCTTGATTTTAATGAGGATAAAAAAAATATAAATACAGTTGCTGTTTTCGGTAAAGCTGTTGACTGGACTTTTGAAAAAGAACATATCGTAATTCCAGCTTCTGTATTAAAGAAGGGTGAAAATGTAGTGCAAATCAGTTTTGCCGCTGGTAACAGTGCATTAAATAGAAATGAAGATTATATGTATACGCTGTTTGTGCCAGATAGAGCATCAACAGCATTTCCATGCTTCGATCAGCCAGATATTAAAGGAAAATATAAGCTTTCTCTAAAAGTTCCTGAAACTTGGGTGGCTGTTTCTAATGGCAGAATGCTCGAAAAAAGATTCTGGGATGGCAAACACCTTTATGTTTTTAATGAGACCAAGCCGATTAGTTCATACCTATTTGCCTTTGTAGCAGGTAAATTCTCCACAATTAATACTTACAGAAACGGTCGCTCTATGACGATGTATCATAGAGAAACCGATGAAGAGAAGATAAAAATTAATCAGGAAGCTATTTTTGATTTGCATGCATCTGCTTTAGAATGGCTCGAAAACTATACGGGTATTCCACTGCCATTTGAGAAGTTTGATTTTGTGTTAATTCCTTCGTTTCAGTTCGGAGGGATGGAGCATGTAGGCTCAATCCTTTACAAATCATCTAGCCTTATGCTAGACCAAATGGCTACACAAAACCAGAAATTAGGAAGAGCCAGCTTAATTGCTCACGAAACGGCTCATATGTGGTTTGGCGATTTGGTAACAATGAAATGGTTTAATGATGTTTGGTTAAAAGAAGTGTTTGCCAACTTTATGGCTGCCAAGATCGTAAACCCAAATTTCCCAGAAATAAACCATCAATTAAGATTTTTACTGGCTCACCATCCGGCAGCTTATTCTGAAGATAGAACAATGGGTTCGCATCCAGTTCAACAAGAGTTGGAAAACCTAAAAGATGCAGGCTCTCTGTATGGTAGAATTATTTACCAGAAAGCACCTGTAGTGATGAACCAGCTTGAGAAAATTGTAGGTGAAGAAGATTTTAGAGAAGGTTTACAAGAGTATTTAAGCTCTTACTCTTACAGCAATGCTAATTGGGACGATCTTATTAAAATTTTGGCAGGTAAAACAGAAACCGATCTGGTAGAGTGGAGCGATAACTGGGTAAAACAAGCAGGTATGCCTCAAGTTTCAGTAAATACAGTACTGGAAAACGACAAGATCAAATCAATTAAATTCAAACAAAAAAGAACTACTAGTGAGGGGCATTATTGGCAACAGCAGATAACAACGGCTTTAGTTTATAACAAGGGAAATGTAAAAGATTTTCCGGTAATGCTAGCTGGTAAAACCACAGAATTACCAGAAGCAGAAGGTTTAAAAAAGCCTGATTTTGTATTGCCAAATAGCGATGGTTCTGGTTATGGGTATTTTAATTTGGATAAAGCCAGTAGAAATTACCTTATCGAAAATGTATATTTAATAGAAGACCCTGTGCTAAGAGGTGCCGCTTGGATAGCCTTGTATGAAGAACTGCTTCGAGGAGAAATAGCCTACGAAACTTTTATGGAAGTTTTATTAAAGGCATTACCTCATGAAAATGAACCGCTGAACACTCAAAATATACTTGGTTATTTAGAAGAAGTTTATTGGCGTTTTTATCCAGCGAAAGAGCGAAGAGAGTTGGCTCCAAGAGTAGAGTCAATTTTATGGAAAATAATGGATGCAGCACCAGGGCAAAGTGCCAAGGCAGCTTATTTTAGAAGTTATCTTTCAATAGCACAAACCGAAGAATCTGTTACCAGATTAAAGTTAATCTGGGATGGTGATTTGCCAATGAATGACATGGTACTCTCAGAAAGTGACTTTACCAGTATTGCATGTGAGTTAGCATTAAGAGATGTAGATAAAGCAGACGAAATACTTCATGAACAGCTAGAACGCATTACCAATCCTGATAGAAAAGCCAGAATGGCATTTGTAATAGATGCATTATCTAACAAGCAGGCTGTGAGAGATCGTTTTTTTGAAAGCTTAAAAGATAAAGAAAATAGAAACCACGAACCTTGGGTATTAGAAGCTGTGGGGTATTTACATCATCCTCTAAGAGCTAAATACTCAGAAAAATATATTGAAGAGAGTTTAAGTCTATTAGAAGAAATACAGCAAAGTGGAGATATATTTTTCCCTAAGCGCTGGTTGGTTGTAACATTTAGTGGGCATCAATCAAAATCGGCAGCACTTATTGTGAAAAAGTTCTTAAGAGAGCATCCGACTTACCCTTACAGATTAAGAAACAAAATATTACAGGCAGCAGATATGCTATTTAGAGTTGCCGGAATGGATACCTGATTGATTTAAAATTCATCAGTCAGGTAACCTTTTTGTGCTTTGGCGAAATCGTCTGGTGTTCCAATGTCTATATAGTTTTCATTATCGAAGAAAATACCTCTTACTACCAGATTGCTTTGCATGGCAGCTTGTATTACATGCCCCATAAACAGTTCTGGTAAATCAGGGTTTAACTTTCTCATCGATAAATCTTCTTTAAGAAACTGATGCATAAAGCTGGTAAAAGTTGGGTTCCAACACGCTGTAAGCCAGCTTTTATTTAAAGGAGTTTCATTAGGCTTTATATCAATTAATTTGATAGTATTTGTTTTTTCATCCCATTCAACCATATCACATTTTTGAGCCTGTTTTTGGTTGAGTACTGGAAAAAGGCCAAGTACTATATCTGCACCCATGCTTTGCAATGCTTCTCTTTTAAGTTTAAATGCCTTTTTTTCTTTAAAAATAATATCAGGAAAACCCAGCATTACAATATCCTCTTTTATAAATGGATATGCCTTATCTATTGTGTAAGGTACACCATAGGGTAAATTCATAGTGAGGTAAGCCAAAGGCATTTCAAGCATTTTGCCATCTAAATAGTAAGCGGGAATATCCCATTTACCAGGTTTTAAAATAAAGAAGGTTCTATCGGCTCCTGCTTTTTTATATTTTTCTAATAAATAATGTGACACAACTTTGGGCTTTTTTGTGCCATCTGGCGTTTTTCTAAAACCCATTGGTATAATTTCTTTACTGCAAGGTAATGGGCTTATTCTAGATGCTCTGCCTCCAGCAGGTATTATTCCGGTAATATTCATTTTGGATAAGTGCGAGTTGTAAGTATTAATATATTTTGATAAAAATCTTTTGTGTTGTGATAATGTTAAAAATTAATTTAAAAAAAATTATCCCATACTATATTAAAGTTGAGTAATTAAGGAATTTAAGTAAAATAAAATTTATTTAATTGTAGTATTGCAACAGCAGTTGTAGCTTCAAAAAATTAGGTAATTGTGAGGTTTATCGTTAAAGTTCAGGTACATTTTTTACGCTTAATATCATTTCTATTGTTTGCCTGTATCATTTATGCTTGTGAATTACAGGAAGAAAAAATAACTACCGACCCAAGTGTCGAGCTTACATTTTCTACAGACACCATCTTTTTTGATACAGTTTTTACTTCTGTTGGGAGTATTACAAAGCGTCTTAAAGTATACAATACTTCTAATAATGCAGTAGAGATAGAAAGTATTAGTATAGGGGATAAAACGGATTCTCCTTACTCACTTGTTATCAATGGATTTGAGGCTAACTCGCTTAATAAAACCAGAGTTTTGGGTAACGATAGTCTATTAATTCTTGTAAAAGTTTTAATAGATCCACAAGATAAAGACCTACCATATATAGTTCAAGATTCAGTGGTTTTTGAAACCAATGGAAATTTTCAAGATGTAAAACTAGTCTCATGGGGGCAAGACGCTATCTTTTTTAGAAGTGGCAGCGTGCAAAGTGTAGATTGTAATAGTGTTTGGGATAGTTTAAGACCTTATGTGATTTACGATTCTTTGCTCATTCCAGAAGATTGTACGCTTACGCTGCAAGAAGGAACCCGAGTTTATTTTGCACCTAGTGCCGCATTGTTTGTTGGTGGTACACTTACAATAAATGGAACAGCAGAAAGTCCAGTAACAGTAACAGGAATTCGCAGAGACGAAACCTATATTGATGCACCTGGCCAGTGGGATGCTATTTACTTTTTACAAACCAGTACTAATAACTCTATAGATTATGCGCTGTTAGAAAATGGAAACATTGGTTTGTATTTGGGAACACCAGATGAAGATGTTAACCCTGATCTCACAATTAGCCATTCTATCATCAGAAATTTTGTTTCGGCAGGCATTCAATCTGTTTCTTCAGATTTAGAAATTACCAATTCGCTTATATATGACTGTGTAGAAAATACAGTGCTCTGTACTGCTGGGGGTAATTATTATTTTTATAACAACACATTTGCTGCCGAATCTCGCGATGTGTTTAGAGATGCGCCCTCTTTCGTAATAACTAATTATTTGCCAATAAGTGATACAGAGGCATTAGCAGAAGAGCTAAATGCCACTTTGTACAATAACATCATCTGGGGAAGGCTCGAAGAAGAGCTTTTGCTAGATCAAATTGAAGATGTAGGCTTTAATATTATCGCTGAAAAAAATATTGTAAAATCAAATTACTCATACTTCGATACGGAGAATTTGCCTAACCAAAATCCATTATTTTTTGATTCTTCAGAAAATGATTATCATTTAGACTCATTAGGTGAAAGTCCGGCCGTAGATGCTGGAATGCAGTTAAATATCGCTACAGACCTCGATGGAAACACTCGTGATGAGCTGCCTGATATTGGCGCTTATGAATATCTGCCCAAAGAATAAATTACGATTGAATTTTTTTATCAATTTTTCTGCATTAAATTCGAATTTTGTTCTGGGAAGTTTCACTGGATTTTTTAGCTAACTAACTGTTATTGTTTATCATTATTCATGAATGTATCACCACAAAAACCTTTTCAACTTGTATATTCACTGTTTGAGCATCAGTATTTAGGATATCTGTTCGAATCATTTGTTGTTGAGGTAAACGAAAGTGGTAAATTAACACTTAGAAATCAGAACATATCTAGTCTAAATGCTCACGAGTTTGCAACTGGTCTGGAAGAGTCCGATTATGAGATAATCAAGATAATGGACTCTATGCAGCAAGAGGCAATCATCAAAAAGTTTTATAACAAAAAAGTATTACCTGCCCGGTTTTTCGATACAGTTTACGAAATAAAAAAAGACGAAGCTTTACAGGCAAAAATTCAGGTTTATCTTGAAAAGAAGAGAAATCAGGTTTTAAATCTGTTACCTGGAAAAGAAGTTTATGAAATGGCAAACGATGGGGATCCAACCTATCGAAAGCTAGTTGTGGAGGAGGAAAAAGCCAGTGTTAGGTTCCATTTTTTTAGAAATGAGGATAATACTCACTATTATCCGACTATCAGACACAAAGAAGGCAAGGTTGAGTTTAAATATAGAAATGCCATTATTCTTTGCGATACACCTGCATGGTTAATGGTAGATGGCCACATATATTCATTTGAAAAGGGAGTAGATGGCAAAAAACTTAGACCATTTCTTAGAAAGAATTTTATTTCCATTCCTAAAAGTATGGAAGACGACTACTACAAGAAATTTGTAGCACCATTAATTGAGTCGTTTGATGTATTTGCCAAGGGAGGAATAAACATAGTAACTGAAAAATATCAATTTGTACCAGAATTGAATATTGCTGAATATTCAGAATCTGCATCAAGTTCATTGTTTGGAGAAAGTGAGAATGGCAATGGAAAATACGAAGAGAAGATACTGCTTTCTTTAAATTTTAAATACGGCAACTACAAGTTTTCTTCGGCAGACCGCAAGCCAATTACAGTTGTGATGGAAAAAAATAACAACGATGAATACATTTTCCATCGAACGAAAAGGTACCTAAGCGGTGAAAAAAATATTATTGACAAATTACAAGAAATGGGTTTGCCTTTGAATAATGGTAAATCTTTACTTAATAAATCTATTGCTTTTGATATAATAAGTGAAAGATCTCAAGAGCTTAAAGATGCAGGTATTGTATTAAATCAGAAGAAATCTGAGAAGAAGTATTTTGTTGGTAAAAGCAGCATAAGTGTAGATATAAGTGAAGGAAGAGACTGGTTTGATATTAATGCCAAAGTACATTTTGGCGAATACGAAATACCTTTTCTTACAATTAGGAAGCTAATTATAAGAAATAAAAGAGAGTTTACTTTACCAAATGGTGAAATTGCGGTAATTCCAGAAAGCTGGTTTACGCGCTATGCAGACCTTTTTCATTTTGTACACGAAAATGATAAACAGCCTGCTTTACATAAACATCATATTGCTTTAGTTCAAGAGCTAAAAACTGGCAACTTGGCTAAAGTAACCATGAGCCGTAAGCTAAATAGGTTAAAAGACTTTAATAAAATCGATGAGTTTGAAGTAGGATCAGAGTTTCAAGGTGTGCTTCGACCTTATCAACAAGCGGGTTATAACTGGCTAAATTTCTTGTCGGAATATAACTTCGGTGGTTGCTTGGCAGACGATATGGGTCTGGGTAAAACCGTGCAAACACTGGCTTTACTACAGAAGCTTAAGCAAAATGAGCAAAGTAGTGCAACACTGCTTGTAATGCCAACATCTCTTTTATACAACTGGGAGATGGAAGCAAAAAAGTTTACTCCCGACCTCAAAGTATTTTCTTACACTGGAACCAATAGAAATAAAGATGTAACCAATTTCGATAATTACGATTTGGTAATTACATCTTATGGAATTATTAGAATTGATATTGAAATTCTGCAAGAATATTATTTCAACTATGTTATCCTGGATGAGTCTCAGGTAATTAAAAATCCTTCTTCTATTATTTCTAAATCTGTAAATAATTTAAAATCTCGAAGAAGATTAATTCTTACAGGTACGCCAATAGAAAATACCACGCTTGATTTATGGTCGCAGATGAATTTTGCTAATCCGGGTTTATTAGGTACAGAAAAATATTTTAAGCAGGAATATCAATTACCGATAGAAAGGAAAAAGGATGGCAGTAAGATGATGAAACTGCATGCTTTAATTAAACCTTTTATTTTAAGAAGACATAAATCTCAAGTTGCTAAAGATTTACCTGAGAAAACTGAAAAGATACATTATGTATCGATGACGGCAGATCAGGAGAAAGAATACGAAGAGACGAAATCTCAGTTCAGGAATAAAATTTTAGAAGAGATTGAAACTCACGGAATGGGTAAATCTCAGATTGTGCTACTACAAGGTTTAACCTTACTGAGACAGATTGCTAATCATCCACAAATGGTGAATCCAGACTCTACGAGCACCTCTGGAAAGCTTGAGGATTTAATGTATATGTTAGAAACTGCATTAAAGGAAAATCACAAAATTTTGATTTTTAGCCAGTTTGTTAAGCATTTGACTATAGTGAGAAATGAGCTAGATAAACAAGACATTAGATATGCTTATTTAGATGGTACTACCAAAGACAGACAAGGCGAGGTTACAAACTTCCAGACGGATGATGATTTAAAAGTATTTCTTATCTCATTAAAAGCTGGTGGTTTAGGTTTGAATTTAACTGCCGCAGATTATGTGTTTATTCTAGACCCTTGGTGGAACCCGGCAATTGAACAACAGGCAATAGATAGAGCGCATAGAATTGGTCAAGAAAACAAGGTATTTACCTATAAGTTTATTGCTAAAAATACTGTAGAAGAAAAAATTCTGGCGTTACAGCAAGAAAAACTTAAGCTCGCTACAGATTTAATTACAACTGAAGAAAGCTTTATAAAGAAGCTTACCAAGGAAGATATAGAATCTTTACTTGAATAAAACCAATAGGCAATTCCAATACTTTGTGAATTGTTAAACTTACTTTCTAAATAGCTATGTTAGACATATTGCAAGCAATTATTCCCATTTTTGCATTGGTTATAATTGGTGCATGGTTTAAAAATAAAAAATTTCCGGGCGAGGGTTTCTGGCCACTTGCCGATAAGCTTACCTATTATTTTCTACTTCCAGCTCTTTTGGTAGAAAAGCTGGCACTGGCAGATTTAAGTGGAAAGTCATTCTTAGGAATTTCTGTTCTCATGTTTGGTAGTATTGTAGCCTCTGGGTTATTATCTATGCTGCTTTGCTATGTCGGAGGTGTTGCACCAAGAGGAGCGCCATCTGTTTTTCAAGGGAGTATTAGACCAAATACTTTTGTCGCCTTAGCAGCAGCTAGCACACTCTATGGACACGATGGCTTAACTGTTGTGGCTTTATGCTTGTTAGTTGTGGTACCATTGGTAAATGTGTTGAGTGTATTCTCTTTTGCTTTCTATATCCCCGAAAATCCCAAAAATCCGAGAGCTATCTTACGAAATATTATGACAAACCCACTTGTACTATCTTGTATTGTCGGCATATTTTTAAACATTACAGGTATAGGCTTGCCTTTCGGAAGTAAAGATTTAATTTCAATTATTAGCAAAGCAGCTTTGCCACTTGGCTTACTATCTGTTGGAAATGGTTTAATTATTAGTGATTTGAGAAGTATGCTAAAACCTGTGTTTTTTGCCTTTGTTCTTAAATTGTTTTTCCTTCCTATAGCTGTATTTGTTTTAGGTTTATTAATGCACTTAGATAATACCATTATTTTCCCTGCTGTACTATTGGCAAGTGTACCTTGTGCAGTATCTTCTTATATTTTAGCTGGACAATTAAAAGGAGATCAACCTTTAATGGCAGGAATTATCACACTAGAAACCCTTCTAGCAAGTCTCACCATGCCTTTAATTCTATTTTTTATGACTTAGGGATGAGCCTAAAACTCCTGTTCACAAAAACTTCATCATCATATTTTTCTATTCCTTTAAAATTTATTGAAATATGAACATCTCTTCCATAAGAAATTAGTTATCATATTATGTAAATTTGCTTCACTTACATCAATAAACACATTACTATAAACAGCCGTCTATGTTTTTAGTCCACCTATTTTACAGATATTTCCTTTGGTTAATCGGATGGAAAATAAAAGGAAAGAAACCTAAGGAAGTAAAAAAGTATGTGCTTATACTAGCTCATCATACCTCTAATTGGGATTTCCCCATTGCTGTAGCTGCCCGACCTTTAGTGAAAGTGAATGATGCTCGATTTCTGGGGAAGGCATCGCTCTTTAAATCAAAATTTGGTTTTATATTTTATTGGCTTGGTGGTACTCCGGTTGATAGGAGTAAGCATAATAACTTGGTAGATCAGGTAGCAGAGAAGTACAAAGGACATGAGAAGTATGCGATTACAGTGACGCCAGAAGGTACAAGAAGTTATGTTGATAAGTGGAAAACAGGATTCTATTATATGGCAAAAGCTGCCAATGTGCCTGTTTTAATGGCTTTTATAGATTATAAGAATAGAGAAATTGGGGTGTTGCCAGAACCAATTCATTTAACAGATGATGTAGATGCAGACCTGAAAAGAATCATGGATTTTTATACTACGAAAATCCCGAGGTATCCAGAGAACTCATTGACATTTCATGGAAAGGGAATAAAGCCACCAAAAACCTATAATATTTTTAAGGTTATTCTAAAGCTCTTACTTACATTCATCATTGTGTTTTCTCTTATCAATTTTGAATTGGTGGTTTATGGAGTAAAACAAGCTTACGGGCAGCTCAATATTATTTTTAATGCAAAGCCAGTCACTGAGTTTCTAGAAGATCCTCAATACCCTGAAGAAAGTAAAAGTAAAATTGAATTGATTCAAGAAATCAGGCAGTATGCTTTTGATTCGCTTGGTTTGGATTATTCTAATAGTTACACAAAAATGTACGATCAGCACGATAAACCAATACTTTGGGTGGTAACTGCTTGCAAGCCATTTAAGCTAGAAAATAAAGAATGGTCTTTTCCGCTGTTGGGTACATTTTCATACAAAGGTTATTTTGATAAAAAAGCGATTGATAAAGCAGAAAAGCAGCTGGATAAAGAAGGTTGGGATGTAAGAGTAAGAGAAGTAAATGGTTGGTCTACACTTGGTATACTTAATGACCCTATACTTTCAAACATGTTAAATAGGAGTGAGGGTGATTTGGCAGAATTGATAATCCACGAATTAACTCACGGAACGCTCTTTATCAAAGACAATCTGCAATACAATGAGAATCTGGCAAATTTTGTAGGCGAGGAGGGAGCCAAGAAGTTTTTGATTAGTAAATATGGTGAGTACTCGGCAGAGTATATTTCTTATATCAATAAGCAGCCAGACTATAAGCTTTTCACCAATTACATTCTTTCTTCCACTAAGCGATTAGATTCGCTTTACAATTCTTTTGCTGAACAAGATACCTATGAGGAGAAAGCACTTAAAAAGTCTGAATTAATTTCTGAGATTACCACAGATATGAGAAACCTGCCATTTAGAAATCAAAGGTATAAAGAATACTTTGATAATTTTACGCCAAACAATGCATTCTTTATGGCTTTTGTTAGGTACAGCGGCAGCCAAAATCAGTTTCGAGAAGAGTTCGAGGAGAAGTTTAATAGTAATTTCCAGAAATACTTGTCATACCTGAAAGAGACTTATCCTTCGATGTTTTGAGAAGATGTATGTTTACATCGCTACATCTTCTCCCAAAATACCGAGGTTTTCCATGAGTTTACTGGCACTAAAGCTATGGCACATTCCATCGTGGAGTTTATAGTCAAAATGCAGTTGCTGATTAATAATGGAGCTGTTGAAACTTTTGTTTACAATGTTCTCAGGGAATTTGTCTGCTAGTTGATTCAATTCTAAATCGTGGGTAGAAAGTAAACCAAAGCTATTTTTATCGAAAAGCTGTTTTAAAATGGCATTTACTCCAAGGTGTCTGTCTTTCGAGTTTGTTCCTTTCAATACTTCATCTAAAAGAAAAAATACGGGTTGGTTATCTTTTAATACTTCAAATAGAAGTTTTATTCGCTTCAATTCTGCATAAAAAGCAGAAGTGTTTTCTTCCAATGAATCTTGGATTCTCATGCTTGTAAAAACATCAAAAGCAGAAAGCTTGAGTTGTTTAGCACAAACTGGAGCACCAGTAAATGCAAGTATCGCATTTATGCCCAAGGTTCTTAAAAATGTACTTTTACCAGACATGTTTGACCCTGTAATTAAGATTACTTTGCCCTTTCCATCGAAATGAAAATTGTTGCAAACCCGCTGTGTGGCAGAAATTAATGGATGCCCTAATTCTATAGCTTCGTAGTAATAGTCAGCTTCTGTAATTTCTGGTTGTACAAAATCTGGGTTGATGTAAGCAAAACCAGCAATACTTTGTAGTGCATCAAATTCGGCCAAAGCTTCGAACCAAGTAGCTAACTCATTTGTGTGGTTATCTTTCCATTTTTCTAATTGTAAAGCCCAGTGGATTTCGTAGAGAGTGAAAAGGTTAATCGTCATGGCGAAGTACACATTTTCTCTCACTTCTAGGTTGCTTAAAATGCTACCTAATTTTTTTATAGCAACCGATGCTTTCTCATTATTTATTTCAAGCTTATTATGTATTTCTTTCAGCTTCTCGCTTTTGTATTCATTCTCTTCTAAGACTTTAAATAGCTCAACATAAGTTTTTAAAATTTTAGCACTTTTAACTGTGTCTTCACAAAGAGCTGTAATGGTTTTTCTGTATTTGCCAAGTGCCAAAAAGTTTAATAATAATGGGAAAGCGATAATAATCGGAGGGATATTGTCTAGCACTAAATACAGTGCGACACCTGCAAAAAGTAATGTAGGTAGCAGATAAGCTAAGAGTTTTGGTAAAAACTGATGTAGATCACTGGCTTTTGTATTTACCCATGCTAATAGTCTAGAGATTTCTTCTAAACTACCATGGTGAAACATGCCTTTTGCTTGAAAGTCTTTTCTTAATTCTGATTGATTTTTAAGCTCATCTACTGCTTCTTGCCTTTTGTAAATTGTACTTTTTTCTGCTCGTTTACTTATCCATTGAACCAACAAGTATTTTCCTTTAACCGTAATTGTTCGGTTTAAAGATTTAAAAACGGAAGTGTTGCCAAACAAATCGAGGTCTAAAGCATAAGCATGGTTAGGTGTTAGAAATTCTTCGCCACCATCTTTAATTTTCTTAAATTCATTATTTAACCTGTATATTTCTTCCTGATTCACCTTACTTAGATAAGAATAGTAATCGCGTTTCCAAGCGATTTTTTGATGATATCGGATGATAAAAGCAAATACAGTGAGCAGTATAAAACCTGCGAATATTGCTAACCAGATGTTTATTTTGTCACCAACATACACAATGGCTACAACTGCTGCTACAAAATAAACGATTCTGAGAATGGCGATCAGATTGTATTGTTTGTGTTCATAAGATCGTTTGTCTTCAGCTATTTTAATGCTTTCTTCAAATTTTTGCTGAATTTGTTTAGTCATCTTTAAGTAAGTTATTTAATGCGGTATTGATTTTAGGATAAGTAAATTTAAATCCAGTATTTTCTATCTTTCTAGACGATGCTCTAATCCCTCCGGTTAATACTTCTGCGAATTCGCCTAACACAATGTTTAGTGCAAAACCAGGCACATTTATCGGAAATACTGGTCGAGATATTTTATCTGCAATTGCTTTTGTAAGTGCTTCGTTGGTGAGTGGATGCGGAGAAACTCCATTATAAACTCCACTCATTTTTTCATCTTCTAAAGCCTTTACAAATATATTACAAAGGTCGTCAATGTGAATCCAAGGCATGTATTGTTTGCCTGACGCCAAAGGAGCACCTACAAAAAGTTTAATTGGCATCAATAACTTAGGAAAAGCTCCACCTTCTTCACTTAAAACTATTCCCACTCTAATTGCTACCGTTCTAATATCTAATTCTTGCATTTTAAATGCGGCATCTTCCCAAGCAACACAAACTTGAGCTAAAAAGTCATCTGCTGCTTCAGAATCTTCATCAACCAGTTCATTTCCTCTATCTCCATAAATGCTAATACCAGATGCAGAAATAAAAGCTTTTACGTGGTTTTCTGTATTTTTAATGGTGTTGTAGAGTAAAGCTGCCGATTTGGTTCTGCTCTCAATAATTATTTTTTTGTATTCATCCGTCCATCTTTTATCATACACACTTGCTCCTGCCAGATGAATTATATAATCTGCTTCAGTAATGGCTTCTTCTTCTATTTCCTGCTTATTAATATCCCACTGATAACATTTTATGCCATTTTTGTTACCCTTACTTCGGCTAAGGTAGCTAACTTCATAGCCTTTTGCCTGTAAAATACTGGTAATCTTTTTACCAAGTAAGCCTGTGCCTCCGCTAATCAGAACTTTTTCTGCCATAATTTTATCTTCAAAAAAATAATCGGTTAAATATAAAAATACCTTATATGTAAAATATCAAAATTGCATACAAATACCCTTAATTAAGGTATTAGCAATTGTTGTTTGTAGTTCTAACTGCTGTTTAAAGAAATCGTTAGATAGATGGCACTTTATTGCAAATTATCTTATCTTACATCGATTGTAGAATATGATTTATGGAAGATATAATTACTAGTTTCTATCAGGCATTTCAGCAAAAAGATGCTGCTAAAATGAATGCTTGCTACCACGATGATATTGAGTTTGAAGACCCTGCATTTGGTAAATTAAAAGGAGAAGATGCTAAATGTATGTGGGAGATGCTATGTAAAAATGCTGTAAATTTTAAACTAGAGTTTAGTGATATTAAATCGATAGATAATAGTGGCAGTGCACATTGGGAGGCTTGGTACGATTTCAGTAGAACAGGAAAACGCGTGCATAATATCATTGATGCTAGCTTTGAGCTTAAAGATGGAAAGATTATAAAACATCACGACCATTTTAACCTCCATAGATGGGCAACACAAGCAATGGGTTGGAAAGGTTGGTTACTAGGTGGCACTTCGTTCTTCAAGAAAAAACTACATGAGCAGTCGGGAAAAGCATTAGAAAGATATAAGTTGAAGAAAGTGTAACTCTATTCCTTATTAATTCGCTTTTTTGCTTTTATAAATATCGTGTAGTTTCACAAGCTGCATAAACTTGCTTTGAGCACCTAAAATAGCGATTACCAATCCATAATAGCCATCTAAAAAACCACGCCTTAAAACATAATCGGCAAAGAACTTAAATGTGGGCTTTACTAAAATTTTAAGGAGGTTTACTTTTTTACCTTTTTGGTAAGATGCCTGCGACGATATATTGGTGAATTTGTGGATTTGTAAAGTATGTTGTGCGATATTGTAAAAAGTGTAATGTAAAAGGTCGCCTTTAATCCATGATGTTTTACAACCTTCTTGCATTTCGAATTTATCGTGAGGGTTTAATCCTGCCCATTTTCCCTTTCTGCTATCCCAAAGTCTCAGTTTTTTATCAGGATACCATCTGCCGTGTTTAATCCACTTTCCACAATAGTTAGATAGCCTGTTAAAGAAATATCCGTCGTGTTCAAAGTTTTGCTTAACTGCTAAAATTGACTTTTTAAGTTCATCGCTCAAGGCTTCATCAGCATCTAAAGAGAGTATGTGTGGGTAAGTTGCCTGCGTTATAGCATAGTTTTTTTGTTCAATATGTCCTTCAAAAGCATTCTTGATAAAACTTGCTCCATGTTCAAGAGATATTTCTTCAGTTTTATCTGTCGAAAATGAATCTATAACTACAATTTCATCAGCTATATCTTTTACTGAAGCAAGGCAGCGCCCTATGTTTTTTTCTTCATTAAAAGTGATGACAACAACAGAAAGCTTAACCATTTTAGTTTTTCAGGTATTTGAACTTACTTTTTTTTTAATAAAGATGCGAAGAGATTTTCAATTCCGGCTAGGGTATTATCTAAAGAAAAATTTTCACTGGCTGTTTTATAACCGTTTGTAATAAGTTTTTCTCTTAAAGCATCATCTTCAAATAGCTTTTCAATTTTCTCAGCAAGTTGTTTGGTATTGGCATTTTCGAATAACAAGCCATTTTCGCCATCTTTTACAAGATCTGGGTTTCCTGCTGCGTCTGTAGCAATTACTGGTACTTTTAAAAACATTGCTTCAAGTAGAGATTGAGATAAACCTTCAATCGTACTTGCTAACACTTTGATGTCAAAAAGCTTATAGAGATGTAAAATTTCGGGGCCAGATAATATTCCAGTAAAAAACACATCATGCTTTACAGGGTATTGATCTATAATACTATCCCAGTGAGGTTGTTTTTCAATTCCACCGAAAATAACTTTCACTTTAAAAGGAACATATTTAAGCGCTTCTATAATTTGCTCTTGCTCTTTTAGCCTAGAAATACATCCGATTACTTTATCGCCTGGTACTATACCATATTCCTTTTTTAATGCCTCAATTTTTAGAGGGTCAAGGTTATCGTATTTTTCTTTAGGAGTACCATTATAAACTACAGCGATATGTTTATCTGGAATTCCGCCAGCCATTAGGCTTTTTTTAACCCCATCGCTTACTGCAATTACCTTGTCAGTACCTTTTACATAAACCAGATTCTGGAAAAACCCACCCATGCTTTTGGATATTTGCCTACGGGTGTGGATTACTTTAACAGGTAATTGATACATCCATTTGGCAAAAACACTGGTATATCTATCGTAGCTTGATTGTGCATTAATAAACTCTATATTCTCAGATTTTACCAATTGTTTAATTTGGTAAACATTATCAAAATCAAATCGACCACTAAAAGTCATAGGTACTCGAATTACACCAGTATCTTCTAATAGTTCAAATAATAGACTTTCTTTTCTTAGCCCTACAAATACTCTGTGCCCACGTGCTGCCAGACCTTTGGCAAGGTATGATATTGAATTTGTCGACCCGGCAACGTCTCCCTGATAGGTTAAAATTAGTATGTTCATTTCTTAATTAAGTTCCTGCTAATTTAGTAGTATAATTTGAAAGCAAACAATTCACCTTTTTTAATTTTTTGCTTGCTTACCTTCCTGCAGGTATTTTAGCTTAGCCATAAAGGCGTTTTTCGAAATATCGTAGTCAGGTGTTAGTGATTTTTTTTCGGGGAATGTTTCCACATGTAGTGTAGAAGTTGGAAACGCAAATCGCACTTCTAATTTATTTGCCAGGTGAATAATATCTATCATAATTTCCCCACGTGCTTTCAGCTCTCCACTCCAATCGGGTACGCTAAAGAATATATAAAATAAAATATCTAGAGAAGAAGCTCCAAAATTATTCATATGTATTTCGTAATAATCTTTTCTAGTATCTGGATGATTTTTTACAATTTGCTTTAATCCCTCAATAAAAGCTTCTATCAATTCGGGAGGTGTGTCGTAAGTAATAGCAATATTAGTTTTGAACCTCCTATAAATACGCATTCCCATATTGTCGATAGTCATATCTGCTATGTTTCCATTGGGAATAGACACAACAGAATTATGAAAAGTTCTAACTCGGGTAGATCTAAAACCAACTTCTTCCACTGTTCCATCCACTCCATCTGTTACAATCCAGTCGCCAACAGTAAAAGGTCTATCAACAAATATCATTAGTGAGCCAAAAAGGTTTTTAAGTGTATCTTGTGCGGCTAACGCAAATGCCAAACCTCCAATTGAAATTCCGGCTAGTAAACCAGTAATGTCAAACTCTAGGTTTTGGAGGATGAAAATAACTCCACCTATAATCACAAAAATTTTGAGCGACTTTCTTAATAAAGGAATTAACTGGTCGTCTAAAGTAGTTTCTGTTTTTGAAGTGATTTTTTCAAGGTAATAGCAAAGCACATTAATCATTTTATAAATGACCATTACCACAAAAAATGGAAGTAGTGCATTTAGTATTTTAATAATGTACTGAGATATAAATATTGGGAATTGTAATACAGGAAAGGTTATAGCTGCAAACCAACATATTACCAATAAACTGATTGGTTTAGCTACTGGCACAATGTAATTCCCTGCAATAGTATCTTTTCTAAACCTCTCTAAAAGTCTAACTAAAACTTTTTCGATAAAGAAAGTAAATATTTTATGAGCAACAAAACATATGAAGATTAGTAAAAGAAGCCCAATGTGCTGCCAAACGTAGAGTCCAATATATTTTTTACCTGCAACTTTGCCTCCGTCAGAAATAAAATGAACTAGATCTAATAGCTCACTGGTACCAAATGGGTATACATCTTTATGGATAGCATCAATCTGTTTTACAGTATTTGCAGAATAAAGCCATTTATTTCCCACTTTTTCTAAATAAATACTGGGTAAACTGGAAACTACCACATATTTATTTTGGTTGTTTCTTAGGGAATCTGTGTAATTTGGATCTTGGGGAATTATTTCAGGATCAATATAATTACCTGTTCCATCATAGATCTGCTTAAGCTTAACTGCCAGTTTTACCTTTTGATCTTCAGAAAGATTTTCAGCATTTAATGATTGAGCTGCAATTTTAGGGTAGTAACTATCTTCTTGCAAATACTGCAAATGCGTTACAACAGTATTGTAAGGCGTAGATAAATTGGCACTTGGCGTATCTTTCTCATTTGTTTGTGCAAAACAATTGGAATAAAGAAAGATGAAAAAAAATAATATGCTGGTCTGTGTTTTATACATTTTTACTATAGAATAATTAGTGCAAAAGTAATTAGACTTTTTATAAATAAGGTTTTCTGCGATAAGTCATGAAAAAAAACTGATAGAAATCATAAGCCGAATAAATGCATAGTTAGTACTTTTGCTTTTATATGACTTTTCATTTGGAATTTCATTGGCTAAATTTGCGGCAACCAATCTCAAAACATGATGCAATCTCAGTTTAAGGCAATTTCTATATCTTACAAAAATGCACCACTAAGTATTAGAGAACAAATCTCACTAGATGAGAAAGAGTGTGGTAGCTTAATGAGGAAGATTCTGGAAATCACATCAGTTTCGGAGGCCTTGGTATTATCAACCTGTAATAGAACAGAAGTATACTACTCCTCTCAAGAAGATCAATCTAAAACACTCATTCAATTACTTTGTGTAGAAAGAGGTATTGCAAACTCTGATGAAATAATCCCTTACTTTCAAGTGGTTAATGATCAGAATGAGGCTGCGATTCATTTGTTTAATGTATCGATTGGTTTAGAATCTCAAGTAGTTGGCGATTTACAAATTACAAATCAGGTTAAAAGAGCCTATCAGTTATCTGCAGATTTGCAGGCAGCTGGCCCTTTTTTACACCGTTTAATGCACACCATTTTCTTTACTAATAAGAAAGTTGTACAAGAAACCGCTTTTAGAGATGGAGCCGCATCAGTTTCTTATGCAGCAGTAGAATTGGTAGAAGAGCTTACTTTTGATAAAGCAGATCCTAAAGTTTTGGTGGTAGGTGTTGGTGAGATTGGTTCTGATGTAGTGAGAAACTTACAGAATACGCACATTAAAGATGTAACTATTGTAAACAGAACAATTTCTAAAGCAGTAACATTAGCACAAGAGTGTGATTATAAAGTTGCTCCTTTTGAGAACTTATGGGAAGAAGCAGAAAAGGCTGATGTAATTATTAGTTCTGTTGCTGGCCACGAGCCATTCTTTACTAAAGAGAGAGTTACAAATTTAAATCTACTTACCTACAAAATATTTATTGATCTTTCTGTACCTAGAAGTGTAGAAAAAAATGTTGAGGAAATTCCAGGTGCAATTGTTCATAATGTAGATGATATTAACAATCGTGCTTCTCAGGCATTAGAAAGGAGAAAGGCTTCAATTCCATTAGTTAGAGAAATTATTGCTCAATCTGTAGAAGAGTTTAATGAGTGGTCTAAAGAAATGATCTTTTCTCCAACTATTCAAAAGCTGAAAAATGCACTTGAGCAAATCAGACAGGAAGAGTTGAGTCGCTACATGAAACAGCTCAATGAAAAAGAGACTGAGAAAGTAGAGATGATCACCAGAAATATGATGAATAAAATCATAAAATTACCGGTGTTACAGTTAAAAGCTGCTTGTAAAAGAGGCGAGGCTGAAACTCTTGTAGATCTTCTTAATGATTTATTTAACCTAGAGGCTAACGCGGAGCAAGCTGAGAAATAAGTATTTAGTCAATAAATACTTTCTTAACATAAGGATTCTTTTTGCCTCCTTTCCATATATATCCATCAATGATATAGTGAGAAACCTGTGGTATTGAAAGCATTGCTAAGGCAAAAGCTTGAAAAAATACAGTGGTTGCGGCATTAAATGGATAGGCAAATAGGTTTTCGAATAGCGGTTGTTTTTCTCTATATAGAAACATATCCCACATATATTCTTCTCCGAAAGCAAGTAGTAAGATCAGTGAAAGCATAAAAGCAATACTCAATCCTCCCTTTACTAGATTCTTTCTTGTAGTGGCTTTACTTTTAATTTTCTTTTTCTTCTCTACATAATATAGAATTAGCACTATATAAGGTATTCCATGAGCAACTACATTGGTTAATGAAAATACAATGTCTGAATTAAAATAGACAATACCCAAATACCAGTTTCCGGCAGTGGTAAGCACCCATAAAACTTTTCCTGTGGCTATTTTGCGAAATTGCTTTTTAGAAAGTAGAATTTCCTCAGTTAACCAAGCAGCAATAATTAGCCAGTAAAATATATTGGCAAACTGTAGTACTCCTTGCAAAACAGGTTCAATGTTTTGTAAATGCTGAGTTAGTGTGCCTCCAATATTGAAAAAATCTTCTTTTACAAACCAGTTAAAAGCCCTATTTCCGCTTAAATGCCAGTATATAACAGGATAGATCATTGAGAAATAAATGATCCATTTATCATTAAAAATCTTATGTAATTTTTTGCCAAACTTTGCATTATAAAGCGCTAAAAATCCGTACTGCTGCTTTATAAAATGATATAATGCTAAATAAGCTAGTACACGCCAGTACCATAAATGAGAGGTAAATGCCAGCAAAAATAGACAGATAAAACTGACGAGCGGTGTGTAGATGAGTAGATTTTTGTGGTTATTAAACTCCTCTTTGTCAAGATAAGTTCTAAAAATAGTGCTCCATACATGGCTGACATCAATACCTAGAATGAATACAGCCCAAAACCACAAAGGTAAATCTTTATTTAAAACAGATTCAGGTAAACTAAAACATATAATCCAGCAGACCCAAACCGGCAACATTAAAATAAATAGATCGGTGTTTCGGGAAAAAAGCCAAGTTTTATTGCTTATTATCTCTGCTTGCTTATTCATACACTAAATTTAGTGCTTATGATTAGTTTACAGAAAAAATTAACGGATAAAAAATAAATAACTAACTAAAGCAATAGCTCCGATTGGCAAAGCAGCAACGAAAAACCAACTTGCCCATAACATCCATTTATTATCAGCAATTTCTGATCGCCGAATAATGTGTTGATTGATTGAATTCGATTCTTCTGAATAATTAAACCCAGAATTTTGATCTCTTAGCGTGGTCATAATCTAATTAAAAAAATTAAGGTATATAATGTATAACAGTATTCTAAAAACAAAAGTTGATAGTTTGTGATTAATGCCAAGAAGTTATAAGATAGTGAAGTCTAGTAAAATTTCAGAAGATGTGATAGTTTTGACCTGAGAAAAGATAATTTTGCTAGAAGATAGTTATTATCTGTATTTAAGATTGTTAACAATATTACAAATATAATTCCATCTATAAAAATGCTGAGAACAAATACATGTGGTGAGCTGAGAATTTCCGATGTAGGAAAAAAGGTTAAATTAAACGGTTGGGTACAGCGAGTTAGAGATAAAGGCGCGCTGGTTTGGATAGACTTAAGAGACCGTTATGGTATAACTCAGATATTCGGTGAAGAAGGAGTTACCGATAAGGAGTTGCTTAACCAGATGAAAGAGCTTGGGAGAGAATTTGTAATAAGTGTAGAAGGAGAAGTTGCAGAACGATTCTCAAAAAATGATAAAATTCCTACTGGAGATATCGAATTGAAAATAGAGAAACTAGAAGTGCTAAACGAATCTAAAGTTCCTCCATTTAAAATAGAAAACGAAACTGATGGTGGAGAAGACCTCAGAATGAAATATCGCTACCTAGATCTTAGAAGAGATGTTGTAAGAAGCAGTTTGCAAATAAGACACAGAATGGCGAAATCTGTGAGAGATTATTTAGATCATCAGGAATTTATCGAGGTAGAAACTCCTGTGTTGATAAAATCTACACCAGAAGGTGCTAGAGACTTTCTTGTTCCTTCTAGAATGAATCCAGGTGAGTTTTATGCTTTGCCGCAATCTCCCCAAACATTTAAGCAAATTTTGATGGTAGCTGGTTTCGACCGTTATTTTCAATTGGTTAAATGTTTTAGAGACGAAGATTTAAGAGCAGACCGCCAACCAGAGTTTACTCAAATAGACTGCGAAATGTCTTTTGTTGAAAGAGAAGATATTTTACAAACATTTGAAGGCTTAGCTAAATACTTATTCAAGGAAGTTAAAGGTATTGAGGTTGAGGATTTCCCAAGAATGGAATATGCTGATGCGATGAGCCTTTATGGTTCTGATAAACCAGATATTCGTTTTGAAATGACTTTTAAAGACCTTAATGAAGTAGCAAAAGGTAAAGGCTTTAAAGTCTTTGATGATTCTGAAGCTGTTTTGGGGATATGTGTAAAAGGTTGTGCAGAATATACAAGAAAGCAATTAGACGAAATTACTAATTGGGTTAAAAGACCTCAGATAGGAGCAAAAGGGCTTGTTTATGTAAAATGCAATGCCGATGGAAGCTACAAATCATCAGTTGATAAATTCTTTAATCAGGATGATTTAAAAGCTTGGGCTGAGGTTTCAGGTGCAGAAGCTAACGATTTGCTTTTAGTACTTTCTGGTGATTTAAAGAAAACCAGAAAAGCACTGGGCGAATTGAGACTAGAGATGGGTTCAAGACTTGGTTTGAGAGATAAGAATGTATTTAAACCATTGTGGGTTGTGAACTTTCCATTGTTGGAGTGGGACGAAGAGTCTGAAAGATTCCATGCAATGCACCATCCATTTACCTCGCCAATTCCGGAAGACCTTAAAAAATTGGAAACAGAGCCAGGAGAAGTAAGAGCGAATGCTTATGACATGGTTATCAATGGTGTTGAAATCGGAGGTGGTTCTATTAGAATTCATAACAGAGATGTACAGTCTCGTATGTTTGATGCATTAGGTTTCACTAAAGAAGAAGCTCAAGCACAGTTTGGATTCTTACTAGAAGCTTTTGAATACGGTGCTCCGCCACATGGTGGTATTGCATTTGGTTTCGACCGTTTATGTTCTTTATTCGGTGGTTCAGATTCAATCAGAGACTTTATCGCATTCCCGAAAAATACTTCAGGAAGAGATGTTATGATTGATTCTCCTTCGCCAGCATCTTTAGAACAACTTAAAGAGTTAGGTATAAAATTGTTCGAAGAGAAATAAGAGAATAATATTAGAGTAAACAAAAAAGGCTCAGATTCTAGAATCTGAGCCTTTTTTGTTTTAATAATTTATTATTTGCCATTCTCAGGGCATTTGCCTTTTTTCCAGTTAGAAACTCCATCTTCTGCTGCTTTATAAGGGTTTTTATAGGTTTTACCATTACAACCACATACAAAATCTGTTTCACTAGAATTAAAAATTTTAACTTTCTGCTGTTCTTGCTCGCATGGTAATTCAGCGTTCAATTGTTCTATATCGTAGGTAGCAAAAAGTGCTTCTTGAGTTCTAGTACATTTACTGGTAATAAAATATCCAGATACTTCAGACGAAGCATAAACCAAATATGACTCACCTTCGAAAAACATCATATCGCAAGAAGTGTAAGCAGTTGCAACCACTACTGTTCTACCAAAGCCAAATTCGCCTTTCCAGTGTTGCTCAATTTCAAAAAATACTTCTTCAAAATCACCATTTTCGCTTGGGTATACACTGGTTACTTTCCCTACAAATACAGCTTCTGATGAATTGTATGCTTCGATTGGTGTTTGTTCTAGCTCTTTGCAGTCGCATGGAACGTACTCATTATTTTTAAAAGTACCCTGTTCAACTTTTCCGTCGTAATACATCAGAATGCCTTTGCCATTCATCATATCGTCTTTCCATTCTCCAATGTATTGTGTGCCAGATGCCCAAACATGTTTTCCTTGGCCGTTACTTTTGCTATTTTTAAAGTGGCCTTCGTGCGAACTACCATCTGACAGCTTTAAGATGCCAAAGCCATGGTATTTATCATTTTTAAATTCGCCTGTATAATAAGTACCATCTGGAAATGTGAGTGTACCTCTGCCGCTTTTTTCGCCATTTTCCCAGTATCCATCATATTTATAGCCTTGATAAGTAAAAATACCTTTGCCATTCATTGTGCCGTATTTCCACATGCCTGTGTATTTACTGCCATCTGGCCAAATGCAAGTGCCTCTTCCATGTCTTTGCCCTTTGCGAAATTTCCCATCATACTTACCTTGTTCAGGTATTTTTTTTTGAGTATCCTGAGCAAGAGAAATTTGAGCTAATAGTGTAATTGTGAGTAATAGTGTCCAGAATTTAAGCATGATAATTTGTTATATAGTTTCACTAAATTACTAAATCGTGTTTACACAACAATACATTGATTCTGCAATTCAGTTCCCTTATTCTACATTTCGATACAAATCAATTTTACTATAATTAAATAGTATGCATAATTGTAAGGTAATTAATTTTTAAGTAATAACAATTTTAGTAATAAGCGGAGCTAAAACCGATATGAAACAATATTTAATTTTTATTCCGATGTTTTTCCTTTTAAGTAACTTTTTATTTGCCCAGAAAGTTAGCACGCGTATAAGTGTTCGAGACGATAGGGGAGAGTATTCATACAAATCTAGCGATACATTTTCTTCTTATGAGATTAAGTATAAAGGGAAAATTACTATTACAGACGATGAGAAAGGCATTGCTTCTATATCTCCCGGAGGGTATTTTAAGGTAAGTAAAACAACTTTTGGTAACAAGAGAGCTGTTGCAATCGAAAGTAATTCTAACGGGCAGCTTAACTATGAATATTTTTCTGGTAAATCTAGAGAAGATTTTAATGAAGAAGGAAAATCGTGGCTAGCAGATATTATGCTCGATGTACTCAGAAAAACAGGTTTGGGTGCAGATATTAGAGTAAAGCGATTGTATAATTCTGGTGGAATTGATAAGGTTTTAAATGAAATCTCAGAAATAGAAAGTAGCTCTGTACAAGGCTTGTATTTTGAGAACTTACTTGAACTCAAAAATTTAAAGAAAGGAGAGCCTGGTCTTATTGCTAAAAAGATAGGTTATGTAATTAGCTCTAGTAGTGAGAAGGGAAGGATTTTTAGAAAGTATGCAAGTAAGTTTTTACAAGATGAAAGTTCTGCCGATGCATATTTCGAAGGTGTAAGCAGAATAACATCTAGTAGCGAAAAGGGCAGTGTATTAAGAAGTGTGCTTAAGAATAATAAACTATCTGTAGCTGCTTTAACCAAGTTATTAGAAACTGCTGAGGAGATTAGCTCTAGTAGTGAGACTGGCAGTGTATTGCGTACTGTAAATGAAGTGTTTGTTAATAATGAAGCTTTTATAGAAGCATATTTTAATACAGTAGATCATATAACAAGTAGTTCTGAGCGAGGAAGTGTATTAAGAAGTTTAATGCAAAAGAATACAATTAATGCCCGAGCTATGGAAAGACTGCTAAAGAGCTCATCTAAAATATCATCAAGTTCAGAACAGGGATCAATTCTCAGGGCTGCAGTTGAAAAAGGCTTGCACAATGACCAGAAAGTACAAACACAGTTTTTTGATGCTTTAGATAGAATTAGTAGTACATCTGAAAAAGGTTCTGTGCTCAGAAGTTTACTTTCAGAAACTACATTGACTAATGAGTCAATGGTAATGGTTTTTAAAGGTATCAGAAGTATTTCTTCTAGCTCAGAGAAAGGAGCTACTTTAAGAAAGAGCTTCCATTTAGTAGGTAAATCTACCATAGCAGATCAGGAGTTTTTTAAAGCAGTTGAATCGATTGATAGTAGTTCTGAGAAAGGGAATGTGTTATCATCTTTAACTGATGAAAATAATCTTTCAGAAAGTGTTATTTTACAAATATTGAAAGCGAGTGAAACGATCTCATCTAGTTCAGAAAAAGGTCATGTGTTAGTAAGTGTGAGTAAAGTGATGGATAAATCTAACACTAAGTTAAAAGATGCTTACAAAGAGGCTGCTAGAACAATCAGTTCAGATTCGGAATACAGAAGAGTGATGGAAGAAATGTACTAATGCGATTTATTAAAAACCGAGTAAATTCACTGAAACTAATTACTCTAATCTATTTCTGAATAACCTTAATATGAAATTCTTTCATCGGGTATTTTTGATACTCTGTTTACTTGGAATTTTACTCTACAGTTATGCTGTATATAGTGAAACCAGCAGCTTTCCTGATTTTCTGGTAGATTACAGAGAAACCCTACTCATGATTTTACTGGTTCAAATTACTGGTTGGTCGGTACTAGGAGTAAATAGTATTTTGAGTAAAATAATTAATTGGAAGAAGCATACCTTACTGAGGTTTATAATAGGTGTTTTACTAGATGCTCTAACTGCTTTTATTTTGTTTTTTGGCTTAATAGCAGTTAGTCTTTATTTAAGTGTAGGCGAGGATGAGTTAAACTATATGATTATCAATAGAGAGGAGCTCATTGTAAAAACAGGCATTGTATTTTTCTTCACTGCATTTACCTATACCATTGTCGATTTTGCTTGGTTCTCTTACAGGCAATATGCAGTAGTGCAAATCCAGAAAGTACAAATGATGAGAAATCAACTTGAGCTTCAATATGATATGCTTAAGAGCCAGTTAAGCCCGCATTATTTGTTTAATAGCTTAAATACAATTTCAGCATTAATATACAGAGATGTAGAAGTGGCCGAAGAGTTTATCAGAAACTTTGCCTTAACTTATCAATATGTATTAGAGACCAATAATAAAAAACTTGTAGCGCTCGAAAATGAGATTGATTTTATTAAGTCTTATATATTTCTACTGAAAGTTCGCTTCGATGAAAGCCTAAAGGTTTTTATAGATATTCCAAATGAACTGTATACAAGTCAGATACCGCCTTTAACCCTGCAATTGCTTATAGAGAATGCAGTAAAACATAATGTAATTACAGAAGGCTCTCCACTAAATATTACCATCTCTTACGATGAGCAAACAGGATTAATTGTACGAAATAATAAAACCACAGTACCAGAGAGTACCTCATCTTTTAAGGTAGGCCTAGCTAACATTAGAAGAAGGTATGGGTACTTTTCTGAGATTCCTGTAAAGATTATTAATGATACTTTTTTCACAGTGGTATTGCCGGTTTTATATATAGATGCTAAGCAGAGGAATAAAGATTTACCCTATGCTTTTTTCCTTACCTTATAGAATAAAAAATTAAATAGCCATTATCAGAAAACATGGATAAAAATAACTTTATACACAATCTATATTTCAGACTTATCAGTCCATTGGTATATGGAGCCATGGTGTATATCTTGATTTTGTTAGTGAATGATAGAATTACAGAGCTTTCATCAAACTTTGAGTTATTCGAATTGCTATTCTGTATCATTCTCACCTATATAAATTTTGAATCACTCAGAATATTCATCAACCTAATAGATCGGTTTTATGCTTTTAAAAAAGGTATTAGGTTAAGGATTTTCCTTCAGTTTACCTTATTAGCAGTTTGGGCAGTTGCAATAACCAGTTTGTTGGTTTCTGTTTATTTTATTTATCTGGTTGGCTATAGAGTATTTACAGAAGAGTTGTATCTAATTACAAGTATCTATCTGTTAAGTAGTTTCTTTTATAATTCGCTATACATCAGCATTTTCTATTTAAATAAACAGAACGAAGCGGTATTACAGAGAGAAGAAAACCTTAGAAAAAACCTTGAGTATCGCTTACAATCTTTTAAGAATGAAGTAAACCCAGATTTACTTTATGATTGTTTAGAAACCTTAGTTTCTCTAATATATAGAGATGCAGAAGAAGCCGATGTGTTTATAAACAGATTGGCTGGTTTCTATCGCTATTCATTAGACAATAGGCAAGACGAACTAACTACTTTGGCAAAAGACATAGAAGCAGGAAAAAATCTTGTTGAGTTACTAAACTTCGAAAATTCATTTATTAGTCTGATAGATGAAACTGAGGCAGAATTTCTAGATGATGAAGTTATTCCTGGAACCATTCCTTTATTAGTGCATCATTTGGTTAGAAACTCTATTATTTCTTCTGCACACCCCATGCAAATTAAAATATTTACTGAAGGAGAACAGAGTGTTTCAGTGCAATGCAAGCTTAACGAAAGGTTAAAGCCAGTACCTAAAGCATTAAGGGAGATTAAAGATTTGCAACAAGCTTATTCTTTTTACACAGATGAGCCACTTGTAAGAATTAAAGCTTATCATGAAATTACCATTAGTATTCCGATACTCAGGCTAGAAGTGGAAGAACTGTAAAAATAAAACTAACAATGAAGGTACTGATTATTGAAGACGAAAAACCTGCGGCTGAAAAACTGTCGATGTTATTAAAAAAGCTGATGGCTGATGTAGAAGTGGTTGGTGTGATACAAAGTATTAGACAGGCTGTAAAATGGTTAAAAGAAGATTTAAATGAGTTTGATCTTTTGTTTCTTGATATTCAACTAGCAGATGGTTTAAGCTTTGAAATTTTTAAAGAAGTAAAAATCGACAAGCCGATTATTTTTACAACTGCTTATAACGAGTATGCCATTGAGGCTTTCAAGGTAAATAGCATTGATTATCTTCTAAAACCAATTACAGGAAAAGCTTTACAAGAAAGTTTAGATAAACTGGAAACCCTTCGAAAAAATTTACCTTCTTATAATGATGCTCCTAAGTTAGATGCACTACAAGAAATGCTGGCTAGCCTAAAGAAAAACTATAAAAAGAGATTTATGGTAAAGTTAGGTGAGCATATAAGAAGTATTTCTACAGAAAAAATCGCCTACTTTTTTGCCGAAGGTCGAACCGTTTATTTAATAAGTCTACAAGGGAAAAAATTTATTATAGATTATAAAATGGAAGATTTGGCAGACTTACTTGATCCTTCACTCTTTTTTAGGTTAAATCGAACATTTATAGTAAATATTCACGCAATTAATGATGTGGTTATTTTTTCAAATAGTAGGTTAAAAGTTTTAACATCACCAGAATCTCCCAAAGAAATGATTGTTAGTAGAGAAAAAGTAAATGATTTTAAAGACTGGTTTGATGGTTTCGAATGACGATTAATAATGTTGGAATTTAGAAATTACCAGTTCGGTAATAAAAACAAGAATACAGGGAACTTACTCAATTGAAACATTATTTGAAAACAGTGAGGTTGTTTAGTATTTTTGTACAACTTATTAATTTCTAAAGACCATATTAATGATACATACCTTTGTAGGTAATCTAGGACACTACTCAGTCATAATAGCATTCATAACGGCTTTGGTTTCAGCTTTCAGTTATGGTTATGCATCCAAGCTACAAGATGCCGAATTGATAAAAAGCTGGAAAAGTTATGCACGAGGAGCTTTTTATATTCATGGTTTAGCTGTTTTTACTATTGTAGCCAGCTTATTCTACATAATCTATAACCATTACTACGAATACCACTACGCTTGGAGCCATTCTTCTAATAATTTGCCTACTCACTATATGATCTCCTGTTTCTGGGAAGGTCAAGAAGGTAGCTTCTTGTTGTGGATTTTCTGGCATGTATTACTCGGGTTCTTCCTTATAAGATATGGTAATAAATGGGAACTGAATGTAATGTCTGTTTTTGCATTAGTACAGGCTTTTTTGGTTTCTATGATTTTAGGAATTGTACTAGTAGATATTAAGGTTGGTAGTTCTCCATTTGCTTTACTAAGAGATGTGATGGATGCGCCAATATTTGCAAGCGATCCTAATTTTATTCCAGAAGATGGTACAGGCTTAAATCCACTGTTACAGAATTATTGGATGGTAATTCACCCGCCTACATTGTTCCTTGGATTTGCACTTACCCTTGTTCCTTTTGCATATTGTATTGCTGGTTTAAAAGAAGGTCTTTATAAAGAATGGGTAAAACCTGCATTGCCTTGGGCTCAAGTTGCCGCAGTTATTTTAGGAATTGGTATTATGATGGGTGCCTACTGGGCATATGAGACATTAAACTTTGGTGGATATTGGAACTGGGATCCTGTAGAAAATGCGGTGTACATACCTTGGTTAGTGTTGGTTGGAGCAATTCACGTAATGATTACCTTCAAACGAAAAGATACTGCGCTTAAAGCTTCGATGATTCTGGTAATTACAAGTTTCATCTTAGTACTATATGCTACTTTCTTAACAAGAAGTGGTGTTTTAGGCGAGGCATCTGTTCACTCATTTACTGATTTAGGACTATCAGGTCAGCTACTTATATATTTACTGGCTTTTGTTGGTGTATCTGTTTTCTTTCTGGTTAAAGCATGGAAAGAGTTACCAACAACAGAAGAAGAAATTACTACTTATAGCCGAGAGTTCTGGATTTTTATGGGAGCTACAGTTTTATGTTTAGCTTCTTTTCAGGTTTTTGTGCCTACTTCAATTCCAGTTTATAATGCATTTATAGAGTTTTTCGGAGGTACTTCTAATATGGCACCTCCTGCAGATCAAGTCGAGTTTTATACTAAGTTCCAGCTTTGGTTTGGAGTAGTAATCGCATTACTTTCTGGAACGGGGCAATTCTTTTGGTGGCAAAAAATGGATAAGGAGAGGTTAATGAGTACGCTTACTTTGCCGGTAATCATTACTCTACTTTTATCTTCATTAGTAATACTGATATTAAAGATTACCAATATTATTTATATCGTATTGCTAACAGCTTCAATTTATTCAGTAATTTCTAATATTACTGTATTAATTAGGTTGGCAAAACAAAAAGTTCAGTTAACTGGAGGTGCTATAACTCACATAGGTATAGCATTAATGTTACTGGGAATTCTTTTTTCATCAGGCTATTCAAAAGTGATTTCACTAAATACTACTGGCTTGCTTTACAACAGAGAGTTTTCTGAAGAAATGAATAAGGAAAACTTATTGTTATTCAGAAATCAGCCTCAGAGAATGCTAGATTATAGTAGTGTGAATCAGGTAAATGATGTAAATGATCCGAATGCTAAATATGGCTATACACTGACTTATAAAGGCCCTAGAATGGAGTCTGATGAGTTCCCTGATTATATTGATAAAGAAATTTTGTTACCAACAAATGATGTAACAAAAGCAGTTATCACCAAAGACCTTGTATATAAGGGGGAAACCTATCACAAAAAAGGAGATACAATTCACATATACAATGAAAATACTTATTATGAAATTGAATATGTGAAGCAAAACGGAAAAAGATTTTCATTATATCCAAGACTTCAGAATAACCCACAAATGGGTTTTGTGCCTTCTCCTGATATTCGTTCTTTCTTAGGTAGTGATCTTTATACTCACGTGACCAATATTCCTGATCCTGAGTCTGAAACAGAATGGAGTGAGCCTGAGAAATTCACTTTATCTGTTGGAGATACTTTTATAGTAAATGATTTTATCGCTGTATTGGATAATGTAGTGAGAACCAACGATTTGGTTGAGGTTGATTTAAACGAAGGTGATGTAGCTGTAAAAGCTGAAATAAGAGTATTAGGTGGAGAAAGAAATTTTGATGTTCAGCCAATCTATGTAATCAAAGACAGACAGGTGGGAATGATTCCTGATATCTTATATGATTTGGGACTAAAAATGCAGTTCGAAAAAATTGATCCTCAATCAGGTAAATTTACATTAGTAGCTCAAACTACTCAGAAAGATTGGGTGATTATGAAAGCTATTGAAAAGCCATTTATAAATATACTATGGATAGGTACAATTGTGATGAGCATAGGTTTTTGTATTGCCATATATAGAAGGTTTTCAGACTTAAAAGAAGAAAATAGTAAATCTTTTAATTCTAGTAAGTCTAAAAAGAATATAAGTAAGAAACCTAAAATGGCATAAGTGAATGAGAAAAGATGATTGTTTTGAATTAGGTTATGTTGTAAAGCCTCGTGGTTTGGACGGGGAACTTACAGTTGTTTTTGATGCAGATGATCCTGATAGATATCTAAATATTGATGCAATATTTGTTGAAAGTAAGGATAACCTGATTCCATATATAGTAGAATACGTTTCTCCTCTTAATGATAAGTTTATATTAAAACTGGAAGAAGTAGATGATCCTGATTCTGCGGGAAAATTAAAAAGCTGTAAGTTGTTTTTACCTCTAGAAGTACTTCCAGAATTAGATGATGATGAGTTTTTTCTGCATGATCTTGTAGGCTTTTCGATTGTTGATGAGCAAAAGGGAGCTTTGGGTTTAATAGAAAATATTTATGATATAAATAATAATACCCTTATTGCACTAATCCATCAAGGTAAAGAAGTTCTAATTCCTATTACAGAGGATATTGTAAAGCAAGTAGATAAAGAAAAGCAGGTTGTTCATACCTTATTACCAGATGGGCTACTCGAACTCTATTTAGAAGAATAGTTAATAGAGTTTTAATGATATCACTTTTAAAAATCCTGAATAGAAACAAAGCTTCCAGTATTTATATTACTTTATTGCTAGTTCTGTCTGTTTCTATTAGTGGAATAATGGGCTCAACAGCTTATTATTATGCTGAAAAATACGCTGAGATATCAACTGAATTAATTTTAATGTTTTATACACTCAGTGTATTTAGTATGGCGTTTGGCCTAACACCTACCACCTTTATAAGTATAATTAGTGGCTATGTTTTAGCTTGGCCTGCAGTTTTACCACTAGTTATCTCTTATATGCTAGCTTCTTTAGTTGGGTATTTCACAGCAAAAATTATAGATAAGGGTAACTTCATTAAGTCTATAGAAGAAGATGAAAAGCTTTCAAAAGTTTATGAAAGGCTTCAAGGTAATGAGTTATTTGCTGTATTCTTCACCAAAATATCTCCCGTAATTCCATTTGCAGTAGGTAACTTCTTACTATCTATTGGAAATGTTCGTGTCGATAGATTTTTGCTAGGGAGCTTGTTCGGTATGTTACCAAGAACATTACTAGCATTATGGACAGGCATTCAATTACATTATCTGGCAAGTTCAGGTATTGAAAACTGGTCATCTAACTGGAGTAGTTGGATGATTTTGTTGTTAATTGTAATATCTCTAGGAGGTTTTTATCTTATTTTTAGAGATAAAAAAAAGCCCGTATAAACGGGCTTATAAATGTATTTTTGTAGGTATAACTTAATCTTCTGTAGAAGTACTTGCCGTTACTGATTCTTTTTTTACTAAACCATAAAAAGTCAAGAATTCAGTGTAGTAAGATGAATATTGTGGTACATCTGAAATTGCAAGAGCTTCTTCATACATATTAATTGCATTTGCAATCAAGCCTTTTTCTTCAAAGAATTTCGCTTTAATTAATTTATTAATTGCAGTTTCTTCTTGTGGTAATTTGTTAAGTTCTTCAGCAATTAAATAATTTTCTTTGCTTTTCAATTTTTGAAGCATTGCTTCTGGGCTTGTAATTTTTTTCTTGCCGTTTTTAGTCACAGCTTCAACCTGATAAATTAAAGTCTTGTTTCTTTTGAATTTACTATCAGAGAGATCAATTGTTACTTTTTTATCAGAAGTATTTGTTTCGAAAATTATATTTCCAATATTATCAGGAGAGCCATCTTTTACGGTGAAAACATAGCTTTGAATATCATCTTCTTTTACTTCGTCAAAGTTATTCACAAACCATTTGATGGTGATTTTTGTATCTGCTAAAACTTTGCTGGTTTTACTAATACCGTTTTCATCTACTGGCATTGCAAATAATAAAGGTAGCTTGCTTACATCTCTGGTTACAGATCCAGTTTTTGCACTTGTATTAAATCTGGTAGAGTTTCCATCTTTTGAGGTAAGCTCATTAATTACGAAATCTGCATATCTATTAGTAAGATCATTGTCAGCCGCAGCTAATTTTGTTTCAAGATCACTTATTTTATACGTTCCGGCTTTGTTAAGCTCAATGGTTTTTTTGCTTGTATGAGCTAGACCAAGATAAGCGCCATTACCAATTGTAATAGTTTGGTTAGATTGTAATAACGCACCTACTTTGAGTGGTTGGCCATCTACTTTATTATCACCTTTAGCTCCAAGTACCATAAATTGTGCGAATGCACCTATTGAGCTAAGAAGTAGTATTAGGGTAGTAACTGAGAATCTGAATCCTGTTATTTTCATTTTATGATGCATTTAATGAATTTGGTTTTAATGAAAGTTTTCTGATAAATGAGATTTTACTAAGACTTACCAGAATGATATCGATATAGATTTCAGTTAAATCGCCTGCTAGTATGATAACGAGAAAAACTAGTGTTAAATCAACTTTATAATTAAAAAGAGCAAAAGAAAATATACTAATTGTCAGTATTATGAGGACTTCTATCAACTGAATGATTTTAGTAAGTCCGTAATAAGGAGAAAGCTTTTTGTTATCAAGTATATATGCAAATAGAGCTACATTTAAATAACATAAAATGATTGCGATGATATACCCAATGTATGCTGGCATTTCATTTATGTAGTTCTCATCTAAAATCATGGAAACTACATTTGCATGAACTACAACACCAAACATATCAGGGGTACCTCTGCCTACTTGTTTTTCATTTAAAGGAGTATAGAATTTATCTTCATCGAAGTAGTAATCAGTGTAATGATCACCCATGTAACCCATAATTACGATTTTATCTTTTATGAGTTCTGGTATAAAGTTCTCTTTTAGTACATCGTCTACATCCAGTTTTGTGAACTTGTCCAGATTTCCTTTAAAGTAGATGTTTTCTATTTCATTTCCCCTTGCAAGGAACTTTTGAGCAGCTTTTTCATTATATACTTCTGCTATTTTTACAGGAAAGCAAGGTTCTTTTTTTCCTTTTTTTGTTGTTTCTTTTACTGGAATGGTACGCCATGTAGTAAAGTCACCGAATTCAAGATTACCTACATTTACAAAGGCAGTTTGAGCATTTTGAGAAAAAAGTGGTGGTGGAGTATATAATGTATCCCATCCGGTTGAAGTATCGGATGTTACTGCAAACTCACTGGCCATAATAAAATTATTAGCTTCTTGGATCGCAGTTGCCAGCTTGAAGTCACCCATTGGATCATCTTCTTTTAAGCCAAAAAACTTGGCATCTATGGCTATTACTTTCGGGTTGTATTTGTTTAAAATACTTATTTCGTCGGCAATACTACCTCTTCCTCTAGATGCATCTCCAATATTTACTAATACAATTCTTTCGTCAAATGGAATTGCTTCGTTATTCCGAATTTTTGTATAGTAAACATCAGTAAGATTGTAGTCACTTAAGACTTCTTCAAATACATTCAGGAAGTCGAACTGAACTCCTATACTTCCTAACATCCACATAAAAAGAAATACAGCAAATGTTCCTGAAATATTTGTCCAATTAAATAATTTTTTCATCATAATTTTAGGATGTTTGTAATTTCCCTGCTTAAAGTGAAAATTTCCTTTTGAACGAAATTTTTTCTATTTGTTGAGAAGGATGTAATGATTTGTAGCTGAAATGAACATAAAAATTATAATCTTGTCATGAGGAAGAAACAACTTACTGAAGAAGCCTATGTATCTGGAATTAAAGAAGGAAACAGATTTATTCTAAGTCGGGCTATAACATTAGTGGAGAGTAACCTGCCAGCTGACATCGAACTCGCACAAAAAATTATCAGACATTTTTCTAGAGATAAAGAGAAAACTATCCGAATTGGAGTGACTGGTGTACCTGGTGTTGGTAAAAGTACTTTTATAGAGTCGTTTGGTGAAATGGTTGCTGAAAAGGGGTTGAAGGTTGCTGTTTTAGCAGTAGACCCAAGTAGCCAGGTAACCAAGGGTAGTATAATGGGTGATAAAACAAGAATGGAGACTTTGTCTAATCATCCGAATGCTTATATAAGACCTTCTGCATCAGGAAGTTCTATAGGTGGTGTTGCCAGAAAAACTAGAGAAGCAATGCTGCTTTGTGAAGCTGCTGGTTTTGATGTAATCATAGTAGAGACTGTAGGTGTTGGCCAATCTGAAACGACTGTAAAGGGTATGGTAGACTTTTTCTTATTACTAATGCTTGCAGGTGCTGGTGATGAGTTACAAGGGATAAAAAAGGGTATTATGGAAATGGCTGACTGTGTAACGATAAACAAAGCAGATGGCGATAATAAGAAGAAGGCAATGAGAGCCAAGCGAGAATATGCCAATGCACTACATTTATTTAGACAAGAAGAGCATGGTTGGCATTGTAGCGTAATAACTTGCTCTGCAATAGAAAGAGAAGGTATTAATAATGTTTGGGAAGAAGTTGAGAAGTTTGTAGACGTAAGAAAGCAAGTAGGTTATTTTTCTGAAAACCGAAAAAAGCAGCGTTTAGAGTGGATGAAAGAAAGTATTGAAGATGAATTAATGCAGCTTTTCTATAGAAATGATGCAGTTAAAGGGCATTTACAAGAAACCAAAGAAAAAGTGATGGATGGCTATTTGCCTGCCTATTCAGGTGCATCAGAATTAATAAAGCTTTTTACTGGTAGAGAGTAAGAGATTAATAGAGACAGCATCTGAAAAGATTATCCTTTTTTACGGATTACTGGTTTAAATTTTTTCTTAACAGGTTTAGGTGCTGTTTCTTCTTTTGGTTCCAGATGGTACTTTCTTCTTATCTGATTCAAAAGAAAAAGTTTTTGCATGGTAAAACTCTTAGGATTAACCAGAGAAAATAATTTATTAAATTCTTCCCATCTTTCAGGCTCACTATTTTTAAATAAACCTGAATCTATTTTTTTACTTTCAAGATATTCTTCAAACTCACTCATTTCACAAAAATAATCGCTTTAAATTTACTCTGAGTATAAGCTAATAAATTCTTTTCTTATCAATATTTCAAAACAATGAACTAGTTATAATTCAGTTTAAAATAATATAAAAACTACCTTAATAGAGGGTAAGTAATAAAATATATTTTTTTAACTTGATATGGCTGTTCTACAGCAAACTTTTTTATCGAACATTAAAACGTCATCCCAACAGACTTTTCTCTTTTTTGGGGTTTCATGTGTTTACTTACTTCTACCAAGCTTAATTTTTTTAATAGGTTGGTTGCATTGGTATATTGCTTTACCAGCAGCTCTTTTACTTATATTTGCCTGTATTTCTTTTCTAAAATCTAATAAGAATCTTAAAGATAATTCTAATCCTATCTCAGGGAAGTATTTGTTGGCAATTGCTCTGCTTTCTTTACTAGTTACTGTGTACTCGGGAATCGGGGGATACACGAATCAGTTAATTGATTTTGAAAAGCATAATGCTGTTTTGTTTGATTTAATAAATAACAAATGGCCAGTTTTTTACCACAACCATCAATACATTAAAGAATCTGTTTTTTTAGACTACTACCTTGGCTGGTATTTACCGCCTGCTTTATTGGCCAAAATCACATCTATCTACCTTACCGAATTTTATTCTTTTGCATGGAGTTTTCTGGGCTTGTTTCTGTCTATATATTGGTTTTTAAAAATCGGAGGAGTTAAAAACTGGTGGGCTATTTTCCTTTTTTTCCTTTTTGGTGATCTGGAAAGCGTATACACTGTAATCAGATTTTTTACTAAGAGTATTTTTGTATGGAATTTTGATTGGAATTTTCTTCTAAAAGAACTTTACCTTACTGATATAATTTTCGCCAATTTTAGTTCTAACTATGCCTGCCAAATGACTCAATACGAGTGGGCGCCTCAACACAGTTTAGGAGCTTGGGTAGGTACAGGCATTATTTTGCAATCATCTTATTTAAATAAAGACAATAGATTTATTTTACTACTTGGTAGCTTAACACTTTTATGGAGTCCTTTTGTTTCTATAGGGCTTATTCCTATTATATTATTATCAGTTTCAAGAAACATTAAAAGTGTTTTTACTTGGGAAAACTTTGTTGCTGGTCTGTGCTTGTTTATAATAATGGCTGTGTATTATATAGCGCATTATCCGCAAGATTTTAGGTGGATTTGGGAGATGTATAAAAACAGTGAAGGGCTTTATAAAGTGCCTTTATTTATTATAGTAAAATTCGGAATTGTACTTATTTGTATTTATCCATTTATTAAAAATGACAAAGAGTTTAAGCCTCTGTTTTTTGTGGTTTTTATCTCATTAAGCCTTATACCTTTTATTTACATTGGTCATCAAGCAGATTTTGCTATGCGTGCTTCGTCACCATCGTGGTATATTCTGGTAATATTGGTAGTGATGAGCCTTAAAAGTATTACCAGAGCAAACACACTTAAGTATTTGTACTATTCGCTTATACTGCTTTCTTGCACGAGATATATTATATATGGAAAGTATCATACAACGCTACATGAATTATATAACTTAAAAGTATCTGAATCTAACAGATTAACTAATCTGTATGACTTAGAGTGGTTTAATACCCAGTATTTCGGAAGAATGGAATCTCTGTTTATGAAATATTTTGCAAAGGAGCATGAATAGCGTTTTTCCTATAAAAAAGAATGGTGTAATAGCCCAACAGCAGAATGCAGACCTGTTGAAACTATTCTCAGTTTGTTATCTTATTTTACCAGTTATTTTATTCTTGATATTCTGGTTTAAAATTGAAATAGTTGTTCCAGCTATTGTAGTTGTTATAGTAGTTTGTGTCTCATATTTCAGAAACTTGCATCTTACTTTTAATCCAAATATTTTAAATTTTTCTCTTAAGAAGCATATTTTACTACCTGCATTTGCATTATTTATTTGCTTGTTTTCTGGAATTGGTGGGTTTGTATTTCAAGGTGATTTTTTGAAGCATTATGCCATGCTGCATGATTTGGTGTATCTAGATTGGCCAGTTATATATACTCAATCTTCAGAGATTACTTTTCTCAATTATTATTTTGCCTATTTTTTACCACCAGCATTTTTGGCTAAAATTACTTTACCAGAACTAGTAGATAACTACATTATAATTTGGACTGCTTTAGGTCTTTATCTCTCTTTTAGGTGGTTTATCTGTTTTGCTGGGAATAAAAATATTTGGTTGCCTGTATGCTTTATGCTTTTTCTAGGAGGGCAAGATTTTCTTTATGCTTTCCTTAAATTTTTTCTGCAAAGTGCTTCATTAGAAAATAACGATTCAGCATGGCAAATTTTTCAACAAGAGATTTCTACTGTTTGTGTGTTTCATAATACTGTTTTGCGATACCCAACAAATTTCTTTGCCATTTCATGGGCACCGCAGCATTTAATTGGAGCTTGGTTAGTAACTTCTGTATTAATTAAAAACTATTTAAGTCAATCAAACCAGAAGTATTCCATATTCATTTTGAGTTTTTTGCCTATTTGGTCAGTGTTTAATGCAGTTGGTTTAATTCCAATTATGCTTGCATGTTACCTAAGAAACAGAAATGGCATTTTTTCTTGGCAAAATATATTGGGTGGAGGAGTAATTCTAATTTTAACTGGATTTTTCTATTTGGCACATAGCTCTGTAAGTGAGCAAGGATGGTTATGGGAGTTTATTCCTTTAAAAGCTTTGACATTTAAATGGATGCTATTTTTATTGTTTGAGTTTGGTTATATCGCTGTGGTAATTCATAGTTTTATCATCAAATCTGAATGGAGATATTTGTATCTAAGTAGCCTGATTTTTATGAGTTTACTACCAGTGTATGTACTAGGTTATATGAATGATTTATTAATGCGTGCCGCAGTTCCATCCATTTTTGTAATCAATTTATTGGCTTTTCTCTATTATCAACAAAATAGGTTCAAATATAAAAAAGTCATTATGGTAGTCATCTTAGTCGGTGTGTTATTGCCACAGGTGTTAACTATCGCTTCTTATATGCCAGAGTTTACAAAGTTTCATGTCGAAAATGGATTTTCAGAGTCAAGAGTACGAGTGCAAAACTCTAAAATTTTAATCGAACTTACTGATGAAAACTGGTTTAATACTCAGTATTTCGGGAGAAACGATTCTTTTTATTATAAATATTTAGCTAGATAAATTGGAGAATTGAGATGGGTAGAGTGCCTTTAAAACAGCTTATTAATAATCAAATTTACAGACTATCAGTTTATACAATTCTGTATTTATTAATTCCAAATATTCTATTTGTTGTAGGTTGGTTTAGGTGGGAAATCGCAATTCCTGCAATAATTATAATTTTTATTTGCCTTTATAAGCTATTGGCATCCTTTGCAGAAATTGAAGGGGTTTCTATTAAAAAAATATCAATTCCATCAAGGTTAGTGTTGTTGTTGGTAACATTAGGAATTTGCATTATTTCCGGAATTGGTGGTTTTACATTTCAGGGTGATGTAGATAAACATTATGGAATTTTAAAAGACTTGATTACTGAAAGTTGGCCAGTTGTTTACCCCGAAAGTCAGTTAAATAATGGACTTGTTCACCTTAATTATTACCTAGCGTATTATTTACCCGCGGCTTTTTTAGCCAAACTTACTAGTATTTATTTGGCAGATCTTTATATCTTTCTTTGGACTTTTACAGGTTTATACCTTACGCTCAGATGGGTAATCACATTTTCTAAGAAGAATACACTTTTCATCACTTTATTAATTTTCTTATTTTTTGGAGGACAAGATTTTTTGTACTCAGCCATTAAAATTCCAATAAAATGGATTTTTACTGGAGAGTTAATTTCTGCTCATATTTTCAAGATGGAAATTGCCCATGAAGCAGTCGTCCATAATAATATTTTGCAGTTTTATTCTCCAATGGTAAGTATGACTTGGTGTCCACAACATGTATTAGGTGCTTGGTTAGCTACTGCTTTAATAGTTTATGAGTTTGGGGAAAGAAAAAGTTTACAAAACATAGTCTTCATATTTAGTCTCACATATATCTGGTCAGTTTTTAATGCTTTTGGCTTGGTCGTTTTTTTAGTGATCTTTCTGATAAAAAAGGGGATTAAGCCATATTTAAGTTTTCAGAATATTGTAGGAGGTTTGCTTTTTTTACTATTGTCTGGTGCTTATTTTAAAGCGCATTATAGTATTTCTGAAAGTGGTTGGATATGGGAGGTAATTCCGGGTAAATCTTGGTTACCTAAAATTATAGTCTTTCTTTTTATAGAATTCGGCATTTATGCCCTTCTTGCCATTAAATACGCGTCTAAGCATCAATGGAAAGATTTATGGTGGGGAGCAATTATTACTTTATTAATTATTCCATTTTATGTAATTGGTTATTTCAATGATTTTTTAATGCGAACTGCTGTACCGTCACTTTTTATTATCAGCATTTTTGTGATTCAGTATTTTGGAGAATTATCTTATCGTTGGAAATATCATTTCCTTGTTATATTTATCATCTTAGCAAATATTCCTTATGTTACGCTGAGGTATAGAGTGAGAGGAGCTGAGAAGGAACAAGCTAATGTAGCTAATAGTGTTAGTGTTATAAAGCTTCGAGAAGATAAATGGTTTAATAGCCAGTATTTTGGGAAAAGTAATTCTATTTACTGGAAATATATGGCTCCTAAGCTGAATCAATAGTTGTTTACTTCAGTTTAGGTGATCTAGATAAAACTTAACTGAAATGGGTAAAAAGTCATTGTTTAACATTGGTAAGTTAAAAAAAAGCAGCGATCTAGAGTTTTTTGCACTGGATATAATAATGCTTTTGCTAGTAACTGCCAATTTGCTCTTAATCGTTTTTGAATGGGTTTTTACATATCAAATTATTCAAGATCTTCTCAAAGATTCCCTCCCCGTTTTTTTTGATTTGTATTATACAAATATCCATACAAACTTTATTATCATTGATTTGGTTTTTGTCGCCATTTTTATTTCTGAGCTACTATTTCGCTGGGGAATAGCCATTTATAGAAAAACCTATCATAGCTGGATTTTTTATCCTTTTATTCACTGGTATGATGTACTGGGCTGTATACCACTGGGTGGCTTTCGGTTTTTAAGAGTGCTTAGAGTTTTTTCTATGGTATATAGGCTTGAAAGAATGGGAGTAATTAATCTCTCAGAATCGTGGTTATTCAAGCAATTAAAAAGGTATTATCAGATTTTTCTTGAAGAAGTCTCAGATAGAGTAGTAGTTAATATAATAGATGGAGTAAAAGCTGAGCTAGAAGGTGGTAGCCCTATTTCAAATAAGATTGTAGGAGATGTATTGGTGCCACAAAAAGAAGAAATTACTTCTTGGGTGTCTGATAGAGTAGATGCAGCATTAAGTAGTACCTATCAACTTCATCGAGATGAAATTAAGAAATACATTGATGAGCTAATGGTGCGTGCACTTGAGAAAAACAAAGAGGTAATGACGTTAGAGCTTGTGCCTGTTTTAGGAAGCTACCTTACATCAAGAGTAGAGAAACTTATAAGTGATATAGTTTTTAACGTAATAAATGAGGCTGTAGAAGATATTGCTAATCATCGAGACAAGGCTGTAGAAGAAATAGCTGAATTAGTTTTTGATGGATTGCTACATACCAGTCAGGATGAAAAGTTTAATAAATTTGCTTTAAGCGTAGTTTCAGAAACACTTGATATTGTTAAGGATAAAGTAAAAGAGAAACAATGGAAAATCTCTAATGATGATAATTCTAGCAGCTAGAAGGATGCTTTGCCCATAAATTAACCAGCACTTTTATTAAGTTTGCAGAAACGAACTGACTTAGTTATGAAAGTATATTTAGATAATGCTGCAACTACTAGTATAGATAAGAGAGTTCTTGAAGAGATGCTCCCTTTTTTGGAGAATAATTTTGGAAACCCTTCATCTACACATTCGCATGGCAGGGTAATCAAAGCTGCAATTGAGAAATCGAGAAAAAAAGTAGCTGAACTGCTTCATGCAACTCCTGCCGAAATCATATTTACATCAGGTGGAACAGAGTCGGATAATACTGCGATTAGAAGTAATGTAAATACAGGAAAAGTAAAACATATTATCTCTAGTAAATTAGAGCACCATGCTGTATTGCATACAGTGGAAGAGTTGGAACGCAAAGGGGTTGTTAAAGCAACTTATATTGATTTTGATGATAAAGGAAATTTAGATCTAATTCAACTTGAAGAGTTATTGAAAGACTCTAAAGATGTGATGGTATCTTTAATGCATGGGAATAATGAGATAGGAAATATTTTAGATATTGAAAAGGTTTCTGAACTTTGTAAAGAATACGGAGTCATTTTCCATTCAGACACGGTACAAACTGTGGGGCATTTTGATATAAATCTTTCAACACTTCCGATAAACTATATTGCAGCATCAGCACACAAATTTCATGGGCCTAAAGGTGTTGGTATCTTATATATGAAAAAAGATTCTCGAACTGTTCCTTTCATTACAGGAGGCGGCCAAGAAAGAGAAATGCGTGGGGGAACTGAGAATGTTTATGGAATTGTAGGTTTTGCTAAAGCATTAGAGTTGGCATTATCTGATTTAGAAAATCATAGAAAACATATTGAGTCTTTAAAGTGGAGAATGATTCAACAACTTCAAGAGAATATTCAAGGTGTTGAGTTTCATGGAAACTCTGGAGATGTTGATAATAGTTTATATACAGTATTAAATGTTTGTTTACCAGAATCTCCAGCGAATGGTATGATGTTATTTAATCTTGACTTAGCTAGTATTTCTGCCTCAGGAGGGAGTGCGTGTTCAAGTGGAGCATTAGCTGGTTCTCATGTGATTAATGCTTTGAGAAAGGGTAAAAATAGTGAAAAAGGAGTTATCCGATTCTCATTCAGTAAATATAATACAACAGAAGAAATTGACTACACAGTTTCTAAGCTAAAAGAGGTTTTAGATAGCTCGAAAGTAGTCGGATAAATTATTATTGTTTTTTATTAAAATAATTACTGCAAAGTTTGCAATAAAAATTTACTTCCTTATCTTTGCAGTCCATTTCGGGAGATACTGTGCTTATCTGACATAAGTATAAGTCTCTTAAAAGATTTAAGAATTTAAAATTTTCAGGTAGAGCACTTCAGTACATTTGTATTGATTGTATCAATAATATTATTTGTTATGTTACAGCCTAAAAGAACGAAATATAGAAAGCAGCAGAAAGGCAGAGTGAGAGGATTGGCTCATAGAGGTAGTGAGATTGCTTTTGGTAGCTTCGGTATCAAATCGCTTGAAATTGGATGGATTACTTCTAGACAAATTGAAGCAGCTAGGATTGCAATTACTCGTGCAATGAAAAGGGAAGGTCAGGTTTGGATTAGAATCTTTCCTGACAAGCCTATCACGAAGAAGCCGGCAGAGGTGAGGATGGGTAAAGGTAAGGGTTCTCCAGAGTATTGGGTGGCTCCTGTTAGACCTGGAACTATTCTTTTCGAATCTGATGGTATCGGTTACGAATTGGCAAAAGAATCTTTAAGGTTAGCTGCTCAAAAGCTTCCGGTTAAGACTAAAATGGTTGTGAGAAGAGATTATCAATTTTAATTATGAAAAGTTCTGAAATTAAAGCTCTTTCAGTAGAGGAGTTAAAAGACAAGATTTCGTCTTCAGAGAAAGCGTTACAATCATTAAAATTCGGTAATGCTATTTCTCCAATAGAAAATCCAATGCAAATCAGAGATGTTAGAAGGCTAGTGGCGAGATTAAAGACTGAATTGCATGCAAGAGATTTAGAGGCTTTGAAAGGTAAAGCGGGTTCTGGAGATTTGACGAATCTTAATGCAAAGGCATTTATGGCTGATAATAAATTTGATTCCACAATCAATTTGGCAAAAGTTAAGAAAGTAATAAAAGTTGCCGGTAAGTAATTTCTGGCTTAATCGAAAGATTTTATGGAAAGAAATTCTAGAAAAGAAAGAATCGGGATAGTGACTAGCAATAAAATGCAGTCGTCGATTGTGGTTGCCGTTGAGAGAAAAGTTAAGCATCCTATATATGGTAAGTTTATGAAGAAGACTACCAAGTTTATGGCGCATGATTCTCAGGATGATTGTAATATAGGCGACAGGGTGAGAATTATGGAGACAAGACCTTTGAGTAAGAGAAAAAGATGGAGGCTTGTTGAAATTATAGAAAGAGCCAAGTAATTATTGGTTTAATAATTAATTATTGTCCGATTTAGCTTTGTAATTTATAATGATACAGCAAGAATCAAGATTAAATGTTGCCGATAATAGTGGTGCTAAGGAAGTGCTTTGTATTAGAGTACTCGGCGGGACTGGTAAAAGATACGCATCAGTTGGTGATAAAATCGTCGTGACTGTGAAGTCTGCAATTTCTTCAAGTAATTTGAAGAAAGGTACAATTTCTAAAGCAGTAGTAGTGAGAACAAAAAAAGAGGTAAGAAGAAAAGACGGTTCTTACATTCGTTTTGAGGATAACGCTGCTGTATTGCTCAATAATAACAATGAGCCAAGAGGAACAAGGATTTTTGGTCCTGTTGCTAGAGAGTTAAGAGAAAAGCAATTTATGAAAATCGTTTCTTTGGCACCAGAAGTTCTTTAATGTTATGGAAAAAGGAAAAGTAAAAAAAGTGAAATTCCACATTAAGAAGGGAGATAAAGTAGAGGTGATTTCAGGTAATCACAAGGGTAAGAGTGGTGTGGTATTGGAAGTTCTAAGAGCGAAAAATAGAGCTATAGTTGAAGGAGTTAATTTGGTTACCAAGCACATTAAACCATCAGCTGAAAGTCCTGAAGGTGGAGTTGAAAAAACAGAAGCTGGTATTCATATAAGCAACTTAATGCTTGTTGATCCTAAAACTGGAGAGAAGACTAAAGTTGGTAGAAAGCTCGATAGTAACGGTAAGTTGAAAAGGTATTCTAAGAAAACAGAACAATTTATAGATTAATCATGGCAGCTCCAAGATTAAAAAAGCAATATAGTGAAGAAATTGTTTCTGCATTGAAGCAGAAATTCAATTACAAGTCTGTAATGCAGGTGCCAAAATTGTTAAAAATTTGTGTTAACAAAGGTATCGGTGAAGCAGTTTCAGACAAGAAGTTAATTGATATTGGTGTAGAAGAATTAAGTATAATTACAGGTCAAAAACCTGTTCCTACTTATGCAAAGAAGTCAGTATCAAACTTTAAGTTGAGAGAGGGAATGCCAATTGGCGCAAGGGTTACCTTAAGAGGTGATAAAATGTATGAGTTTTTAGATAGACTTGTTTCGATATCACTACCAAGGGTAAGAGACTTTAAAGGAATAAGTGATAAGAGTTTTGATGGAAGAGGTAACTATACCTTAGGTGTAAAAGAACAAATCATTTTCCCTGAAATTTCAATTGACAAGGTTAAGAAAATTTCCGGAATGGATGTCACATTTGTTACTACTGCTGAAACAGATGAGGAATGTCTGGAATTACTTAAGCTGTTTGGGATGCCGTTTATGAATCAAAAGAAATAAATATGGCCAGAGAATCAGTAAAAGCTAGAGAAAGAAAAAGACAAAAACTAGTAGCTAAATACGCAGCCAAAAGAGAGGAGCTTAAGGCAAATGGAGATTACGCTGCTTTAGATAAACTACCGAAAAATTCTTCAAAAGTTAGACTGCATAACAGATGTTTGTTAACTGGCAGACCTAAAGGTTATATGAGAAGATTTGGTATTTCTAGGGTTGTTTTTAGAGAATTAGCTTCTCAAGGTAAGATTCCAGGAGTTAAAAAAGCTAGCTGGTAATTTTAATGGTTAAATTAGCTTAGTAGCTATAAATATATAAAATAATGACAGATCCGATAGCTGATTATTTGACCCGGTTGAGAAATGCAATTAGAGCTAACCGTAGGATTGTAGAAATACCCGCATCTAATCTTAAGAAAGAAATTACAAAAGTTCTTTTCGATAAAGGTTTTATTCAGGGATATAAGTTTGATGACTCTACAGCTCAGGGTACTATCAAAATAGCATTGAAATATAATCCATCAACCAAGCTGCCTGCAATGGTTAACATTGAAAGGATAAGTAAGCCAGGTCTTAGGAAGTATGCAAAAGCAAGCACTTTACCTAGAGTGTTGAATGGATTAGGCGTTGCAATTTTATCTACCTCTAAAGGGGTAATAACAGATAAAGAAGCCAGATCTTTAAATGTAGGTGGTGAAGTACTTTGCTATGTTTATTAATTTTGGCAATAGTGGTTTTGCTAATTAAAATATTTTAAAGATGTCAAGAATTGGAAAAGCTCCTATAAGTATTCCGTCGGGAGTAACAATAAAAGTTGAAGATAGTACAGTGGAAGTTAAAGGTCCGAAAGGTACTTTAACTCAAGCCGTAAGTCCTGATATCTCTGTTAAAGTTGAAGATTCTCAGGTAGTACTTGAAAGACCATCTGATCAGAAAAAACATAAAGCTCTTCATGGCTTATACAGAGCTCTGATTAACAACATGGTTGTTGGAGTAACTGAAGGCTACAAGAAAGAGTTAGAATTGGTTGGTGTTGGTTTTAAGGCTGTAGCTTCAGGTAATATCCTTGAGTTAAATTTAGGATATTCACACAATGTTTACTTTGCTGTACCAGGCGAATTAAGTGTTTCTGCTGAAACAGCTAAAGGTAAAAATCCTATTGTAAGATTGGAAGGAGTAGATAAGCAATTAATTGGTCACGTAGCAGCAGAGATTAAGAAGCTTAGAAAGGTTGAACCTTACAAAGGAAAAGGTATCAGATTCTTAGGGGAACAGATTAGGAAAAAAGCTGGTAAGAGCGCAGCAAAATAATTGTAAAGTAATATGGCTACTAAAAAAAATATTCGCAGACTTAAGATCAAGAGACGCATTCGTAAGAATGTATCAGGTACATCAGAAAGGCCAAGATTATCAGTATTCAAAAGTAATTCTTCTATTTATGTACAGCTTATTGATGATGTTAAAGCTGAAACTTTAGCCTTTGCTTCATCAAAAGAGATTACTTCAGATAAGAAGTCTGTAAATATCGGTTTATCAACAGAAGTTGGTAAATTGATAGCAACCAAAGCCATAGATAAAGGGATAAGTGAAGTAGTATTTGATAGAAATGGTTCTCTTTATCATGGAAAGGTGAAAGCTTTAGCTGAAGGTGCAAGAGAAGGTGGTCTTAAATTCTAATTTATCATTATTATGTCCAAGCAAGGAAATATAAGGAAATTAAAAGCAAGTGATATAGAGCTTTCAGAGAAGGTTGTAGCTATCAAAAGAGTTGCTAAGGTTGTAAAGGGTGGTAGAAGATTCAGTTTTTCAGCAATTGTTGTAGTTGGAAACGGAGATGGTGTAGTTGGTTACGGTCTTGGTAAAGCGAATGAGGTTACAGATGCGATCACTAAAGGCATTGATGATGCTAAGAAAAATCTTATAAAAGTACCTATATTAAAAGGAACTATTCCTCATGAGATGCTAGGAAAATTTGGTGGAGGACTTGTTCTTTTGAAGCCTGCTTCTCCTGGTACTGGAGTAATTGCTGGTGGTGCTATGAGGGCGGTATTAGAGTCAGCAGGTGTACATGATGTGTTGGCTAAGTCTAAAGGATCATCAAACCCACACAACGTAGTTAAAGCAACTTTCGATGCTCTATTAAAAATGAGAGATCCATATGCAGTTGCTCAACAAAGAGGTGTGAAACTTGAAAAAGTGTTTAACGGCTAAGAAATTAATTATGGCTAAAGTTAAAATTACACAAATAAGAAGTGCTATTGGCAAGCCTAAAAGGCAAAAATTAGTAATCACTTCTCTGGGACTTGGTAAAATTAACAAATCAAGGGAGATTGAGTTAAATCCTCAAATAGAAGGAATGATCTCAAAAGTAAGTCATTTAGTAAAAGTAGAGGAGATATAAACAGGATATATCATGAAACTTCATAATTTGAAGCCTGCAAAAGGTTCTGTAAGAAGTAGAAAAAGAATTGCAAGAGGCCAAGGCTCAGGTATGGGTGGTACTAGTACTAGAGGTCACAAAGGTGCTAAATCCAGATCTGGTTATAGTCAGAAAGAAGGTTTTGAAGGTGGGCAAATGCCTCTTCAAAGAAGGGTTCCTAAGTTCGGATTTACCAATCCAAACAGGGTAGAATATAAACCAGTTAATGTTGAATCACTTCAAGAAATTGCGGAAAAGAATAATATTTCTACTTTTGCAGTTTCAGATTTCCATAAATATGGTTTAGCTTCTAAAAAAGACAGAGTAAAAATCTTGAATAGAGGTGAGTTATCTGTAAAATTAGAAGTTGAAGCACATGCTTTTTCAAATTCTGCTAAAGAAAAAATAGAAAACGCAGGAGGAAAGGCAATTATAATTTAAACTATGAAAAGGTTCTTTAAGACATTACAAAATATCTTTTCGATCGAGGAGCTTAGAACAAGGATTTTTTATACTATTGGATTCCTGATAGTATTTAGATTAGGTTCATTTATAGTTCTTCCTGGTGTAGACCCAGAGCAGTTGAATCAGACTTCCAATAGTTTTTTTGGAATGATCAACACCTTCTTAGGTGGTGCTTTTAATAGAGCATCAATATTTGCTCTAGGTATTATGCCATATATTTCTGCTTCTATTGTTATTCAGCTTCTTTCAGTTGCAGTTCCGTATTTTCAGAAAATGCAGAAAGAAGGAGAATCAGGAAGAAAGAAAATTAATCAGATTACTAGAGTGCTTACAATTGTAATTACAATTGCTCAAGCTTCTACTTATATTGCAGCTACTATTCCAGCTGAGGCAATATTAATTGATAATACATTTTTCCTTGTTTCATCAATGTTTATCTTAACAGCAGGTACAGTATTCTGTATGTGGTTAGGAGAAAGGATAACGGAGAAAGGAATAGGAAATGGTATATCAATGCTGATAATGATCGGAATTATATCAAGTTTTCCACTTGCCATTGTTCAGGAGATTGGTGAAAAAGGAACAAGTGGTTTATTATTACTAGTCTTAGAGTTTCTTGCCCTTTTCTTTATAGTAATGAGTGTAGTGTTACTAACTACTGCAGTAAGAAGAATTCCAGTTCAATATGCAAGACAAGTAGTTGGTGGATCTAAAAAGCAGTTAGGTAAGGGACAAAGGTCGTATATACCATTAAAGGTAAATACCGCCAATGTAATGCCTATCATTTTTGCTCAATCATTGATGTTTTTACCATCTTTAGTTGCATCTGCATGGGCAGACCAGAATGATACGGCAAGATATATAGCTCAAACCTTTGCTACTTTCACATCACTCGAATACAATATTACTTTCGCGATATTAATTATCTTGTTCACATTTTTCTACACAGCCATTACAATTAATCCAAAGCAAATGGCTGATGATATGAAGAGGAACAATGCATTCATTCCTGGTGTTAAGCCAGGAGATCCTACAGCAGATTATATAAGTGCTGTTATAGATAAAATTACACTTCCAGGAGCTTTATTCTTAGCCATTGTAGCAGTTTTACCTGCATTTGCTAATGCAGCTGGGATAAGTATTAACTTCGCTCAGTTTTATGGAGGTACTTCACTAATTATTATGGTAGGTGTAATTTTGGATACTTTACAGCAAATTGAGAGTTACCTGTTAATGAGACATTACGAAGGTATGATGAAATCAGGTAAACTTAAAGGTAGATCACAAAACGTTCCAGCTGTTTCAAATGATATATTATAAGACTTTAGCAGAAATAAAAGCAATAAAGGAAAGTGCTCAAATACTTGGCAAAGCTCATGGAGAGGTAGCTAAGCATGTAAAGCCTGGAATTTCAACTAAAGACTTAGACAAGGTAGCTGAGGAATATATTAAAGATAATAATTCGACGCCTTCATTTTTAGGTTATAATGGTTTTCCTGCCTCATTATGTATCTCAGTTAATGAAGTTGTTGTTCATGGAATACCAGGGGAATATGTGTTGAAGGAAGGAGATATAATCTCAATAGATTGCGGAGTAAATCATAACGGGTTTCATGCAGATAGCGCTTATACTTATAGTGTAGGTAATATCGATACTAAAACTCAGGAGCTATTAGAAGTTACAAAAGACTCTTTGTATAAAGGTATAAATGCAATGACTTCTGGTGGTAGAATAGGAGATATAAGTTTTGCTATTCAAAGTTATGCTGAGAAACATGGTTTTTCAATCGTAAGAGAACTAGTTGGACATGGTGTTGGTAAGAAGTTACATGAAAAACCTGATGTTCCAAATTTCGGGAAGAGAGGAAGAGGTCCCAAACTTGAAAATGGGTTAGTAATAGCAATAGAACCTATGATCAACCTTGGTACAAAAAGTATAGTTCAAGAAAGAGATGGATGGACTATTAGAACCCGGGATAAAAAACCGTCAGCACATTATGAGCATACTGTTGCTTTTGTTGATGGAAAACCTGAAATATTAACGACTTTTGAATATATAGAAAACGTATTAGCGACTCAATATGCCTAAACAAGATAATATAGAACTTGATGGTACAATAGTAGAAGCTTTATCTAATGCAAGATTTCGAGTTAAACTTGAAAATGGGCATACAATACTAGCTCATATTTCTGGGAAAATGCGAATGAACTATATAAGGATTTTACCAGGTGATAAGGTTAAGTTAGAAATGACACCTTATGATCTTACCAAAGGAAGAATTGTTTACAGATATAAATAATTTAAAGATATGAAGGTTAGAGCATCCATAAAAAAAAGAAGTTCTGATTGTAAAGTGATCAGAAGAAAAGGAAAGCTGTATGTTATAAACAAAAAAAACCCTAGGTTTAAGCAAAGACAGGGATAATTATTTAAAATTATAAATTCAAACAGATGGCACGTATTTCTGGAGTTGATATTCCTGATAATAAGAGAGGAGTTATAGCACTTACCTATATATTTGGTATTGGTGATTCATCTGCCAAGTCAATCTTGGAGAGAGCAGGCATAGCAGAAGATAAGAAAGTTAATGATTGGACTGATGATGAGTCTAGCAAAGTAAGGGATCTCATTAACAATGAATTCAAGATAGAAGGTGAGCTAAAATCTGAAATTCAACTTAATATTAAAAGGTTAATGGATATTGGTTGCTATAGAGGATTAAGACACAGAAGAGGTTTACCGGTTAGAGGGCAAAGAACTAAAAATAACTCTAGAACCAGAAAAGGTAGAAGAAAAACTGTTGCTAATAAGAAAAAGGCTACTAAGTAATATTTAAGTCATGGCTCAGAAAAGAAAAGATAAAGCAAAGAAAAGAGTAGTAGTAGTAGAATCTTTAGGTGAGGCGCACATAAGAGCATCATTTAACAACATTATTATCTCTATTACTAATAAAGAAGGACAGGTTATTTCATGGTCTTCTGCTGGTAAAATGGGATTTAGAGGATCTAAGAAAAATACTCCTTATGCAGCTCAAATGGCTGCTCAGGATTGCTCTAAAGTAGCGTATGATCTTGGATTAAGAAAAGTAGAGGTATTTGTTAAAGGACCTGGTGCTGGTAGAGAATCTGCTATTAGAACTATCCAGAATTCAGGAATTGAAGTAACTACTATTAAGGATGTGACTCCACTTCCACATAATGGTTGCAGACCTCCAAAAAGAAGAAGAGTATAATATAAATTATATAAATATATTTTAGATAATGGCTAGATATATTGGTCCTAAATCAAAAATTGCGAGAAAGTTTAATGACCCAATTTTTGGTCCTTGTAAAGAGCTGAAGAAGAAACCTTATCCTCCTGGACAACACGGGAAAGGTAGAAGAAGAAAGAAATCTGAATATGCAGTTCAGCTAGCAGAAAAACAAAAAGCAAAAAATACATATGGATTGCTTGAAAAGCAATTTAGAAATGTATTTGAGAGAGCAGCAAGAAAACAAGGTATCACTGGTACTAACTTGCTACAATACTTAGAAGCTAGATTAGATAATACTGTATATCGTTTAGGAATTGCTCCTACAAGAGCTGCAGCTCGTCAATTAGTTTCTCACAAACATATAACTGTTAATGGTGATCTTGTAAATATTCCTTCATTTACAGTAAAACCAGGTGACATTGTTAGTGTGAAATTAAAATCACAGTCTTTACCAGTAATCAAAGAAAGTGTTTCTGGAAGACAAATTTCAAAATATAGCTGGTTAGAATGGGATGCTACAAGACTTGCTGGTAAATTTTTAAGTTTGCCAGAAAGAGAGGAAATTCCAGAAAACATAAAAGAACAGCTAATTGTCGAATTATATTCTAAGTAATATATTTCCACATATTTTTTTTCAATACCTGTAAAAGTTTCAGACATATGTCAATATTAGCATTTCAAATGCCCGATAAAGTGGTAATGGATAAAGCTGATGATTTTCACGGCTTATTTGAATTCAAACCACTAGAAAGAGGTTATGGTGTCACTATTGGAAATGCATTAAGAAGAATATTACTTTCTTCACTGGAAGGTTATGCCACTGTTGGTGTTAAGTTCCCAGATATATTGCACGAATTTTCATCTATTGAAGGAGTTGTTGAAGATGTTACAGAAATAATTCTTAACCTTAAAATGGTTAGGTTTAAGAAAACATCTGAGAGTCCTAATAATAAGATAAATATTAGTGTTTCTGGTAAAGAAAAGTTTACTGCTGGTGATATTGCTGAATTTACTACAGATTACAAGATTTTGAATCCTGACTTTGTAGTATGTCACATAGATCCATCAATTACTTTCCAAGTTGAACTTACTGTAGAGAAGGGAAGGGGATACGTACCAGCTGAAGAGAACCAGCCAGCAGAACAGGTTTTTGGTTATATTCCGATCGATGCTATTTTCACTCCAATTAAAAATGTGAAATATAGTGTAGAAAATACAAGGGTAGAGCAGAAAACTGACTACGAGAAGCTTTTAATAGATATTGAAACAGATGGTTCTATACATCCTGAAGATGCGCTAAAAGGAGCTGCAAATATTCTGATTCAGCACTTTATGCTTTTCTCAGATCAGACTATGACATTTCAGCCTGATAGCAAACCGGAAGAAGAACCAATTGATGAAGAATTTCTTCATATGCGTAAATTGCTTAAAACTCCACTTTCTGATCTTGATCTATCAGTTAGAGCTTACAACTGTCTTAAAGCGGCAGATGTTAAGACATTAGGAGATTTAGCAAGCCTAGAAATCTCTGATATGATGAAATTCAGAAACTTTGGTAAAAAATCTCTTACTGAGCTTGAGCAATTAATAGCTGAGAAGAATCTGACTTTCGGAATGGATGTTTCTAAATATAAACTTGACGAAGATTAATTAATAAAAGTTTTAGATAGACAGGATTCTGTTTTGAAAATTTATTGAAATGAGACACGGTAAAAAAATAAATCATTTAGGTAGAACTGCTTCTCATAGAAAAGCAATGCTTTCTAACATGGCATGTTCTCTTATATTACATAAGAGAATTACAACTACAGTTGCAAAAGCTAAAGCACTAAGAAAGTATATCGAACCTCTAATAACTAAATCAAAAACAGACACAACTCATTCGAGAAGAACTGTTTTTTCTTATCTTAATGATAAAGTAGCTGTTACATTGTTATTCAATGAAGTAGCTGATAAAGTTGCAGAGAGACCTGGTGGTTATACTAGAATAATAAGAACAGGTTTTAGATTAGGTGATAATGCCGAAACTTGTCTAATAGAGTTAGTAGACTACAACGAATTACTAGTTAAAGAAACTGCTGATTCTAAATCTAAAACTAGAAGAAGTAGAAGAGGTGGTAAAAAGAAATCTGAGCCTAAAAATGTAGCTCCTGTTGCTGAAGAGGTAGAAGAAACTGCTGTAGATGAAGAAGTGAAGAATGAAGCGGCTACTGGTGAAGTTGAAGAAAGTAACGATTCAGATTCAACAGAAGAAAAACCAAAGAGTGAAGATTGATTTTACATATATTTATAATTTATATTTGAAGGAAATGGGTTAGCCATTTCCTTTTTTTTTACAAAATTTTCAAAAAACTCAACATGTACGATATTAAAAAGAAGCCTGCAGTTTTACTTTTAGAGGATGGTACAAGCTTTTTCGGAGTATCTATTGGAAAGCAAGGTACAAGTGGTGGTGAAATATGTTTTAATACAGGTTTAACTGGTTATCAAGAAATATATACCGACCCTTCTTACTATGGTCAAATCATAGTCAATACCACTTCTCACATAGGAAACTATGGTGTTGTAAGTGATGAGACAGAATCATCATCAGTTAAGATAAAAGGATTAGTTGTAAAAACATTCTCTGAGATTTATTCTCGTAAAACAGCTGATAGTTCTTTACAAGATTATTTGGATAATGCAGGAGTTGTAGGAATCGCAGAAATAGATACTCGCAAATTAGTGAGACATATTAGAGAAAAAGGAGCGATGAATGCAATTATTTCATCTGAAATTCTTGACCTAGAAAACCTTAAAGAGGAATTGGATAAAATTCCTTCAATGGATGGGCTAGAGCTTAGTTCAAAAGTAACGACTTCTAAAGTTGTTGAGCAAATAAGTGATAATGAAGAGTTCAAAGTTGCAGTTCTTGACCTTGGAATTAAAACAAATATTTTAAGAAACTTTAAGCAGAGAAACTGTAGCTACAGAGTTTATCCAGCTAATACACCATTTGAAGAAATGCAAAAATGGCAACCAGATGGTTACTTTATTTCAAATGGCCCTGGTGATCCTGCATCAACTGCCTATGCAGTAGAGACGGTTAAGCAAATTTTGGATCAAAATATTCCTTTATTTGGTATTTGTATGGGACACCAAATGTTAGGGCTTGCTGCTGGAATAAGTACTTATAAAATGCACCATGGGCACAGGGGATTAAATCACCCAGTTAAAAATCTATTAACTGGAAAATGTGAAATCACATCTCAAAACCATGGTTTTAGTGTAAGTGCAGAGGATATTGCAAAATCAGAGAATGTTGAAGCAACTCATATAAATTTAAATGATGATACAGTTGAAGGTATCAGAATTAAAAATAAAAATGCATTTTCTGTACAATATCACCCTGAATCTTCACCTGGTCCACACGATTCAAGATATTTATTTGATGATTTTATAGAAATGATTAAGCTAAGTAAAAACAGTATACCTGCATAATGATTAAATTGCGATTAAGTATCAATTTATTTAATTGCAACAAATCACTATGAAAATTTTTATTACGCTAAAATCATTTTTATTAGCCGCATTGGTTTGCGGGGCTACTTTTCAGACTTACGCTCAAAAAAACTTTCTTGAAAAAGAAGTATTTGCTAAAGCAGATGAACTAAACGATAAGGTTATTAAATGGAGAAGAGAAATCCATGAAAACCCAGAACTTTCTAATCGTGAGTTTAAAACAGCTGAAAAAGTAGCCAATCATTTAAAATCCTTAGGGATAGAAGTTGAAACAGGTATTGCATATACTGGTGTTGTTGGAATTCTAAAAGGTGATAAACCCGGTCCAGTAGTAGCTTTAAGAGCAGATATGGATGGTTTACCTGTTGTAGAAAGAGTAGATATTCCATTTGCCTCAAAGGTAAAAGATACCTACAATGGGCAAGATGTTGGGGTAATGCATGCATGTGGTCACGACACTCACGTAGCTATTTTAATGGGAGTTGCAGAGCTGCTTTCAGGTATGAAGAAAGACTTGAAAGGAACTGTGAAGTTTATTTTTCAGCCAGCAGAAGAAGGAGCACCTCCTTCAGAAGGTGGTGGAGCAGAGATGATGGTTGAAAAAGGAGTTCTTGAAAACCCTAAGGTAGATGCAATTTTTGGTTTACATATTAATTCTCAAACTGAAGTTGGTAAGTTAGTTTATAAATCTGGTGGAACTCTAGCTGCTGCTGATGTATTCAGAATTAAAGTTTTAGGTAAGCAAAGTCATGGATCACAGCCTTGGGGTGGAGTTGACCCAATAGTAGTAGCTGCTCAAATTGTAAATGGTTTGCAAACTATTGTAAGTAGACAAGTTGACCTTACAAATGAAGCAGCAGTTGTAACAGTTGGAACTATTCATGGAGGAGTAAGACATAATATTATTCCAGAAGATTTAGAGATGACTGGTACAATAAGAACACTGGATACTGAAATGCAGGATATTATTCATGAAAAAATAAAAATTACTGCAGAAAAAATAGCAGAAAGTGCAGGAGCGAAAGCTATAGTAGAGATTGATAAAGGAGTGCCTGTAACTTATAACGATCCAGAGTTAACTACTGAAATGCTACCTACATTAATGAGTGTAGCAGGTGAAAGTAATGTAATTAATACAAAAGCAAGAACTGGGGCTGAAGACTTTTCCTTTTTCCAAAAGGAAGTTCCTGGTTTATTCTTTTTTCTGGGAGGTATGCCTATAGGTACAAACCCTGCAGATGCAGCACCTCACCATACTCCAGACTTCTATGTAGACGATAGTGGACTTAACTTAGGTGTAAAAGCCTTAACTATGCTTACACTTAACTACATGGATCAAAATAAGATGAATCAGAAAGTGAAAACTGTTAGATAAATAAAGATTCATTTAAGAAATAAGGTTTTGAAACAAATAGATTTCGAAAACTTTTACAAGAGAATAATAAAAGGGGAATATGATTCATATTCCCCTTTTGTCAATCTATTATGTGAATGCATTGTAGAAAAAAACTATTTCATAATTGAAGTAGATAGTAATTCTTATTCGATTTTAAATCAATATGGATTTAAAAAGGCCAATTGTACTATTGGAAATACTGATAATTCCACAGAGTTTAATATACAAAGCTTAGAAATAAATGGAGCGTTTGTTAAACTTAAAAAAGCAGATAAGGTAATAAAGCAATGTGAGGTAGACGATAAACAATCAAGTAAAAAAATAATAGACTTATTCTCAAAAGAAGACCCTTCTGTATATAAAACTTTTGTTGCCTCATATCAAAAGTTATTAAAAGCTATTGAATCAGCTAAAGATGGGTTTGATAAATTAATTGATGAGAGTCTCAAAAATATTGATCACAGAACTAGCTTTAATTCATTATTAGCATTTTTTGAACTCACATTTCCTGAAAAACTACTCAGAAATCAAATTAAAAATTGGCTATTAACTCATATAGTCATATCTGAAATCTTCACGAAAATCAATATAGTTTCAAGACTAAAAAATGATGAATGTTATGAAGTTTTAGAGAAGACAATAGAAGGTTTCAATTTAAAAAATGAGCATTTTCACAAAAATCTGACTGAGTTAATTGATGGTATTGACTTCTCAAATATTGAACATATTGACATTTTTTTGAAAGGTTTTATTAATGATTTAAGCTTAGTTTTTAATGAAAAGAGAAGGCAATCAAATAAAATAGAATCTCTTTTATGGATAAAAGCTATACAGAAAAAGCTACCTATAGATAAGCAGGATATACTATTTATAAATTCGACTTCTGAAGTTATTCTATCAAGTTTAGGCCAACTCTCTGCGTCTGATAAAAACACCTATTATATTTATCACGATCAGCTACCAGACTATTATTTAACCGTATCGAAAATTGGAACAAACCGAGATGCTATAAATATTAAAAGTTGTTTTGCCGATTTACTTTTTGCTAAGCCTACTCAATCTGAAACTCAGCAGCAAAATCTCTTTTTTAGTAATAAAAAGTATTCAATTTCACTCCCTAACACTAACAAATTTGACCTTATAATAAAGGATGTTAGTAATAGTGTTATAAGAAGCACAGAAGATGATGTAAACTACAAAACTCCTACAAATACCGGAATTGATAATAGAATAGAACAATACTATCTGAGTAAAGAGCAGGTAGCAATTCCAACTAAATTTATAAACTTGTTAAGGTTTTTAAGGGTAGGAACAGACTACTTGAAAAATGAAGGAGAACTATTATATTTTTTGCCTAACCATACGATTTATAATACGAATCTCAACACGCTAAGAAAGGCACTAGAAAAAGATTTTAACATAATTAGAGGTACTTCAATTTCAAATAGCATTGTTGATTCTAATTTGATTTTTCAAACAAAAAAGAATTCAACTGCAACAGAAGCTTCTAATATTCTTTTATCTGAGGTGGGGTACAAGCAACTTTTAGATGTACTGGAAGCTGGAGAAGAATTAGAATTTGATAAAATACAGCCAGAAAATGGGAACTGGATACATACTGAATATCAGAATTATATAGCTCTATCTGATAATGATAAAGGTATAAATGAAGGAATTTTTAGTTCTAAAACAAAAGGAGTCTTTAGTAAAGAAAATAAAATTCCAGATGAAGTTATACAAGACACTTTAAATAAAGAAGAAGGAATTTGTATACAAACTAATCCATTTGTTAGTCAGCAAATAAAGGAATTATCTCAGGTAAAAGATGAATTTGACGTATTAAAAATTCCATTTGAAGAACCTAATCTATTTATCACAACAGGTTTTAATAGTAATAAAAATAAACTTGAAGTGCTAGCAAGTAAATACGTGCCTTACCAACATATTTTTAGCAGAACTAAAGTTTATCCTTTTTATGCTAGTTCTAAGGAGAAAACCATCAATATAAATGAGGTTATTTATAGAGTTTTTAGAAATTATTATGCTGAAAAGTTAAATACAGATTTTGAGAAATTTATTCTAGAAAAAGATAAATCTTTGCTCGAAAGTGTTTCAACTTTAGTAAAACATACCAAAAATTTCCCTGCTTTATTTAGATATGCAAATAAGCTAGATGAAATATTAAATGAGAATAAAGGCAAAAGATTAATTCTGTATTTAGAGCTATTATGGGAAAATATAGCAGATTTTGAGAGCAAAGTAATACGCTTTTTAAGAGATGCAAGAGAAAGAAAAGGACTGCTTTTAAATACAAAAAGGGCGATTAACCATCTTCAAATAATATTAAGAGACACATCAAAAGAGGAAATTAGTTTTCAAAAAAAACTTTCATTTATTAGCAGAGAAAATATCTTTTTTTATGTTTATGGTATCTTAAATAGTGATAATTACCTTACCAAATATCAATACTTTTTAAAGTATGAATCACCAAGAATTCCATTAAAGAACAATTTTTATCAATGGAGTATTTTTGGTAAAAAACTTTTTGATCTGCATACAGGTAATTTTTCAGAAAAACTCAATTTAAAAATTATTGAAACAGAGCATAATAATATCATTGATCAGTATTCTAACTTTAAATTTAGCATTCATAAAAAAATTGGGAGTGTAATAATTAGTGATATTATAGAGGTTTCTGGTATACCTTTTAAAGTTTGGGAGTATCAAATAAAAGATAAGTCTCCTTTAGAGTGGTATATTTTTAATTGCAAAAAAGAATATAAAAATACTGCGTTCAATAGGAAACTTGCAGATGAGATTATAGCAGAGATAGAAAGATTTTGTTTCCTTTCATTAGAAAGTCAAAAACTTATTCAAGTTATAAATAGCGAATTGGAATAAATAATTAATGCGCTGTAAATCAAACTTATACGATGATTTTAGATGAGTCTGTTAAACTTGGAAATAGTTCAGGTAAAAAAAGTATTTTAATTAATAGCCTGCAATATATTTTTTTTGGATTACTAGGAGGCTTCCTATGTTATATGGCTTTTAAAGATCAGAACTCTTCTCAATTATTAGTTTCACTCAAAGAAGTTAATTATTGGTGGGTGATTCCGATTTTTATAATATCTCTAGTTAATTCACTCATTCGATCATTAAGGTGGTTAATGCTAATTAAAACTTTGGGTTACAGACCTGGAGTAACAAAAGCCTTTAGCGCATTAATGATTGGCTACATGGTAAATTATGCTGTACCGAGAATGGGAGAAATAACAAGATGTATTGTCTTGAAAAAGTCGGGTCATATCCCATTTGAAGGAACTTTCGGGACAGTAATCACCGAAAGAATTATTGATATTCTATCGCTTTTTTTAGTCTGTATTCTAACATTGGTAATTGCTTACAAAGAGATTTACAAATTTGTATATGATAATATATTTCTTCCAATTGGCCAATCCATTCAACTTTTAGGCGAAAGTATACTTTGGTTGTTACCTTTTATAATCATAGTAACTTGTGCAGTTCTTGCTATTCTGTGGATATTCAGAAAAAAAATATTGGCTTTTCTGTATCAAAAGAAAATCAGAAAAATAATTTCCGATGTTTGGAAAGGAATTGCATCAGTAAGATATGTAGAAAATAAAGGTATGTTTATTATGTATACCTTATTAATTTGGTTCAATTACTTTCTGGTTACATACATTTGGTTCTTTGCAATGGATGACATGACAGGACTAAATATGAAAACAGGACTGGTAATGACTACCCTAGGCAGCATTGGCAAATCTTTACCTATACAAGGTGGAGGAGTAGGGGCTTATCATTACATTATTACTCAGGCAGGAATAATTTTTGGCGTTTCAGAATTGAATGGAAATACACTGGCAATTATAAATCACGGTTTTCAAACCATCTTTCAGATAGGTTTTGGCTTAATCGGATTTCTATTAGTCGCTAAAAACATAAAAGTCTTGCCCGGTAATACCAGGCAAGACTAAATCTACAGCTAATTTACTATTATTTCATCGCTATTTCAGAAGAAACGCGAATATGTTATTTAACAAAAACCTCGGCTCAATCAGTTCAAAATCTGTCAATGTTTTAAGAAAAATAACTTTAAGTACTTTTTAAGCGTGATTTTTTTTCTTCTTTAATGCCCAAACGCTTCAAATTCACCAATCTCTCGCCTTATTTAATAGCTATTTTTAGTGTCATAGCTTAATGAAGCACTCGGTATTTTCATAGTATTGAGAATTTCAATTACTGTAATTTTTTATACAGGTATGTTTTTGTATTATTAATGCAAAATAACATTCACAATATAATTAGCTTATTAAGACTATAACTATGAAGAAACACTATCTGCTTTTATGTGTATGGGCAGTATCAATTTTTTCTGCTAGCTTACTTACCGCACAAGATAGGGGAATAGCAAAAGCCCCAGATAGAACCCAAGGAGTTGGGCCTTTCGATCAATTAATCATTAGAGGAGCCACTTTAATAAATGGAGCAGGCTCACCAGCTATTGGACCAGTGGATGTCGTAATCGAGCAAAATAAGATTACTGATATTAGAGTGGTTGGATATCCTGGAGTAGAAATTAATGAAAACAGAAGACCTGAAGCAAAAGAGAATGCTAAAATCATTGATGCAGAAGGCATGTTCCTTTTGCCTGGATTTATAGATATGCATGGCCACATAGGTGGAAAAGCTCAAGGTACACCTGCCGAATATGTTTTTAAACTTTGGATGGGGCATGGTATCACTACAATTAGAGACCCATCAACAGGAAACGGTTTAGATTGGGTATTAGAACACAAAGAGAAAAGTGATAAAAATGAAATTACTGCACCAAGAATTGAAGCTTACCCAGCATTTGGATTAGGAGCTGAAAAGAAAATTTCGTCACCAGAAGAGGCAAGAAAATGGGTGCAAAGTATTGCTGCCAAAGGTGCAGATGGTATTAAATTTTTTGGAGCAAGACCAGATATTATGGAAGCAGCTTTAGATGAAGCTAAAAAGCATAACCTGCGTTCTGCATGCCACCATGCACAAACAGATGTAGCTTGGTTAAATGTACTAAACACTGCTCGCATGGGACTTACTTCTATGGAGCACTGGTATGGTTTACCAGAAGCAATGTTTACTGATAGAACCATCCAAGATTATCCGGCAGATTATAATTACCAAAATGAGCAAGATCGTTTTGCAGAAGCAGGAAACTTATGGAAACAAGCTGCTGAACCATATTCAGAAAAATGGAATGCAGTAATGAATGAATTGTTGGAGCTTGATTTTACCATAGACCCAACATTTAACATTTATGAAGCTAACAGAGATTTTATGAGAGCCAGAAGAGCAGAGTGGCACGAAGAATATACTTTACCTTCTTTGTGGCGCTTTTATCAGCCAAGTAGAGTTTCGCATGGTTCGCACTGGCATTTCTGGTCTACCGAAAAAGAAGTTGATTGGAAACACAACTATCAGCTTTGGATGACTTTTGTAAACGAATATAAAAACAGAGGTGGTAGAGTTACTACAGGTTCAGATTCAGGCTATATATATCAATTATATGGTTTCGCTTATATAAGAGAACTTGAATTGTTGAGAGAGGCTGGCTTCCATCCATTAGAAGTAATTAGAGCTGCTACTTTAAAAGGTGCTGAGGCATTAGGTAGAGATAAAGAAATTGGAACAGTGGAAGTTGGAAAACTAGCAGACTTAGTTTTAGTAGAAGAGAATCCTTTATCAAACCTTAAAGTTTTATATGGTACAGGTGCTATCAAACTTAGCGAAAGTAACGAAGTAGAGAGAGTTGGTGGAGTAAAGTATACCATTAAAGACGGCATTATCTACGATGCCAAAGCGCTTTTAAATGATGTGAAGCATATAGTTGAAGATGCTAAAAAAGAAGAAGGTTTTGAAATTAAACAACCTGGAATGAATTAATTCTTTTAGCTGAGAATTTTTAATTATTTAATTTGATTATTATAATGAGAAGCTACCATTTTATATGGTAGCTTTTTTCTTACATTAGATTTTTAATCGCGTTTAGAAGAGAATAACATGGAAGTATATCAAAAAACAATTCAGTTACCTGCATTTAAAAGAGGTTTCCATTTGGTAACCAGAAAAATAGAAACGGCCATTCCGGAGCTCAGAAATTTCAAGTCAGGAATAGCCCATGTATTTATCCAGCATACCTCAGCCAGTTTAAGTATTAATGAAAATGCCGACCCTACAGTGAGAATGGATTTTGAAAGTCACTTTAATCAAATGGTTCCGGAAAATGCACCTTACTACAAACATAATTACGAAGGGCCAGATGATATGCCTGCACATATAAAAGCTTCTCTCTTAGGTAGTTCTGTATCTTTACCTGTTACAGATGGTACATTTAATGTTGGAACATGGCAAGGAATATACTTGTGTGAGCATAGAGATTATGCCTCGTCAAGAAGGTTGGTGTTAACAATTATGGGAGAATATTACTAGTTTATAATTGATTTAACAGAAAAGATAAATTAAACTTTAATTATCCGCCGTTTACTAAATCAAATTATCTTGATTAAAAAAAATGGCGGAAATAATGAGGCTGCAATCACTGTTTATTTTATTTTTTTGCATTTCAAACCTATCGGCTCAAAACAACAAAACAGAAGAGTTATATGTAAATGATGAAATTGTAATTAAAGTAAAAGCTTCTGTTACCCAAACTGCCAATTATAAATTATTACAACAAGATAACATCCTGCAAAACCTAATTCCATATGGAGTTAAGCGTGCAGAAAAAGTATTAAAGGAAAAAGGGACTTCGAGGCTTCAACTTTTATCAACTGCAGAGAAACAAGAACGCAGAGAAGAGTTTAGCAGAATATACAAACTTCAACTTAGAGAAAATTCAGATTTAGTTAAGATAATAGCTCAATTAAAAGAGCAAGACTGGATAGAATACGCTGAGCCATTATATAAATATGAGTTGATGTTTGAGCCGAATGATACTTACAATTGGGCTCATTGGGGGCATGTAAATACGCAAACATATGATGCTTGGGATATAAACCAAGGAGATTCTTCAATTATTATCGGGATAATAGATACAGGTGTAAAAACTTCTCATCCCAGTTTATCTTCACAACTTTATTATAATAATGCAGAGCGTTACGGTTTGCCCGGAATAGACGATGATGATAATGGTTTTACAGATGATTCTTTAGGATATGATTTTGCCGAATACGATACAGATGTTTCTGATAATAATGGGCATGGAACGGAGGTTTCTGGCATGGCAGCAGCAAAAGTAAACGATAACTTTGGCACTTTTGGAACAGGCTATAATACCAAGTTTATGCCTATAAAAGTATATCATTCCTCTGGCTATATTATGAATACTTATACAGCCATGTTATATGCTGCAGAAAATGGTTGTAAAATTATCAATCTTTCTTTAGGTAGAGGAACCGGAGGCCCATCTGAATATGAGCAAGATGTTATCAATTTTATAACAGAAGAGTATGATGCATTAATAGTAGCCGCAGCAGGAAACTCAAATGGCTATTATAACTTTTATCCGGCTTCCTACGAAAATGTGCTTTCAGTAGCGCATAGCACAAGTGCAGATGAAAGATATTACAGAGGATCTTATAGCTATTTTGTAGATTTATTAGCTCCAGGAGTTGATGTGCCAACCACTACTACAGGTACATCATTTGAAGGTCATGCTTTTAAAACGGGTTCTTCTTATGCATCTCCATTTGTTGCTGGTATAGCTTCATTAATCAGAGCGCAATTTCCAGCATACACAGCTCCAGAAATAGCCGAAATTCTAAGAATGACAGCAGATGATGTTTATGACAAAGATGGAAATAAAAGCTATGTGAATTTATTGGGTAATGGTAGAGTAAATGCCTATCGAGCATTAACCGAAGTGAGTTCGATAAAATCTGTTAGAGCAAAGAATATTACTCACATTGGCCGTGAAGGCGATTTATTTTTAAGAGGAGATACGATTAATATCTCTGCAAATTTTGTAAACTATTTCCAAAGTTTATCACCTACAGCTTCTGTAAAATTAATTTCTCTATCAGAATATGCTACTGTTATAGAAGACGCTTTTATAATTGGAGAGCTTAGTGCAGGAGATACGGCTAAAAATGCTTTAAATCCTTTTAAAGTAGTGCTCAGTGAAGCTTTGCCTGAGTATCAACAACTTTATTTTAAGCTTGAGTTTTCAGATGCAGATTATGAAGATTACCAATACTTTTTTTGGGAAGCAGATAAATATTTTGATTTCCATAAAGGTAATTGGGATTTAAGTCTAGATGATAATGGAAGACTTGGATACATCGGTGATGAATATCCTTATAGTGGAATTGGTTTAAAATGGAAAAAGAATCAGTTTATTCAGGATGCAGGGCTTATAATAGCATCTGATTCACAAACAATGTCTGATGTAGTTTATTTAAATGCAACAGAAAAAAATGACGATTTTATAAATTTTGCAGGAGAGTTTAATCTCAATCAATCAGATACACTTGTATCAATAGTAACCTCATTTAGCGATACTCTAAATTTTCCAGATCTAACAGTTACAAAAAGCTTGGGTATCCACTTTGTAGAAGATTTTTTAACTATCAACTACAAGTTAGAAAACACCGGTTTAGATACGCTCAAAAATGTACTTGCTGGTTTTTATACAGATTATTTTCTAGCAGAATTAGAAGAGAATGATGCTAAATGGGATTCGGTTTACAATTTTGGTTATGCCTCATCAGATGATTTATATTTTGGAATAAAATCATTCAATACGGAAAATAATTACTCTTCACTTAATAAATCTCTTACTACTGAGATTAATTATTCAGACAGTCTGGATGATACTGAAAAATATGCATTGCTATGGGGTAAATACAATCTTAATTTTAATGGAAAGGGAGAAGTAGTCCATGTAAATAGTACCAACTTTAATAAAATTTCACCTGATTCTACTGTTGAATTTACCTTAGTACTTGTTGCAGGAAATAACCTAGAAGAGCTAAAAACTAAATTACTAGAAGCTGCTGAAAAACTAAATTATAATGGTTTTATTAGTGAAGCTCCTGTATTGAATGATACAATTTTATGTGGTAGATCACCATACATTTCTCCTCTAAATGGCGATTATTTTAAATTCTATTACGATTCAGATACTATTAATCCATTTTATGCTGGTAAAGAATTAGATATGTCAACTGCTGATTCTGTTACCACTTTGTGGATTAGTAACCATAGCAGTGTATATGAGAGTGAGAAGAAGAAATTCAATATTTACATTTCTAAATTAGAAGGTGAAATACTGCTAAGCAAAGATACGGTTTTGCTTGATAGTGGTGGCATTGTTCAGTTTGCTTATATAAGTAATTTTCCTTCAAGTATAACTGAATGGGATTTTGGTAATGGTTTTACTTCAACCGAAGATAATCCGACTTTTAAATATAATTGGCCAGGTTTATACGAAGTTAACCTAAAACTGACCGATAGTTTGGGTTGTATATTAAGCCTAGATACTCAGGTTTATATTAAAGATTATACTCCTGTTAGGCAAAATACTACTGTCTGCTATGGAGATGAGTTTATATGGCAAAGTACCAACTCTGCTGAGGTGAATTTTTATGATAGTTACCCTTTGAGTACTCCTATTTCAACAGGTGATTCATTATTACTTACTTTAACTTCAGGTGCAGTTTATTACCAAAGAGGAGTAAATGCTTCTGATAGCAACTATGTACAATTGAATGTGAACATCAATAAGCCTGAAATTAATTTATCTATTCCAGATACCGCTTTAGTAGGTGAGAAAATTGAATTGGTAGCTATCTCAGAAAACACTTCTGTGGAATGGATTTTTGATGATAAAACTTTAGATGGTGATGCTTTAGGGTACATTTTTCAAGAGAGTGGTGAGCATGAAATAATAGCTAGAGCAACAGATGATCTGGGATGTTATGTAGAAATTAGAACATCTATAGTTGTATTGAAGCAATCGGAATTACCAGTTTTACAAGATACCATTTATGTCTGTTATGGAGAAAATGTATTATTAAATCCTGAAAATGGAGAGAAATTCAGGTTTTACAAATCAGATGTATTATTGGCAGAGAGTAGTTCTTTATTGTTAGAGGAGGTCAGAGAAGCACAAATAATTCAAGTTAGTAATGTGACAGATGACCTAGCAAGCGAAAATATTACAGTAAATGTTTTACTAAACCCTACTCCAGATTTAATATCATTTATGGATTTATCAGATTCTGTAGAAGTAAGTAACTCTCAGGAATTGACAATTACTGCATTTTATGGAAATGAATGGAATTGGCAAGCAGACAATGGCTTTAGTAGTGATGAACAGGAGTTTGTATTATCTTTTTTAGATACTGGTACAGTACAAATCTCACTTGAAGTTTCAGATAGTTTAGGTTGTACTTATTCTGAAATTAGAAAACTTGTAATTTGGAAAGATGCTATTTCAGGTTTAAATCAAGCTTTGGAAAACCCTTGGGAGATTTATCCTGTACCGGCTGTTGATAAATTGAGAATTACTAACAATGTTTTATCTAATCAGGTAATTTCAGTTTTATTATACGATTTGGCTGGTAATAAATTAGATGTCAAACTAGAGACAGCAACCGAATATTATCACATAGATGTAGCAAGGTTGGCTAGTGGCATTTACACCTTACAGATTTTCGATAAGGGAAATATTTATTATAAGAAGATTTCAATAGCTAAATAGATAAATGCTTTATCATTTTCTAAAATGAGATTCGGCAAAGTTCCACCAATCACTAAACATTTTCTCTTCATTAATTTTTGTGTAGACCCAAATATCTCGTTGGTTGTTTTCGGGAGGTGTTTTCCTAAGTTCTTCTTTTGCGTAGCTAGGTTTTAATACTGCTAGCGCTAGTGCCAAATCCCAGAATACTCTGTTTTCGTGATTAGGTGCATTGGTTTTCCATCTGGCAACCAAATAATTCCAAACAGCTCCTTTACCAGATAATCTTTTAGTAACCTCACTTTGCTTAAATACGAAATCATAAAGTATGTTGATGGGCATTATATGCAAAGCAAGATTTTCAGTATTGAGCATAAAATTGAAAGCATTAAAATCTCGTCTCACATTAAATTCATCTTTATCCCAAATACTTTTGTCTGAGAAGTATTTTCCTCCAAGTGCATATACTTCTATATTATTTACAATTTCAGGAGCAAGAGCAATGGCCGAAGCAATATTGGTGAGAGCACCCAAGCAAATTACAGTTAGTTTTTCATTTGGATGATTGCGAGTGAAACTTCTTGTTTCTGTAATAATAAGTTGTGCAGCAGCAGAATCAGCAGGTTCATAACCTCCCCAAGGTTTCCCCATTTTTAACTCAGAACCTAATGGTGCAGGAATATCCTGCCTGTTCATTATTCGAAGTAAATCATCATTCAACCTTTGGCTTTCTAACACTGTGTATTTAGGAGAAAGTTGATGTTGCCACTGCGCAGAGCATAAACCCAATACCTCAAAATCTTCTGCTAAAACCATCCTCACCACTGCATACAAATCATCAATTTCGTTTGCTGTATCAGTATCAATAATTACAGGTCTTTTCTGCTGTTTCTGTTTGAAATTAAAATTGTGAGGAACAAGAAAAGGAGCTAATGCACTAAACGAAAGAATATTCTTTGTAAATGATCTTCTATTCATGGTAAAAGGAGGTAGACTAATTTATTTACCTATAAACTTAGAAAGTAAATTCAATAAAAAAAGCAGTCTGAAAAGACTGCTTTATATATAAGTGAAATTCGATTATCTTCTTCTTCTTGAACGTCTCTTACCACTATTGTTATTATTTCTTGATCTTCTGTCGCTGTGATCGTGTCTGTCGTTGCTTTTATCTTTAAAGTTACTGATGTTGAAGAGTGTTTCATCAGATTTAACTTTATCTCTATAGTCAATTTTACGATCAGACAGTTCGTACAGGTGTCTAATGATTACATCATCACTAATGTTTTCTTTGTTCCAAGAAGCATAGAAAGACTTCATTAACTTTCCAATGTAAATAATTGCATCATTTTTCTCAGTTTCATCTTCAAGAGCAATGGCTCTAGAAATAAGCAGGTCTATATTTCTCCCATAGTGTTTGAATTTTAACTCACCACTTTTGTATTCCATTTTTTGTGGCTTTGCAAACACGATTGATTCATCTGGTGTAGGATAAGGCGCTTCAATATCCAATGTGAAATCTGCCATAATATGCAGGTGATCCCAGATACGTTGTACGTTGTCGCTATTTTCTCTTACAGAAGGGTTGAGTTGTTTCATTAAGTGAATGAGGACGTGGGAAAGGCGGCTACGTTCTTCTTTATCATCCAACTCACGGATGTATCTTACGAGCTTCTGTACATTTCTACCGTATTCCATCAAGATCAACGGCTCTCTTTGTGAATTATATTCCATAGTATACTAAAGATGGGCTAATAATATTTTTTATCAAAAAATGGATCCCCTTTATAATTGTGTTGGTATTATGTTACTGTACTAATAGACGGAAAGATGAATCTTTTATTTTTCAGAAATGAAAATGCAATATTTTGTTTGCATTAAACCAGACTATTCATGTATCATCAGTTTAGCAAAACTAAGAATTAAAGTTTTTTCACCAAAATTATCGAATGCTACTTTAGCACGTTTATCACTTCCGTGTGTGTCTATTGATGTAATTTTACCAAATCCGAACTTCAAATGCTCTACTCTTAAGCCTTCTTTCAAATCATTTGGGCTACTTGGAGTAAAGTTTTCAGATGCTTTATGTTGTTGCTTCCCTTTAAAGTTAGTACTAAAATTAGACTTTGTTTTTAAAGATGAAGTAGGTGTTTTCTTATTTAACTTAAAACCTGAAGAAGGTCGGTTATTGCTTATCGTATTTACGGTATTGATGTAATCGAAGTGAATTTCTTCTAAAAAACGACTTGGCTCACATGGTTTTAGCTGGCCAAATCTATATCGCTGTAATGCATACGATAAGTATAAGCGGGTTTTTGCTCGTGTAATTGCTACATAAAACAGTCTTCTTTCTTCTTCAAGATCAGCTCTGGAGCTCAACATCATTTGCGATGGAAATAAATCTTCTTCCATCCCTACTATGTAAACATGGCTAAACTCTAACCCTTTAGACATGTGAATGGTCATCATCGTTACTGAATCTTCGTCGGTATCAGTATCGCTGGTTGAGTAAAGCGCAACTTCTTGTAGAAAGTTTTCAAGACCTTTATCTTCATTTTCAGGATCATCTACAAAAGCCTTTACAGAGTTTAGTAATTCTTGTAAGTTTTCGTAGCGAACTCTGCCCTCAACTGTTTTGTCATCATACAATTCTTTAAGTATGCCAGAGTTTTTGGCAACTTGTGTAGCGGCTTTAAAAGCATCTTTATTATTAATCGCCAGCATAAAGCTTTTGATCATAATCGTAAAGCCTTCTAATGCGGTTGAAAGCCTGTTGTTGCCAAAAAACCTTTGCGAATTACTTACTACATCCCAAACAGAAATATTATGCTCATCTGCGGTAACCAATATCTTTTCAACTGAAGTATTACCAATTCCTCGCTTCGGATAATTAATTATTCTCTTAAAGGCTTCTTCATCACTTGGGTTTACAGAAAAGCGCAAATAAGCTAGTAAGTCTTTAATTTCTTTACGCTGATAGAATGAAAGGCCTCCAATTATCTTGTATTTGATATTCATACTTCTGAGCGCTTCTTCCAATGCTCTTGATTGAGAGTTGGTTCTATAAAGCACACAAAAAGCACTATTTGATAAGCCATGATTCATCTTTTCTTGAAAGATAGACGAAGCAACTAGTCTACCTTCTTCACCGTCAGAAACAGCTTTAATCAACTCAAGTTTTTCACCATGATCATTATTAGTCCAAACTTTTTTCTTGAGTTGGTTTTCATTGTATCTAATTACAGAGTTAGCCGCATTTACAATATTTTGTGTAGAGCGATAATTCTGTTCTAGCCTGATGGTTTTTAAATCTGGATAATCTTTTTCAAAGTTGAGGATGTTCTGGATATTAGCTCCACGGAAAGCATAGATACTTTGTGCATCATCTCCCACCACAGCTATATTTTGGTAAAGATTTGAGAGCTTTCTAGTAATAGCATACTGCGAAATATTCGTATCCTGAAACTCATCAATCATTACATACTTAAACTTGTGCTGATATTTATTCAACACATCCAGATGATCGCGAAATAAAACATTGGTATTAAAAAGCAAATCATCAAAGTCCATAGCATTTGCCTTAAAGCAGCGCATTACATATGTTTGGTAGATGTCTGCGATTTTTGGTCGGCGAGAAGCATCGTCTTCCAAAATTAATTCCGGATTGCTTTTGTAAGCCTGCCAAGAGATAAGGTTGTTTTTAGCTGAAGATATCCTCGCCAAAACACCATTTACTTTATAAATTTTATCGTCAAGCTTTTTTTCCTTTATAATAGCGCGAAGTAGCGATTTAGAATCGTCAGTATCGTAAATGGTAAAGTTGCTATCAAAACCTATTTTGTTAGCTTCAAACCTTAAAATTCTGGCAAAGATCGAGTGGAAAGTTCCCATCCATAGATTTCTAGCTTCATTTCCAACTATATACTCGATCCTTTCTTGCATTTCTCGGGCTGCCTTATTGGTAAAAGTAAGTGCCAAGATATTGAAAGGGTCTACTCCCTGATTAATTAAATAAGCAATACGGTATGTAAGCACCCTTGTTTTACCAGAGCCAGCTCCGGCTATTATCATTAAAGGTCCATCAGTATTTACTACCGCTTCACGTTGCGGTTCATTAAGGCTATCCAAAAAACTCATCGATTCCTACTTCTTAATGTAAAATGAAAGGGTTACAAAGATAGAAAAATGATAGAAGTATTAGATTATTGAGAGAATAAAAATATAATCAGATACGATAGATTGTCTGATGTAGTTGTATTGGTAAAAAGTAAAAAATGCTCAAAATTAATCATATTTCGCTGTTTTTAGTGCTTTTGTTTAGTCTTTTTGCTTGTGGAAAAGATGAGCAAAGTTTAGAAAATCATATCCAAACACTCAATAAAAGCATCGAAGTTTTAAGGCATGAAAACCTACGTAGCATAGATAAAATACATCTGGCTATCGAAAATAAAGGAAGGCGACCTGTTGATGTAGAGCATTATAAACGGATGAAGCAATTTTTAAATAAAACTTCGCTTAATAATTCTGATAATATCGCACTTATTCATTATTTGCATTCACTCGATACGCTTTACCAATTGGAGCAGTTAGAGATTTTAGATTGGGATGAGTTATACCAAAGAGCTTTATTTTATGCACAAGAAGCAGCAGATGATAAAGAAAATTACCTGCTCAGCAAGTTGAATTTACTTTTAATTGAGAAGGAGATTATCCAAAGTGTTGCAATGAATATAAGTAGTTGCTGCCAGTTCTACAGAAATTTTAATAGTTATTCTGATAAAGAATTATACTTTACTGGCGATACAGTAAATGTATTATGGGTAACCGCAGATTGTTATGATGTATCGCCAGATGAGTTGATGGTTTATTATGCTGATACAGAAATTGTCTATAAAGGTTCAGAAAGTAAAGTGGAAATATTAAATGAGCAAAAAATTGGACATGGTATTAGTATACAGTTTATAGCTCCTAATCCGGGCAAGTATCAGCTGAAGTTACAAGCAGTTTTACAAAGCGTATTCTCATCTGAAAATTTAAAGTTTGATTTAGAGAAAGTAGTTGAAGTGAATTGATAGTGGAACGAGGTTAAACAAAAAAAGCCAGTAGAGTTTTCCTCTACTGGCTTTTTTATTAGCATGAAAATTTATTCTGATTTCAATGCTTCAGTCGGATTGATGGCAAGCGTTTTTAATGCAATGCCAGAAATGGTAAGCCATGCGATAAATACTACTAATATGGCAGCTCCAACAAATAACTGAATAGTTAAATTGATGTGATAGGTGAAATTATTCAACCAGTTGTCCATCATAAACCAGCCGATTGGAGCAGCTAGCAATAAGGCAAGTAAAATTATTTTGCTGAACTCACCCAAAAGCAACAACAATATGTGTGGCTTAGATGCTCCTAATATTTTTCTTACACCCACTTCTTTTTTCCTTCTTTCCATATTGATAGAAGCCATACTGAATAATCCCAAACAGGCGATTACTACAGCAATTCCAGAAAACACACCGAATATTTTACCTGTTATTTTTTCAGCTCGGTATTGGGCATCAATGTTTTGATCTAGAAAATTATAAGAAAACCTAAAGTTGCCAGCGTGTTCTTGCCAGATGTTTCTAATAGCATTCATGTTTTCTGATAGATGTTCTGTGCCAACATTAAGTATTAAATGGTTATACCAAGGTCGCTCAATAACTATCAAAGGTCTTATCGGGTCGTGGAGCGATAAATAATGGAAGTTTTCTGTAATGCCAATTACTGATCCTTTCAACTTAAACCCATCCATATCTAAAACCAACTCTTTACCAATTGGATCTTTCAAGTTCAATGCTTCTACAGCTTCTTTATTCAGAATAAAAGCATCTATAGAATCGGTAATAATTGATTCATCGAAACCTCTACCTTCAATAATTTTTATATCCATCAGGTTAAGAAAATCGTGGCTGCATATCATTTCAGAAGCATCTATTATATGTTCTGGATGTCCTGCATCATATAAAGATTGTTGGTTAAACTGCCCGCCCGGTAAATTAGAAACCGCAGCAACAGCGCTAACTCCTGGGAGTCGCAGTAATTCTTTTTCCATAGTAGGGTAGTTCTTTCTCATATCTCCCTCCATCATTGGAATAACTACTTTCTCTTCTTTATTAAAACCTAAAGATTTGTTTTGTAAATAGATGAGCTGATTAAAAATAACCATACTTCCACTTATCAAAATCATGGCAATAGCAAATTGAATCACTACGAGTGTGCTTCTAAAAGCATGACCTTTTTTGCCAGATACAAATTCGCCTTTCAACACTTTTCTAATATTGACTCTAGCAAGCACAAATGCAGGATATAAACCAGCTATAAATCCTAAAAACAGAATGATTAATACATAGCTGCCAATAGCAATTGGTGTGTATAATAGAGAGCTATCCAGTGTTTTCCCAGTAAGGGTTTCAAAAAATGGAAGCGTAATTTCAGCCATAAATCCCCCCATTATTACAGAAATTGCTGCCAATACAGTGGTCTCCATTATAAATTGAAAGCGAACCTGATTTTGTCTGGCTCCTAAAGATTTTCTGATGCCAATTTCTTTTGAGCGATTTGCAGACTGTGCTGTGGTGAGATTCATAAAGTTAAATGCAGCAATAATTAAAATGAAAAGTGCTGCCGCAGACATAATATATACATAGGCAATGTTGCCATTGGCTTCCAACTCCCAGCGTATTCTTGATTGCAGGTGAATGTCTGTAATTCTTTGTAATTGGAATCCGACATTAGGCCTTTCATTAAAATAATCAATAGCTTCTTGGTCTGCATTTATGTGAGGAGCAACCCATTCGAACAACTTTCTTTCTAATGCATCTGAATCGCTACCTGCTTTTAGTTTTATATAATTGAAATGGCCAAAATCTGCCCATGTCATAAATTCATCATCTGGGTCTTCTGTTTTAAGTCTGATATAAGAAACCAAGAAATCGAAGTGGAAGTGAGAAGTTTTAGGCGGATCTTTTAACACCCCACCAATTTGAATGATGTATCTGGAATCATTTACAGAAAGAAACTTTTCTAAGAGGTTTTTTTCTCTCCAGTTTTCACCAAAATACTTTACTGCTGTAGACTCTGTGATTAAAATGATATCTGGTCTTTTCAACACATTTTCTTTATCGCCAAGTAGCATTTCAAAAGAGAATACTTTAAAGAAACTAGTATCTACTGCCAGTATCTCCTTTTCATCAAACCAATCGTCGTTTTCAGGATTATTTACCGAAAATGTTTCTTTAATGAGACCAGGCCCCCAGAGTGGAGTTATACTTACAGCAGATTCTACTTCAGGGAAATCATTTACCATTGCTTGAGCCATTGGGTGTGGCACGCGTGTTTGAGGAGAATCACCACCTCCAAACCAAGCTACTCGGTAAATATTCTCGGCAGATTCATGAAATTTATCATAACTCAATTCATGATTAATGTAAACCATAATGATGCTTACACTGGCAATGCCTACTGCTAAACCAAATACATTAATAGAGGTAAACAGCTTGTTTCTAATGATATTTCTGAACGCTATAACTAAGAAATTGAGAATCATATTAAGTTAATTATAGTAATAGTGTGTATTGTTTGATAGTGTTTTTTTCGACTAGTTAGCTCTTAGAGAGTTAACTGGATTACTCAGTGCTGCTTTAATCGATTGGAAGATTACGGTTAATAAAGCAACTAATAATGAGAGTACAGTACCTCCGATAAATACCCAAATGCTAATTTGGATGTGGTAAGCAAAATCTGCCAACCAGGTATCCATAAGCCACCAGGCAAGAGGCCAAGCAAAGATGTTTGCCAGTAAGACCAGTAAAGTAAATTCATTGGAAAGTAGCAAAGTGATGCCTGTGGTAGAAGCTCCAAGTACTTTTCTAATGCCAATCTCTTTCTTTCTTTGGATGGCTGTAAAAGCAGCTAATCCGAAAATGCCTAAACATGCTATGATGATAGCCAAGCCAGCAAATACGGCAAATACCTGAAAAAATCGCTGTTCACTTCTGTAAGCTTGTTCAATTTCGGCTTGCATAAACTCAAACTCAAAAGGAGTGAGGGTGTTGATCTTTTTCCAGCTCTTTTCAATGTTTGTAAGGGCTTCATCTAATTGGTTGCCAGCAATTCTCACCGCAATGTTACCATAGTTGTTTTTGCTATGATAAAACCACATGGGGATAATCTCATTATGTAGCGATTCGAAGTGAAAGTTTTTAGCCACACCAATTATCTGAGGTTGAAATGTATCATCAAATTTAAATCTAGTTCCTAAGACTTCTTCTGGTGTTTTGCCTAGCATCTTTACAGCAGCTTCATTCACTATGATATTTTTAGCAGAATCAGCAGCGTAGTTAGTAAAGCTCTTGCCTGCTACCATATCAATATTAAATACTTTAAAGAAATCTTCATCCACAGCACCAAAAGGCATGGTGAAAGTCTCGGTAAAACCTTCGTAGTTGAAAAGGCGGTAATTTGAGAATCTGCTAGTAATACGTTTGTTCATTGCTGCGACTTCTGCAACTTCGGGTGAGCTGAGTAAATCTTGCTTAAATACCTGATAATTATCTCTAATATTCTCATTACTCACAGGAATATTGATGATCTTATCTGTATCGAGCCCAAGCTTTTTTTCTCGCATAAATTCCCACTGATTATAAATAATAATGGTGCAGATAATGAGCGTGATAGAAATAGCAAACTGAAAAATAACCAAGCCTTTTCTAAGTAATAAACTGTTTTTACCTGCAGTAGACTGGTTTCCCTTTAACACACTCACTGGCTGAAACTGTGAAAGTATAAATGCAGGATAACTACCAGAAAATAAGCCGATACATATAGCTAAGCCCAAAAACCAATACAGGTATTCTGGCGAGTTTATGTAATTGATCTCTAGCTGCTTTCCAGAGAAATTATTAAACAATGGAAGGGTGATTTCTGCAAGAAAACCTGCTATTATAAAAGACAATAAGGTGAAGAATAAAGCTTCTGCTAAAAACTGAAATATTAATTGCGTTTTTTGAGCTCCCATTACTTTTCGCATGCCTACTTCTCTCGCTCTCTTTGCAGCTCTGGCAGTAGATAAGTTCATATAATTGATCGATGCAATTAAAATGATAAAAGCTGCTACTGCGATAAAGATATACACATAAGTAATGTCTCCATTTACACTCATTTCGTCTTTTAAATTAGACTTTAAGTGGATGTCTTGCATGGGTTGTACACCGAAGTGAGCCCATTCTTGAAAATACTCAGGCGCATATTTTTTTTCAATTTCTGGAAGAGCCTTTTTTACTTCGCTAATATCATGGCCGGGAGCTAACATAATGTATGAGTATACAGAAGTCCAACCCCATTCATTCGCTCTGTTTCCAAACATGATGTCTGCTGTAGACATAGATATTAGGAAATCTCGCTTGAAATGGCTGTTGTGCCCCATGTTTTCCATTATACCTGTCACTTCTACATCAAAATTGAAATCGTTAAATGGATTTCTAAGTGTAAAGGTTTTACCAAGTGCAGGTTCATTACCAAAATACTTTTGAGCCATTTGTTGGCTAATCACCATTTTGTTTGGGCCAGACAGCGACTGTATTGGGTCTCCTTGGAGCAGTTTAACCGAGAAGAAATCGAAGAATGTAGAATCGTTAAAACCAATGTTACCAACTTCTAAAATTTCTTTATCTCCTGTTTCTACAATCATTCTATCCATGTTGCAATCGAAGCGGAAATAGTTTTCTACACCTGCCAGTTCTTCTGTAATGTATTCAGCAATTAAAAAGGGAGTCATGGCAGTGGTGGTGTAATCTTCCCCGTTTTTAAAACTTTCGGTTACCCTATAAATTCTCTCCCCTTTTTCGTGATACTGATCGTAACTGAGTTCATCAGAAACATACACCAGTAACAAAAGGCAGGCAGCCATTCCTACAGAAAGACCAAGTAGATTTACTAAAGAAAATACCTGATTCCTTATGGTATTTCTCCATAAGACTTTTAAATAATTTTGAAGCATAATAAAATGGGTTCAGTTAAAATCTTATTGAGTTGTAGTAAATTGTGGGATAAGTTTTTCTGGTAGTTGCTGCAATCTTTTTAGTGTTTCCTCATCATTTTCGTCAATTGTCATTGGTGTAATTACAATGAAACCTTCCTTCACTTTTGAATCATCATATTTCAGTGAGCTGTCTACAGGATTAGCAATATGTTGAGGTATCCATATAGTAGTGCTTTCTAGTGCTTGTTCATCATTTGTATTAATTTTTTGAAAGACAATATTCTCAGGTCTCTCGTAAGCTATTCTTCTTGCAGAAAAAATAACTCCTGTTATACTATTGATGTCTTTGGGAAATGCTATTGTAAAGTATTGATTATTACTTAACTCATCTATGATTGATGAAGAAATAAAATGGGAAATCCATTCAGGTATCACTTTAAAAGACTCAGGGTTATCATCATCAAAGCCTGAAAGAGCAATACTTTTTACACCTAAATAAGCAGCCATTCTTGCTGCTCCAATAGTGCCTGAACCAAACCACTCAGTACCAGTATTTGCCCCACCGTTAATTCCAGAAAGTACCAAGTCAGGTCTATTATCTTTAAAAAATCCGCTTAAACCTATAAGTACACAGTCAGCCGGATTTCCCGGTGTTTCATAAACAGCTACATGGTTGAGCGTGTCAATATATTTGGTGGTAATTTCTATGGTAGATTGATACTTTCCTAAAGTAGTATAATTACTTGTGCCAGACCTATCAAAAGACGAAACTATAATAGAAACCTGATCGGCAACATGTCGAACACTTTTGGCAAGAGCAACCAAACGATCAATGTCTTCAATCCCATCATCATTAGTAATTAAAATATGCTTGTAAGTATGATCTGCTCTTGCAAACAATACATGGGAAATCGCCATTAAAAGAAAGAAATGTATGAATTTCATCGAGAAATATTTTTTAAAATAAATTTGACAGGAATTAATTACTCCGACCTTAAAGCATTTACTGGTTTTTCGAAAGCAGCAATAATGGCATGGTAAGCAATAGTAAACCATGAAATTGCTACAATTGAGAAAATAGATACCATAAAAACTCCTACACCAATATGCGTTTGGTAGGCAAATTCTTGCAGCCAGTTTTGTGCATAGTAGTAACCCAGTGGTAAAGAAATACATGCAGCTATTATTACCAGTTTGCTAAAGCTGGCAATGAGCATTTTAACAATACTAAATTGATTGGCTCCAAGCACTTTTCTAATGCTAATTTCTTTTCGTTTTTGAGCGGTGCTAAAAGAGATAAGGCCAAACAAACCAAAGCACGCAATAAATACAGAAACTAGTGCAAACACGATAAATATGCTTCCTAGTTTTTGCTCTGCTTGGTACGATTTATCAAAGGAGTTATCAACAAATTGATAGTCGAATGGATTTTCTGGAGCATATTCTCTCCATACTTTTTCAATGCCTTTTAAACTATTAGGAATAGAGTTATTTGTGCCAATACTAGCAAGAATAAAACTATATGCAGTAGGGTAAATTTGTAAAACTGCGGCCTCTACTTTCTGGTGTAAACTTCTATAATGAAAGTCTTTTACTACACCTATAATCCTTCCTGATTTTAAGCCTTCTTCTACCCAAGGGTTCCAGTCTAACTCTTTGCCTAAAGCTTCTTCTGGAGCGCTATAACCTAAGTTTTTTACAGCAGTTTCATTAATGATAAAAGCTTCTGCCGAATCAGTTTTAAGGTTTACATCAAAATCTCTCCCTGCAATAAATTCTAAACCTAGAGTTTTTGGGTAATTATAATCCACAGCAAAAAGGTTAGCTGAAATTGTTTTTTGTGTTTCGTGTTGGATAATGGCATCCCAAGCCACTATATCTCCGGGAATACCATAGCAGGCACTTACTTGATTTACACCAACTTCTTGTAATAATTGGTTTTTAAAACTTTCTAAGTTTCGGCGCATATTATCACCTTTCAGTCTAAAATAAACAAGTCTTTCTTTGTTAAAGCCGTAATCTTTGCTCTGTAGAAAATTAAGTTGTTGATAAATAATGGCTGAGCCAAAAATCATTAAAGTGGAAATAACAAACTGAATGATAACCAAGCTTTGTCTGAGTTTTGTAGCTGTACTGCTTCCACTCTTATTTTCTTTAATTGCTTTAAGTGGCTCAAACTTAGAAATAACCAATGCAGGATAGAGCCCAGAAAGCAATGTAACGATAAGTACAAATGCTAAAAGTGATGCAAAAACCAGTGGAGATGAAATTGGATTAAATACTAATTCTTTATCTGTAAAACTGTTTAGGAATGGCAGTAATACTTCGGTTAAAACACCTCCAATAATTACTGATATCAATACCAATACAAATGACTCTGATAAAAACTGAAATATTAATTGCTGTCTATGTGCACCGGCGGCTTTTCTAATACCAACTTCTTTGGCTCTTTTTACAGATTGTGCTGTAGAAAGATTGATGAAATTGAAACAAGCGATCAACATAATAAAAATAGCCACCAAACTCATTGCATCTACATAATGGATGTTTCCTGTTTTAGCTATATCATATTCAAAATTGTAAGAATATAAATGAATATCTTGCAGCTTTTGAAATAGCGGATAATCAACATATCCTTGGTTAGTAATCGGGTGGGCAACTTCTTCGACTTGCGTGGTAAATTTATCTTGTAGTTGCTGTACATCTACACCGTCTTTTACTTTAATGTAAGTAAAAAACTCATGCCAGCCCCAACCCGCTAACCTTTCAGGTGTGAGGTATGCTTTGCGTGTCTTTAGAGAAATTATAAAATCAATATTTAAATGGAAGTTACCGGGAAATGGAGCAAGTACACCAGTTATCTTATAAGGATTTCCTTCAATCTCAATGAGTTCGCCAACTGCATTTTGCTTAGGGAAATATTTTTCAGCCAGTTTATTACTAATTACTAAAGAGTTTGCTTCTGCTAAAGCAGTTTCTGCATTTCCATTGCTTAATTCAAGACCAAAAAAGTTAAGAAATATAGCTTCTGCAAAAAGCCCATTTTCTTCAAAGAAAGCTTCACCTTTTTTTGAGAAAGTGGCTTTATTGTAATACCTCATGCAATAGGTAGCGTTCTCGACTTCGGCATAGTCATTTGCTAGCGCACCTTTATAAGCAGGTGGGCAAACCGCAAGAAAGCTTTCAGCGGTTTCAGTTTTATTTAAATTATAAACTCTATAGATGTTTTGGCTATCAGGAACGAAATTATCAAAGTGTTTTTCATCCCAAACAAATAGCGCAATGAGTATACAAGTTACTATCCCAAGGCTAAGACCTGAGATATTGATAAAAGTGTAAATCTTGTTATTAATCAGATTTCTGATTGAAGTTTTTAGATAGTTTTTCAGCATAACTCTAAATTTGTATAGGTTTATGCCAAATGTCTTTCCATATATATGTAATTAGCTGATTTTAAATAGGTTACGTTTGGTTTTCTTACAGCTAAATTAATAAAAGTGTAACAGAAGTTTACAACTAACTGTAAAAAAATGTTACACTTTATTTTTTTGAAAATATCTTTAACACAACACCAAAATAGTGGTTACTTTTAAAGAGCATGAAGCTAAATTTAATATATAACATACAAAAATAAGAGAGATGAAACTAACTTATTACGGACACTCCTGCTTTAGTGTAAATCTGAAAGGAAAAGAAATTTTGTTTGATCCATTCATTAGCGGGAATGAGTTGGCAAGTGATGTGGATATTGCTTCTTTAAAACCAGACTACATTCTTTTAAGCCACGGGCATAGCGACCACACCGCAGATGCCGAGCAAATTGCCAAACAATCTGGAGCTACCATTGTGAGTAACTTTGAAGTTGTTAGTTGGTTTGGAAACAAGGGACTCGAAAAAGTGCATCCGATGAATCATGGAGGATCTTGGAAATTCGATTTCGGTACAGTAAAATATGTAAATGCTGTGCATTCTAGCTCTATGCCAGATGGCAGTTATGGTGGAAATCCCGGTGGATTTATTATAAGCAATGATGAAATTACATTCTACTTTGCAGGTGATACTGCACTTACTTTAGATATGCAGTTGATTCCTCGTTTCCATAAACTAGACTTGGCAATTTTACCTATCGGCGATAACTTCACTATGAATGTAGATGAAGCAATTGTTGCTTCTGATTTTATTGAATGTAACAAAGTAGTAGGTGTACACTACGATACTTTTGGTTATATAAAAATTGACCACGAAGCATCTATTGAGAAATTTGCTAATGCTAGCAAAGAATTATTTTTGCCGAAAATAGGAGAGAGTTTAGATTTTTAAATTCAATCATCGCATATAAAATATATAAGCGCATTCATATAACATGAACGCGCTTTTTTGCTAAACTAAAATTAATAAAGGTAGTCTAAAGCAGTTTTGTCGTCGTTATTAAATGGTCTGTCGCTACCATCAGTACAAGATAACATCCAAGACTGAGCAGAATAAGTAGCACCTGTTGGAGTGCCAGGTATGTGATTAGCACCAACGCCACCATCACCTTCATTACTTGTTGAACCACCACAACTGATACTTCTGTCGAAATAGTCTGTGTGTCTAAATCCTACGCAGTGTCCCATTTCATGAGCGATAATAGTAGCAATTCCTTCAGTATCTAAACCATAGCTAGACTCAAGAACTCCACTCATTTTAATCTCATCATACGGATCGCCAGAAGCAGTTGGGAAACCAGCAGAACCTAAAACACCTCTTCTTTCATCTCTTCTACTAAGACGAGTCATTACGATATCAGCACTTGAGCTGCTAGTAACTCTTTGGAAAGAAATTTCTAAGTTTTCTGCATTGTATCTGGCAATGGCTAAGTCAAGACCAGCGATCATGGCAGGGCTGTAACCACTTGTCTTTTTGCCTCTAGTTGAAGTGCCTTCTTCAGGAGCATAAATTGTGATTACTCTACTACCACTGGTGCTTACCAAGTTATCTGTACTGTATTGCTCAACAGCAGGAATACCTCTACCAACACTCATTTTATTAATTTGGCTTTCAGTAAGGTAAATGTCGTTTTCTACAAGGTAGCCTTCTTCAAAAGTCTTTACTTGAAAATCGATGGTATTAAATCCAATTTCATTCAGTTTTAAAAGTATTTCTGAGGGAATGGCATCTTCTGGTGCTATAACAATTTCGTCTTGCTGGCAGCTAAAAGTAAAAAGTAGGCATAGTAATCCAGTTAACAGTAAATTTAAATGTTTCATAATTGCGGATGTTTAAAAAATCAGAGAATAAAATAGCTAGTTACAACCATACCCGTGTAGTGTGGCTGTTTGGGATTTAATAAGTAATGAATGTTATTTTGCTCGCGCGAAGCAGCTCCTTATTATTTTGTTTATTGTACCTGTGTGGCAGGTTAAATTATATATTTACACCAGGAATGATATGTATGAGGTAGTAACTAAATTTAGAAGTAGAAATCTAATAATTTTTTAACTTAAAACAAGACGCTATTGAAAAAACTTATTTTTTTCATAGTACTACTTGCTTTAGTACAAAAAGCCAGTTATTCACAACTTAGGTCACAGTCAAGTCAGCATTACTTTAACAAATATGCCCTCACAGGTTATATAAGGAATAATTTTTTATCAAATTACTATTTGGTAAGTGGAACACAGCCGCAAATAGATGAACTTAAAAATACTAAAGGTTATCAATTACTTAAGGTCTTAGATGAGAATAATGCTATTTTTGAGTTTCCTGCTGATTTTTCTGCTTTAGATGTTCAATATTGGGCAGCAAATAATAATTGGAAGTTATCAGCGCCTACGGCTATATTATTAAGTCAAAAGAAGAAGAGTACATCTCTTCATTCTTTCACAGTCGCAGTTAAAGATCAAGAAAAAGCCATTAGTTTTTTTAAAGAGCATCAACTGAATTATCAAAATAAATCTATTAGTACAGTTGGGTACTTTGTTCTAGAAACCTCGCAAGATTTTGTAGGAAAGTATTTATTAGCTCAGCCTTGGGTAACTTTTATTTCTCATCGAGATTTACTACCACAAGTAGAATCTAACATTAGGGAGCCAAATTTTATAATAAACCAGTTAAATGCTGCAGCCAAAATATTTCCAAAGCTAACAGGCGAGGACATGGCAATTTCCATTAAAGAAAATGCATTCGATACGAATGATATAGATTTTGCAGGTCGCATTCTTTCTTCCGATATAGCATCAGCAGAGACAGCTACACATGCTACTTTAATGGCGAGTTTAATTGCTGGTGCAGGTAATACTTCATTCAATAGCAAAGGAATCTTGCCAGCTACTAATTTGAGTTCTTCTAACTTCCTCAATCTTTTTCCAGATACGTTATCTTATTTCACAGTAAATAATATCTTCTTACAAAATCACTCTTATGGTGTAGGCATAGAAAACTTTTACGGAGTAGAAGCCGAAGCTTATGACAGGCAAGTTTACGAAAACCCAGAAATAGTTCATGTTTTCTCTGCCGGTAACTCTGGAAACTCAGCTGCAGAAGAAGGCACTTATGCAGGAATTACGGGCTTTGCTAATCTCACTGGTACATTTAAAATGGCGAAGAATGTAATTACCGTTGGCGCTATAGATACATTAGGAGTCATCGCTAGTCTTAGTTCTAAAGGTCCTGCATACGATGGAAGATTAAAACCCGAAATAGTAGCTTATGGGGGAGGTGGTACTTCAGATGCGGCTGCTATTGTATCTGGTATTGTTGTGTTGTTGCAGCAAGCTTATTTACAAGAGAACTTAAAAATGCCTTCGTCTTCTTTGATTAAAGCGGTTTTATATGCTTCGGCGAGAGATGTTGCTCATGCTAATATCGACTACCAAAGCGGATATGGGAATGTACAAGCTGTAGAAGCCATTAAAACTTTGCAAGCAGGTAATTACATAGAAGATAGCATACAAAATACCTCTAACTCAAAAGTGTATGAGCTAACTGTTGATACTGATATTTCTAACTTAAAAATTGCTCTGAGTTGGACAGATTTGCCAGCAAATGCTGGTGATAATATTTCTTTAGTGAACAATCTTGATTTGGTGCTGAGAAATAAAAATACAGGAGAAGAATGGCATCCTTGGGTATTGAGTACTTATCCGGATGCGGACTCTCTAAACAGCTTGGCTACAAGAGGAATTGATAGTTTAAATACCGCAGAATTAATCACACTCGAAAACCCTGATGAAGGATTATATGAGATTGAAGTAAAAGCAACCTCCTTGCAAAGTGATTACCAAAGCTTTTCTGTAGCTTACTACCAAGAAAAGAAAGATTCTGTGTTTTGGTTGTATCCGGCAGGTACAGATGTATTGCAAAATACAGACAAGGTTAAATTGCAATGGAGACATACTTATCAAAATGAAACAGCCGATTTATCAGTGAGTATTTCAGGAAATTCCTTTGAGTCAATTCAAAACGGGATAGCTGAAGATATAAACTCATTCGATTATACATTGCCAGACTCGGCAAGTACGGTGCAATTTCAATTGAATATTGCTGGTAAAACCTATCTTTCAGATACAGTTTTTACAGGCAGTTTGCTAGCGCTTTATACTGGCTTCAATTGTAAAGATGATTTTATGCTTTATTGGAATAAAGATGAAAATGCAACCGGTTATGAATTATATGCTTTAGGTGAAAAGTATATGGATTTAATAGCAGCTACAACAGATACAATTCTCAGCTTTTCTAAAGAAAATACCGGACAAGAGTTTTTTGCTGTAAAACCGATTTATAATTACGACTTTAATTATTCAAAAGGAGAGGTGTTAAGATATACTTTACAAGGTGTTGGTTGCTATTTTAGGTCATTATTAACTAGTTTAAGTGCAGCAAATGAAGGTATTTTAAACCTGAGTTTAGGAACTACCTACGGGGTAGAATCTATCGTATTTGAGAAAAGGACAGAAGACAGTGAAACCTTCGAAGAATTTGCTCAATTTAATGATCCCGAAAATAATTCGATCGAATTGTTAGATACAGAATTAATGTCCGGAGTAACTATATACAGAGCTAAAATTCAACTCGAAAACGGCACAGAGCTTTTGTCAGACGAAGCTAGTTTGATATATGCCGATGATGATTTCTTTAAGGTATTTCCTAACCCGATAGGAGTTGAAGAACCTGTTTACGTATTTTCAGATGGAGATAATCTGCAATTCAATTTATATGATCTAAATGGTAAAAAACTGTATCAATTATCTCTTTCAGAATTGATAGAAGAAGTATATCCAGAAGATTTGCACCCGGGAATTTACATCTATACACTTAGCAATAATAAAGCGGTGAAGAAGAAGGGCAAGTTGGTAGTTTATTAAAATTATCCTGTTTAAATCGCATATCGAGTAAGTAGCTGTTGAAATAAGAATTTATTGCTAATTCTCCTATTACCTTTGTATTCAATTCTCTAAGATTGTCTGGTAAAAGCATTTTTAAGTTGAAGTATACTGAAATTATAATAGCATTTTATAAAAAACACAAAGACAGAATAATACCCATTGCAGCAGGTTTGTTTGTACTACTTACTTCAATAGGTCTTGCTTGGTATTTAACTTATCAGAAAGATACTTTTTGGAAGTTTCTGCCTGAAAATGTAGTTGCCGTTTTACAAATTTCCGCAGATAAAAAGGTATTAACCAGTCAAGATAGTGTGGTTTATTTACCGGGCGAAAGCCTATTACCCACATCTGTCTCAGAGAAAATACATGATGCTAGAAATCTTCTAGCAGCTCTGGAAAGATTTAAACCACTGGAAAAAGATATTTCATTACACCATATTTCAGGCGAGGAAACAGCGCTTTTGTTTTTGGTAAAGTTTGACGAGGATTCATTACAAAAGCTTTTGTCAGACAAGCAAATTAGGTCGGGATGGAGGATGCGTAGGTATAAAGAAGTGCCTATTTTAACGAAGCCTACAGCTTCAGGTACTTTAAGTTTATACACTATTGACGATTACATAATCGGTAGCTTTTCATCATTTCTGCTAGAAGAATCTATTAGAACATTTTTAGAAGAAGATGTAGCCTTACCAAATAAAGAAATGCTCGATGAGAGTAATTCAGTTTTGCTCACGGTAAATACTACAAATTTACATATTTGGATGAATAGCATGCTGCAGAAGCCTGTTTCTGTTTTCTATCCGGCTTTAAGTTATGCACCCGATTATTTACAATTAAAGTTAGACTTATCAGCAAATGAATTAATTGGCAGTGGTAATTATTTCTTTAATAATGAAGGAATGATAACACCAAGCAAACAAGCAAATACAAACCAATTGTATTGGAATACTTCATCAGAAAATATGATGTATTACAAAGCTTTGAGGTTGGATGCTGATGATAATTACTCAAAGATTTTTTTGGGAAATGAATTGATATCTGAGAGAATCAACCTGCTTAAAGAGCGATTTAATTTTGATTATGAAACCTTTTCTGAGCAGGTAGAGGGTAATGTGCAACAGTATATTTTAGATAGACCAGGCTTTTATCAGCCTTATAAAATCATCAATATTCCGATAAAAGATAGTGTTACTGTTGCCAACCTTTTAAGCGTATTACATCCAGAAGAAAAGCGAAACGTAACAGGTTTTACGAAAATAAGTCAGCCAGATTTTCCTCGATTATTTATTCCAGAAGGGATGAGTAAGTTTCCTGCGACTTATTATAAAATACAGCAAAATTCGCTTTGGCTCGCCAATCAGTATGTTCCAGAAAATGTGTTGGCTAAGATTACCCAAAAAGGAACTGACTCTCAAGCATTTTATACTTATTACATTAATGGGAAAAAGTTTATCTCTTTCTTGCAAAACGACATTAAAAGTGCTTATAAAAAAGACCTGTCAAATACTTTTTCTAAACTGGGTAAGCTTCTTTTAGAGATCGATAAAGACTCGGCTCATTTTCAACTTAGCTTACAATCAGCAGATTTGGCAGCTATTATTCCAGACACGCTTTCTACAACTCCATTACCAGAAAAGGCGAGTAAAGCGGCAAGAGTTGTTATTAACCATTATACCCAGCAAAAAGAATTTATCTTACAAGATGAAAAAACAAGGTTGATGCTTTTAAGCGATTCAGGTGAGATTCTTTGGCGCAATGCAGTTTGGCGACATACTGTTGGTGATGTAACTCAGGTGGATGTTTATAACAATGATAAGCTACAGTATGCTTTTATTTCGGATGGACAAATACATGTATATGACAGACTTGGCAGAAAAGTAAATGGCTTTCCAATGAATCTGCCAACCTATTTCGAAGCGAAATATTTGTTGCCAGTTCGATTGAAAAACGATAAAGAACAACGCTTTTTGGTTGGAGGAGTTATTCCCGGAAATACCGTAAAAAAAGATGCTCGCTTGTATCTGTTTAACCGATATGGTGGTATTGCTCGTTCTTGGAATCCAAGAAAATTGGAGTCTGCTTTAGCTACACCGCCAGTGTATTTAGAAGATAATGGGAAAACGTATATACTTGCTTTGTTAGAAAATGGCAGTTTATATGCCCTAGACCAGAATGCTAGAGTACATCCTGGCTTTCCATTGTTGATGAATTTTACTTGTCACCAACCTCTTGTGCTAAGTAAATCTGGTGATGAAACGCTGATTAATATTATGAGTGATGGGGGAGACTTAGTTACTCTAGACCTGAGTGGAAGTTTGCGAAGCAGAAAAAAGATGAGAAAAACCATGACTGATTCTCGATTCTTTATAGCAGGGAATGATGCCAATTCATCTGAGTATCAATCCAAAGCTCAGCGGCTTAGAGCTACTATGAAACCTGAGTTTATCTTAATGCGACAAGATGATAATGTGATTCAATTTTTTAATACCTCACAGCAATTGATGTTTAAGTTTACATTTCCAGATAGAGACCAAAAACAAATACAATTGCTAAATTTTGGTCCGGGTAAAGTATTTATCAATGTGTTTTCTCCCAAATCTAAAAGCTCATGGATATTTAATACTTCTGGCAAATTGATGTTTGGTAAAGCGATAAAATCCGATGCGCCAGTAACATTGACTTATTTATCCCAAGAACAAATATTCCGTTTATTGGTAATAGAGAGCCAAAAAGCTAATTTGTTACAATTTAGAATCTAAAAACGCATATTATGCTTGATCCTACCGACTATCCTGAAGTGTTACAATTACACCAGAAAGTAAAAGAGCTCCAATTAGAATTCAGGAAAGTTGAAACAGCTTTTAGTATTCCGGAAGAAAAATGTATTGCCATAGAAATGAAAGCTGACTCTAAGTTAATTGTTGTTCCTATTGTAGATGAATATGAAGACTTTGATTCAGATAAACCTAGTATGGCACTGCATTTAATTTTGACTGAGTGCGAGACTTTCGAAGATGCAGAGGATTACTTGGTTTGGGCAAAGGAGGTAGAGCTAAATACTTCAAATGAAAAAGTAAGGCAAGCATGGTTTCATTTGAGAGAAGTAGTGCCTCAATAAGAAAATTACTGGGGAATAATATTCAACCTATCTCTGCATATAATTATGAGTTAAATACAGGAGCAGCTCTCTTATTAAGAGAAATAGATTAATAGTCTACAGCTTCTGGTGGAGGCATAAATTCCAAAATCATATCGCCAATTAGTTTAAAGCCTGTTATTTCTACAAAAACCTCTGGTTGGTTGTAATCATACCTGTCTCCTTTGGTTGCATTAATTCCAAAGAATTTTTTAAGTAAAGAACCACCAATTTGCTTTTGTTTTGTACTTCCAATTACCACAGTTACATTTCTCTTAACCTTGGCATTATGTGGTAGGCGAATTCTTACATTACCAATAATACAGATGCTTTCTATTCTAATGTGTGTGAATTTATGAGCAATATCTCTTAGATCTATAAGCGTATCGCCGATACCTGTAACCACTTTAATATTTGGTTTAGATATTTCGGCACTGTATAATTTCTTATCTCCGATTATATTGATAAAGTCAATTTCCTCGAAAGTCTTACGAATATTTTCAGCAGGAGAGCTATTATAAGGTGCACTTCTGTATGGAGGATAGTTTTTAGGTTCTTGACCTTGAGAAGGTTGAGCTCCTTTAACTACAGGCAATAAACTATTTATCTGAGGAAAATCGTAAACCGAGTTTCTGAGTTCTTCTATAGTTCTTGCATCATGGGCAATGTCTAGCCTTCGTTCGTACTCATCTATATCCAGATCGTTGTTTGTATAAGCTTCACTTATAGCAGTAATTACCCTTTCTCGATATTTTGGAAGTCCAAATACCATAGGTCTTTGATGATTATTATCTGCATTTCTAGATGACGGCCTATCCATATACAAATCTGTTTTTTTGAGGCTTAGAAATTTTAATTTAACAAGATAAGCTCATTTTTAAGCCTATCATTTTTTAGGAGATTAAAGTTAATAAAATAAAGTGTATAAATCTTATCAAAATTATAGCTCAATTAGTTTGTTGCAAAAAAAGCAAGTTTATTACTGCATGTCTGCATTTGTTTTACCAACTGGTTGTACTCTTTTATAAATTCCGGCTATTGCAGCAAGTACTTTTTTTGTAGGCATACAATCCATTTCATCTGGAACAATTTCTACCAATTTGGTTTTAAAACAGTGAGTTTGACCTTTAGTAGTATAAGCTATATTTTTAGGAAGATCGAGACTGCCACCAACATTATATATTCCATTATGGAAAAATAATTTGATTTGTACGAGGTGTTTGATTTTGTATTTCACCTTGTGCTTTATTTTACCTCTTGGGTTCCTTTTAGTCACATTTCTCTTTCGCACAAAATCGGTATACTCTAGATGAATTTGAGTTCCATCAATCAAAGTAGCTTTGAACTCAAGTCTTGGGATTTTAAAGTATGTTTCTTTGATTTTAGGATAGCCTTTATTATTTCCTTGCTTTTGGTCAACAATATATTCTTGCTGGTCAGACTCTTCGAAAGAAGCTTTTATCTGTACTTTACTTTTTTTAGGAATATCTTCTTTGATGATACTAAGAAAAGGCATTAAAAAGCTTCTGAGGTGGTTACTCAAATCGAGCTTTTTTACTTTTTTATTATCGATCCCAAATTTGATAGCTAACCCAACTGCTAGAGCAGTTATTATTAAAATGTAAGGGATTTGAGTACCTATGGCAACGAAAATGCTAAAAAAGGCTACTATTCCAGAAACTATCATTTTAATAGATAGACTAGAATTTAACCTAACTTTATCTCCATCCTTATCTAGTATAGCAATCTTTCTTAATAAATTAAGCCAATATTGAGCTGTATGTGTACCGTCAATTTTTTTTGTTTCTACAATCTGAGTTTGTTCTGGATCAAGAGATTTTAATTGTTGGAATACATTTTTGGTGTCAGCCATAATATCGAGTTTATTTGACTTTAAATAAGGGAATTTAAACGGGAATACAAAGATTTTAATGCTTCTTTTTTTTGCTGCCAAGTAAAGAATGTTTCGATTTGTTGTTGCCCTTGTTTGCCCATTTTCTCTGCTAAATCAGGATATTCAACTAAAAACCTAATGGCTCTAGAAAGCATTGCAGGTCGTTCAGGTGGAACTAGTTTACCGTGTGTGTTATCTTCTATCAGTTCGGTACAAACTGGTAATTCAGAAGCGATTATGGCAGTTCCACAAGCCATAGATTCTAGTATTTTAAGCGGGCAGCAGCCTTGTTCAATATTTCTGTTGCCTTCTTTTAGCGGAGCAACAGAAACAAGTGCATGTTGTACCATTGCCCAAAGTGTTTTTTGTTCCAATTGATCGAACCAGATTACTTTTTCATCCACTTCTAATTTTGCCGCCAACTTTTTATATGGTTTAGCTATTCTTTTAGAGCCTGCGTTACAAATTACTAGATGTAAGTCGTCAAAGTCTTTCAATCCCGAAAATGCTTTGAGTAATACATCTACTCCTTGCCAAGTTTGTAAAGCTCCAAAGTAAATAATGTATTTTTCTGGGAGGTTTTCTGGTTTGGGTACCTTTTCAGGTATTACAGCTCCATTTCTAATTACTTCAATTTTGATTGACGGAGTACCTAAGCTTTGGAGAAAATCGGCAGTAGTTTGAGATGGAGTTACAATTTTATCTGCTTGTTGCAGGCAAAACAATTCTCTTTTTCTCAATTTCTGTATAAAGCTTTTTGTGAGATGAGGATATCTATACGGAAGTTCTACGGAGGTTAATCCATTTACTTCGAAAACTGTTTTGTAATTTCTATTTGGTTTTAAAATAGGCATGCCTCCCCAAATATCTCTGAAGTGGCAAATATTTAACTCATCTTCGGTTAGCTCAATTTGTTTGCTTACAAATCTGGAAAAGGCTTCGGCTCTTTGCAGGTAATTTACATTTTTAAGACTAAGTCTTTTTATGCTGATGTTATCTTTACTTTGTTCTTTGGGTAGGTAGTTTCCTGCAAGCGCGCATAAAACACCTCCATTGGTAAACTCGAAAAGTGAACTGGCAAAATGAGAAATATGTGTTGCTGAACCTTTGGTAGAAGGAAAAACGTCGAATGCAGCGTAAAGTCCCGACATGTAGCCTGATATATTAAAAAATGGAGTACCTGAATTATCACTCAATTATAAGTTTTTTTCAGATACTCCTTTAGATAAAAAAATAAAATTTCAGATGCTCTTTGCTCAATAAAAAGAGAATCAAGCTTTTATTAAACCAGATTATTTTTCATTAATGCTTCTGCAATTTGTACAGCATTAGTAGCAGCTCCTTTTCTAAGGTTATCTGAAACAATCCACATGTTAAGTGTATTTTCTTGGCTTTCGTCTCTTCTTAGTCTACCAACAAAAGTTTCGTTACGGTTATGCGCATTTATCGGCATAGGATAAACCAGATTAGTTACGTCATCTTCCATAACTATTCCATCACTACTTTGAAGAATACCACTTACCTCAGCTAAATCAAACTCATTTTCGAACTCAACATTTACAGATTCTGAGTGACCACCCATAGTAGGTATTCTCACACAAGTTGCTGTAAGTTTTATGCTTTGGTCATTAAGAATTTTCATGGTTTCGTTCACCATTTTCATTTCTTCTTTGGTATAGCCATTTTCCAAGAACACATCGATATGCGGTAATACGTTCATATCAATCTTGTATGGGTAAGCCATTTCTTCTCTAGTAAGCTCTTCGCCAGCTCTTTCCCTCATCATTTGGTCTACCGCTTTTTTACCAGTTCCAGTAACAGATTGGTAAGTAGATACAACTACTCTTTTAATAGTGTATCTTTTGTGTAGTGGAGCCAAAGCCAATACCATCTGAATAGTAGAGCAGTTAGGGTTAGCTATAATTTTGTCGTCTTTTGTAAGCTCATTGGCGTTAATTTCAGGCACAACCAGTTTTTTAGTTGGATCCATTCTCCATGCTGAAGAGTTATCAATTACTGTAGTACCTGCTTCTGCGAAGCGAGGAGCATATTCCAAAGATGTACCTCCACCAGCAGAAAAAATAGCAATATCAGCTTTTGCAGCAATACCTTCTTCCATGCCCACTACCTTGAATTCTTTTCCTTTGAAGGTAACTGTTTTGCCTACTGATCTGCTAGATGCAACAGGAATAATAACATCAGCTGGAAAGTCTCTTTCTTCCAGTACTTTTAACATGGTACTACCTACTAAACCGGTAGCGCCTACAACTGCAACTTTCATTTTGTTTAAATTTAATAGTGGGATTTTATATAAATATAAGGTATAAAAAAAGGTCATTCCTGGTAAGAATGACCTGTATATTTTAATGTATTAAAATCAGACAAGGATTCTTACTGGGTCTTCAAGCAACTGTTTAAGCGTTAGAAGGAATGCAGAACCTACAGCACCATCTACAACTCTATGGTCGCAAGACATCGTAACCTTCATTAAGTTACCAATCTTGATTTCACCATCTTTTACAATTGGTGTTTGTTTAATACCACCTATTGCTAAGATACAAGCATCTGGCGGGTTAATAATCGCTGTAAACTCATCGATACCAAACATACCAAGGTTAGAGATAGTAAATGTGTTACCTTCCCAATCTGCTGGTTGTAATTTTTTCTCTTTTGCTTTCTTGCCAAGGTCTTTTACTTCAGCAGAAATCTGAGAAAGTGTTTTGCTATCTGCAAATCTAACAACTGGAACAAGAAGTCCGTCAGGAATTGCTACAGCAACACCAATATGAACATGTTGATTTTTTCTGATTTTGTCTCCTAACCAAGAAGAGTTTACATCAGGATGCTGTTTTAAAGCAGCAGCACAAGCTTTTAATACAATATCGTTGAACGAAATCTTTACAGGAGAGATTTCGTTCATTCCTTTTCTAGCCTCAATTGCCTTATCCATGTTAATTTCCATAGTAAGGTAGAAGTGAGGAGCAGTAAATTTACTTTCAGCAAGTCTCTTAGAGATTACTTTTCTCATTTGAGAAACTTTCTCTTCAGTAAAGCTTTCTTGACCTACTGGTACAGCAGCACCTATAGTTGGTGCAGCAGTAGCAGTTTCTGCAACTGGCTGGTAAGACTCAACATCTCTTCTAATCACTCTTCCGTGGTCTCCACTTCCAGGTATTTTGCTTATATCGAAGCCTTTGTCTTCAGCTAGTTTTTTAGCAAGAGGAGAAGCTTTTACTCTACCTCCCTCTGAAGAAGTTGATGAGCTTGTTGAAGAAACCGCCGGAGCTGGTTTTGCTTCCTCTTTTTTTGCTGTTGAAGCTTCTTTTTTTTCCTGTTTTGGGGCTGGAGCCTCTTCTTTTTTTGCTGCACCACCAGAAGCTTTTGAGTTTTGAGCTTCTAATAATGTTTTATAATCTGCTCCTTCTTCACCGATAATAGCAATTACTCCATCTACTTTTACAGAGCTACCAGCATCTGCAGCAAGATAAAGTACTTTACCATCAGTGTAGTTTTCGAGCTCCATGGTAGCTTTGTCAGTTTCAACTTCAGCGAGAATATCGCCCGAAGCAACGTCATCACCAACTTTTACTAACCAGCTAGCGATAGTGCCTTCTTCCATGGTATCGCTCATCTTCGGCATAGTAATCACTTCTGCGTTAATGCCAGATGTATCGATATCTGCTGCTGCCGGAGCTTCTTCTGTGCTTTCTTCCGGTGCACTTTCTGTAGCGGTTTCTTTTTGTTCACCATTGCTGCTTCCTCCTTCTCCGTCTAGTAAAGACTGGTAGTCTTCACCTTCTTCTCCAACAACTGCGATAATTCCATCTACAGGAACAGAATCTTTTTCACCTGGTCCAATGTATAAGATTGTACCGTCTTCGTAGTTTTCAAGCTCCATGGTTGCCTTATCGGTCTCTACCTCGGCAAGTATATCACCAGAAGATACCTTGTCACCTACTTTAACCAGCCAAGACGCAATTACACCTTCTTCCATCGTGTCGCTCATCTTTGGCATTCTGATTACTTCAGCCATATAATGTTATGATTTTTATTTTAATTCAAGTATATATTTCAATCCCTAAAATTTCTATAAGAGTGCGTAAAAATAATAAGCTTATTCAAATTTTATAGGAAATATTGCAAAGATCATTTCAGTATGTTAAAACCAACTACTAAAAGGAATGTTTTTTTTGCTGAAATGGCTCCATTTTCCCAAAAAAAATACCTTTTTGCCTAATTCATAAAATTATTTTGAGCTTTCACTTCATTTTTAAGACAGACTTTAGCTTTGATGTTTTATTACTTCAGCTGATAATTTTAACAATACTGATACGTGTAAAGGTATGTGATTATAGAGAGTATTGAAAAATGATAGCACATTAGCTTTTATTTAAAGCAAACGGCTTTCGGAAATATCATGTTAAATTAGCATAATACTTGATACAATCTTGACAAGATACAACCTTATGCAGATCAGATTATTTATATTTTTTAGTCTTGTAACTGTTATTTTTTCAGATTTAAATGCAGCAAGATTGTCCAGCTCATCATATGCTTTAAGTGATTCCCTTTCTTTAAATATTAGTAAAGGAATGATGGTAGAGTATGGTCATTCTTTTTCGCAGCTATTTTCTAAAAAGCCGAGGAAATATAAAAAACCTAAACAAAGGAAATACGATTTCAGGTATTTGGAAATTGGAATTGGCCCGGCTGTGTGGCAAACTTCGCATGAACCTTTAATGGAGAATGAAAGAAATGCCATTCATTTTTTTGTAGAGTATGGAGATATGCTTAAACCACTCAGTTATGTTGCTGGTGTAAACTTTAATGCTGCTTTTATTCAAGAAGGTTATTTGCTAGAGCCAGAATATTACTTTTTTCATTTAAAATATTCTCCTAGCAGAAAGTGGTACAATTGGCCAATCTGGATGAATATTTATGGTTTGGCTGGAGCAACTTATTGGCAGGCTTCATTAACTAATACTGCTTTTGGTGGTGCTACTAATAATGAAAATCTCATTGAAGAAGATAGTGGTTTAGGTTTAATTACTGGAGCAGGTGTTTCTTTTGAATTTTTTAATTTCTCATTAATTACACAGTTTACCTATGTATTAGGTATCGGACAATATGAAGCTGGTGGTTTTTATCCACAAGATGTTCATGTAGGTTCAGCACAAGTAAATGTAATGCTGAGTTACAGGTTCTTTTTAAGTGGCTTACAATGGCGTTGTCCAACTTATAAGTAATATGATTTGTCATTTTAATTGTTGAGTGTCAAATTCAATCTTTTAGTTCATGTTTATTTTTTCAAAACCAAATACAAAGCTCTTATTTATCGCAGGCTTATTTTATTTGCAGTCTTGCGATCTGGGCGATTTTTCGCCTGTAGACATTTTTACCAGAGAAGCTTTGGAAGAAGATGCCTTGTCAGTTGATGTAGGTACATCTTGCGATTTTTCGATTTTAACTAATAATGATAGATACATTGAAACCACAGAAGGGCTAGAAATAAAAGGGAGTGTTTATCTGGAAACTTCAGCTACTCAGTATTATTTGAGCAGTGGAGAGTTTGCACTAACTACAGATTCAGAAGGGAAAATATCTTCGCTAAAAGGATATGGAACTGCTGTATTACCAGAAACAAGTTTATTCGAAGATGCTACACCTGTGAGTGATTACCTAGCGAATATTAGTCTTTTAGAAAATCCTGATCTCTCTTCAATTATATCTTTGAGTGTAGACGAGCAATGCTATATATATTACAATATCGATCAAGACACTGCTGAATTTACTACTTCTAACGGTGATTTTACATATACAGAATTATATTTTGAGCCAACAGAGCCACTTTTTGTATTTAAAGGAAGCATTGATTTGCCTTTGCTAAAAAGTAATTTCGGTTGGACAGGCATCTCACATGCTGGTAATATTGAGTTCTTGCCAGAGAATTTTACCCAAGAATTAACTTTCGAGTCTTTTAATGGGCATGTATACATGGATGCTGAGTTGCCATTTACAGTAAATAATTTGCCTGTTACCAGTTATGGAGAGAATACAATTAATGCCAATAAAGATGGGAGTGGGGCAAAAGCTTTTTTTGATGGTACTACAGAAAGTATAGAATTAGGTACAAATGGTAGTTTGGCAATCTCTTATTTATTAGCCGATACAATTATTTCAGGGTATTCATTCTATTCTGATACTGTGAGTCGTATGAATGAAAGCTTGTATTTAAGCTCAGCAACGTCTCATTGGGAAAATATAAGTGGTGTAGAAGAATTTAGTTTTGTAGGTGAATATGAAGATTCTGTTGATCTGTATGATGAAATATTGTTGTCTCATCCTGTACTTGATCAACTCATTTATAATTCTGACGATAACGCGATAGTTTTTGGCACCTATGGCACCAATTACAATTTATGGAATATTAATATTTTGAATGATGCTGATATGGATTTAGGAGATTTGGGAATCTATTCTTTTAAAGAGGCCATCTTAAGTGTAGGTACTGAAGGAATCGAGTTTTCTGGGATATTTCAGAGTACATTCGCAAACTTTCCTACCAATGTGATGATAGCAGGTGAAATTCAAGACAATGGAGATTTTACTCTAAATGGACAAACCTTATTTGCTGTTAACTTTGATGGAACAACGCTACCGGTTACTTATTCTCTTGAGGTAGAGGTAGTTGATGGAGCTGCAGAAATTAATGTTACAGGTTTAGCAGAATATTGTGAAAATGGTAATTGTCAGTTTTTACCAGTAACAACTACTCTAGATGCAGTGTCTCAAACATTAGAAGTATGTGTAGAAATTCCTGGCGAAGGTGAAATTTGTGTTGATTAATATTAAATTTGAGTCATTTTTTAGAGAATATTAAAATTATTACTAAATTAACTGTGCATGGCTTTTCATTTAATATAAAAAATTATAGCTTTGCACTCCGAAAAATTTTAGAGCAATGAAAAGAACTTATCAACCATCCAACAGGAAAAGAAAAAATAAGCATGGTTTCAGATCAAGAATGGCATCAGCTAGTGGTAGAGCTGTTCTTGCAAAAAGAAGAGCAAAAGGCAGAAAGAAATTAACAGTTTCTTCTGAAAGAAAAGGAAAGTAATATTTTTAAATGATAAGTTATGAAAGCTAGAATAGCTAAAAAAATAGTAAAAAAACAAGAAAAGCTTGCTTACCAAAAAGGTACAATTAAAAAAGCAGAAGCAATTGTAAAAAGAAATTCTCAAAAAGACTCTGAATAACGAAGTCAGGGTCTTTTTCTAACTTTCCTAAGTTGTTTGGCAGATTTTACCTTTCCCAAAGCTGAAAAACTCGTAAGCAAAAAGCTAATCGCCGAAACGTTTCGTAAAGGTAATCAGTATTTTAGTTACCCTCTAAAGTTTTTTTTTCTTCCCAAAGAAAAGACCGACCTTATTGCGCCTGTTCAGGTGCTCGTATCTGTACCCAAAAAATCTTTTAGAAAAGCTGTTCACAGAAATAAAATTAAAAGACAGCTAAAAGAGGTCTACAGATTAAATAAAAACTCAATTCACAGTTCACTTCAAGATAAGCAATTGCATTGTTGCATTGCTGTAATATTTATTGCCAAAAAATCAGTAAGTTATTCTGATATTAATCAGGCATTTTTATCGTTTACTTCTGAAATTAATAAATTAGAAATTTCTAAGCCTTGATATTATAGGTTTTCAGATGTAATTTTTTTTAGCTTGATTATTTTTTATATTAGAATTGGCTTTTTAAACATAATTCCTTTTTAATGGATAATTGTGGAATTATTCATTTAGAAAAAGTTGTTGAAAAGCTGTCTGGTTTTTCAAATCATTCCGATTTATAAATCCTGGTTTCATTTATTTAGTGATATGAAATATAAATTTTTAAAACTGCTTGGTCTCTCATCTGTTATCGTTTTATTGATAGCTGCAAACTATCCCAAAGACAAATATTTCGAAATAGCGAAGAACCTCGACATTTTTGCTACCCTTTTTAAAGAAGTTAATAAGTATTATGTTGATGAAGTTGATCCAACAGAATTGGTAAATGTTGGTATTTATTCAATGTTGAGTAAACTTGATCCATATACTAATTACATTCCTGAAGAACAGGTAGAAGATTACAGGACACTTACTACAGGAGAATATGGTGGAATTGGAGCTGTAATCGGCATTAAAAATAATAAGGTTGTGGTTGTAATGCCAAATGAAGGTTTTGCAGCACACAAAGCAGGTATAAATGTAGGTGATGAAATTATCTCAATAGATAATAATGAAGTGCAAGGTCTATCTATTCCTGAGATTAGCAGATTATTAAAAGGTAAAGAAGGTACTAAAGTAGCAGTAGCAGTAAAAAAGCCTGCTAGCGAATCTGTAGTTACAGTTGAGATGCTAAGAGAAAGGATTCATGTAAAAAATGTTCCTTATTATGGCAAAGTAACTGATAAAATAGGCTTTATTCAGTTGACAGATTTTACGCAAAATGCCAGTCTTGAAGTTAAAAATGCTTTACAAGAATTAAAAAATGATGGTGTAGAAAGTATCATTCTAGATTTAAGAGGGAACCCAGGAGGTTTACTTAGCGAAGCAATCAACATATCTAACTTGTTTTTACCTCGTGGAGCCGAAGTAGTAAGTACAAAAGGCAAAATAGAAGAGTGGAACAAGCAACACAAAGCATTAAATAATCCTGTAGATTTAGATATTCCAATAGTTGTGCTTGTAAGCGGATCAAGTGCATCTGCAGCAGAAATTGTATCTGGTGTAATTCAGGATTACGACAGGGGAGTTTTAATCGGGAAAAGAACTTTTGGTAAAGGGCTTGTACAAGCTACTAGACCACTTGCTTACAATGCTAAATTAAAAGTAACAGTAGCAAAATACTATATCCCTAGTGGTAGATGTATTCAAGCGATAGATTATTCTAAACGAGATGAAGATGGTTATGTAGAAAAACTTCCAGATTCATTAAGAGTAGCATTTAAAACCAAAGGAGGAAGATTAGTTTTTGATGGTGGTGGAGTTGATCCAGATATAAAAACTTCTCGTGATCCGTATGCACCAATTACAAGAAGCTTGATTCAAAAAGGATTTATCTTCGACTATGCCAACGATTACAAAGTGAAGCATACAAGTATTCCTAGCTCAGATGATTTTGATATCTCAGACGAAGAGTATACTAAGTTTGTAAGTTGGCTAGCTGGTAAAGATTACGATTATACAAGTCATGTAGAACAAGTTTTGACTGATCTTGAAGAAAATGCTAAGTCTGAAAAATATTTTGAAGATATCGAATCACAAATAGTGCAGCTCGAAAAGAAAATCAGACACAATAAAGATAATGATCTACAAAAATTCAGTGATGAGATTAAAGAAGTGTTAGAAGAAGAAATTTGTGCAAGATATTATTTGCATAAAGGTATGGTAGAAAGTTCTTTTGATGATGATGTAGATGTAAAAGCAGCAATAGATGTTTTAAGTGATCAGGAGAGATACAAAAAAATCTTGTCTGGCGAAAAGATATAATTCTTAGTTGATTCAGGAATCATTATTTTAACCTTCTGTTTTAAGTAACAGGAGGTTTTTTTATTTAATCTAAAAGAAGGTAGATAACATGCAATATAACCAACTTGGAAAATCAGATTTAAAAGTAAGTGAAATCAGCTTCGGGTGCATGTCATTAGATGGCAAGCACACAGAAAATGCGAGACTTTTACATGAAGCTTTTGATAAAGGAATCAACTTTTTTGATACAGCAGATCTATATCAGTTTGGTGAAAATGAAATATCAGTTGGTAAAGCTTTTCAAGATAAAAGAGATGAGGTAATCATTGCAACAAAGGTAGGTAACCAATGGAAAGAAGATAAGTCGGGTTGGTCTTGGAACCCAACAAAAAAGTACATTTTAGAGCAAGTTGAACATAGTTTAAAGCGCTTACAAACAGATTATATAGACTTGTATCAATTGCATGGAGGAACGCTTGAAGACCCGATTGATGAGACTATTGACGCATTCGAAATACTAAAGAAAGAAGGGAAAATTAGAGCTTATGGTATTTCATCTATTAGGCCTAATGTGATTAGAACCTATATAGAAAAATCGAATATTGATAGCGTAATGATGCAATATAGCCTATTAGACAGAAGACCCGAAGAAGAAAGTCTTTCATTACTACATCAAAATAATATCAGTGTAATTACCAGAGGTAGCCTAGCAAAAGGATTATTAGCTGGTAAAGTCGCAGATCATTACCTAGATTATTCAGTGGCAGATGTGAGTAAGATGGCTGAACTTGTAGGGGCTGTTGCAAAGGAGAATGTTTCAGCAGCAAATGTGGCAATCAAATATGTGCTTCAAAATCCTACTGTGGCTTCAGCAGTGTGTGGAATTAGAACTGAAAATCAACTAGAAGATGTAGCGGCAACTGCAACAGTAGCAGGTTTAGATAGCGATATATATGAGCATTTACAAAATGTTTTGCCTGTAAACTACTACAAAGTCCATAGGTAAAACTGTTAAAATTAATTTGTAATACTGAGCCAAAATTCTCAATTTGAGCTTAACCAATAATATGAAAAATAACAATAGATAAATATGAAAGAGGTATATATCATTTCAGCAAAGAGGACACCTATCGGAAGCTTTGGAGGTGTGCTTTCTTCATTATCAGCAACTCAGTTAGGAGCTAGTGCTATAAAGGGTGCTTTAGAAGCAGTAGGAGTACAGCCTAAAGATGTAGAAGAAGTTTATATGGGTAATGTGGTTTCTGCAAATCTAGGTCAGGCACCAGCTCGGCAAGCAGCACTTTTTGCAGGAATTGGAAATGATGTGCCTTGTACCACTGTAAATAAAGTTTGTGCTTCTGGAACAAAGGCAATTATGCTCGCAGCGCAAAGTATTATGTGTGGTACAAATGATCTAATTGTTGCAGGAGGTATGGAAAGCATGTCGAATATACCTTACTATTTGCCACAGGCAAGAACTGGCTATCGATATGGTCATGGTCAAATGCTAGATGGCTTGGTAAAAGATGGCTTAACAGACGTGTATAATGAATGTGCAATGGGTGTTTGTGCCGATAATACTGCTAGTAAATTTGATATTAGCCGTGAGGAGCAAGACGCTTTTGCTGAAAGTTCTTATAGAAAATCTGCAAACAGTACAGCAGAAGGTCTTTTCAAAAGTGAGATAGTTGCTGTTGAAGTGCCTCAACGAAAAGGGGAAGCGTTATTAGTAGAAGAAGATGAGGAATACAAGAAAGTGAAGTTTGAGAAAATTTCGTCTTTAAGACCTGTTTTCACAAAAGAAGGTACAGTTACAGCGGCTAATGCATCTACCATAAATGACGGAGCCGCAGCATTAGTTTTAGCAAGTAAAGAAAAAGTAGATGAATTAGGCTTAAAGCCGATAGCTAAAATTGTTTCGTTTGCAGATGCGGCACAAGAACCTGAATGGTTTACCACAGCGCCAACTCTAGCAGCGCCTAAAGCCTTGAAAAAAGCAGGTTTGTCTTTAGATGATATAGACTTTTTTGAAGTAAATGAAGCATTTGCAGTAGTTACTATTGCTTTTTACAAGAAACTTGGAATACCTGCTGATAAAGTAAATGTATTTGGTGGAGCTGTTTCATTAGGCCATCCATTAGGAGCCTCAGGTGCCCGAATTGTTACTACACTTAATAATGTTTTACATCAAAAAAATGGTAAATACGGCTTAGCTGCTATTTGTAATGGCGGTGGTGGCGCATCAGCCTTAATTATTGAAAAATTATAAAAGAATATTATTAGATATAAATAGGACTTACGCAATATTAAATTTCTCTAGCAAAAATGCTCAAAATTTGAGAGATTGTATTTTTTTAATACTAATTTATATGGAAGTTGTCTAAAATAAAAAATAACAAATTAATCTAGTTGATTTATATATAATTTGGCATAATTACTAAAAATGGATTATTTGTTTTGTTAACTACTTTTCAAAATTCTACTTCCCTCAAATGATAGCTTTTTTTTCGAACTCGAAAATATAAGATTACAGGTCTTTTTGAGGAAAAGAATAATATTTTGGATAAAAGCATTTTCACAGTATAACTACTTTAGACAACTTCATGGATAAATCTCTGTACATATCATATCTTCTCCATACTCACGGGAATTATACCTGTACCCACATGGCAGCCCATTCTATGGATGTCAGTCATGACCAAGTCACACGTTTTCTAGCCCATTCTAAATTTACCTCTTCCGACCTGTGGGATATTGTCAAGGGCCATCTCCAAGATAGCGCAGACTCATTTATCCTTGTCGATGACAGTGTTCAGGCAAAGAGGTATTCCCGGTATATAGAATTGGCCAAAAGGCAGTACTCAGGCAATGAGCATGGCCTAGTCAATGGGATCAATCTGGTAAACATGGTACACAGCAATGGCATTGATGGGGATTACTATCCTATCGATTACCGAATCTACCACCCAGAAACGGATAAGAAGACCAAGAATGACCATTTCCAGGAGATGTTCACCCGAATGACCATGCGTAAAGACCTGAAAGCCAAAAAGATACTTTTTGACAGCTGGTATGCTTCCATGGACAACCTTAAGCTTGTGCACAGAAGCGGCTGGACATTCTTCACTACCCTGAAGAGCAACCGCCAAGTCAGCCTATCCAGAGACACAGGGATGCAGGCTGTGGGCACAGTCGAGCTTTCCGGTAGGCAACTGCTGGAAGGCGTACAGGTCAAACTCAAAAAATACCCTTACCCCGTCAAATTATTCAAGATAGTCTCCCTAAACGGGGACATTGAATGGGTGATCACAAATGATCTATCGGACAGGATGAATGTATTTGAGGCCGAAAACGAATCCCAGATCAGATGGCAGATTGAGCAGTTCCACAGGGAATACAAACAGCTTACAGGCTCTGAGAAGTGCCAATGCCGAAAGGCAATCTCCCAGAGGAACCATCTAGCTTGCTGCTACCAGGCTTGGATAGGGCTGAAACTCCTTGCAAAACAGTTGAAAACAACACTCTATCAAATCAAAGAACTTCCGATTAGCAACTATCTTAAACAGATTCTTGCTAATCCTATTATCATTTTTAACTTAAATGCGTAAGTCCTAATAAAGAAAGGATGTAGATAAATATTCAGCTACATCCTTTTTTTATTCATCAAAATAACCGTATTCTTCTGCGAAACCTAGCGTTTCTGCGAGTGGCAAAACTCCTTTTGTACAACTGGCATCTCTCAAACAGGCAGCCGCAGTGGCTGCTCCAATTTTTAATCCCTCCTCAATGCTCAATTCTTCATGAAACGCCCACAACATACCAGAAATAATAGCTTCTCTCTCTCCAGCTCTTCCTTTCACTATATCCGAAGGTAAGTTCACTTTATTCGTCTTATTAAATTTTTTTTCTTTATTAACAGCGATAATTGCTGTTTTACTAGAAATGATCACCCATTCTTTTACTCCTTTATTAAGTAGTTCAAAAGCAGCTTCTACAATCTCATTGGTTGAGTCTATTTTTCTTTGCATTATTTTACCTAGCTCTTTTTTTGCCAGAAATAAATAGTTCAAATATGGCAGAGAAGGAAATAAGACATTCTGCATTTGTTTACTTTCGCCATCTATCATATTAGCCGAAGTGGCAAAACCCATTTCCTGAGCTTTTTGTAATAATTGAGATGCCCTGGTTCTACCTCTTTCATTAATTTTATCGAGGCTTTCTAACAGCATAAGGTAGCCTAAATGGAAAATTTTATAGCGGTACTTATCTAATCTAAAGTGCTCAATATCCAATAAAGCATTTGCACCTACATAATGTAGGAGTGTTCTACTCGCATTAGCATTGTTAGTAACTACATCTGTAAATGAAGTAATGGCTTTATCGGTTACTTTAATCCCTTTTTTATCAATGTCATTTTTAATGCAATCATCGAGTACGAGCTTGCCTCCGGTATCATTCCCTACTACGCCAATGCCAGCTAGTTTAAATGGAGCTTTTAAAAGAGATAGGTTTTTTAAAATATTGTAGGGAGAACCTCCTGTACTGGTATATTGATCAAGAATGAGGCTCAGTTGATTTTGTACCGGTTGCTGATCTACAATTTTAATCTGGTCTATAATGAAATTACCGCCAGCAACAATTCCATTTCTCTCCTGTTTAGATCGCATTTGAAATCTGTTTTATATAAGTGATGTTATTGATTTTTTTAGTAGTTAAGCTATTGATAAGTGTTAAGTATGCACATAAAATAGCAGTTATTATATTGATTAACAAATGAAAATGACTAAAAAATCTGATTTGCCGGTGAAAATTTGTGAATTTTGCAAGCGGCCATTTAGCTGGAGAAAAAAATGGGAAAAGGACTGGGAGCAGGTAAAATACTGTAGTAAAAAGTGTAGAGGATTGGCAAAAAAGCAGCAATAAAAACCGCTTGAAAAATCATAATTATGAAAGACATAACCAGATCAGACTCGAAAATAGCCGATATTGTTGAAGACGAATCACCTCAGCTGAAACACTGGTTAATGTTGGTAGGACTCTCTTTAATTTGGGGCAGTTCTTTTATTTTGATTAAACAAGGTTTAAAAGTTTATTCTTTTCAGGAAGTTGGAGCAATTAGAATTATTAGTGCATTTGTTGTTTTGCTTCCGATAGCGATTTCTCACTTTAAAAAAGTACCTAAAAGCAAATGGAAGTATGTAGTGCTTATGGGTATTTTGGGCAATTTTATTCCTGCATTTTTATTTGCTAAAGCACAAACTCAGTTAGCCAGTTCTATTACTGGGGTGCTCAATGCACTTACTCCACTTTTTACTTTTATTATTGGCATTATAGTTTTTAAGCATAAACTCAACCCAAGGCAATTACTTGGTTTAGTAGTCGCTTTTGTAGGATCAGCTGTGTTGATTTTTGTGAATAGTGATGGAGAGATTGGCAGCTTAAATTTTTATGCATTTTTTGTGGTTGGGGCAGCTTTGTGCTATGCAACCAGTACCAACATTATTAAAAATTATCTCACTTCTATCAACTCTTTACAGCTTACTTCATTTGCTCTCTGTATTGTTGGACCTATTGGTATTATCATACTTATAAATTCTGACTTTGCTTTTAAGCTTCAAAACCAAGATGGAGCGGTAGAAGCATTAATCTATTTAACTATTTTGGGAGTTATAGGTACTTCAGCAGCTTTGGTTATTTTTAATAAAATGATACAAAGTACCAGTGCTGTTTTTGCCACTTCTGTTACTTATATAATACCAATTGTAGCGATAATTTGGGGAGTTATAGATAATGAAGTACTAATGCCTTTGCATTATCTGTGTATTTTAACAATCTTAGCAGGTGTCTATATTTCTAACAAGAAAAAGAAATGATTTCTGATTTCGGATATATCCTGATTTTTATAGTTGGGAGCCTTGCATTTTTTTGTGTTGCAATGTTTACTGCATACCTCATTCGTCCACATAGACCTAATGAGGAGAAGGAAACATCGTACGAGTGTGGTGAAGATCCAATTGGCAATGCTTGGACAAACTTTAATGTGAGGTTTTATGTAATAGCCCTCATTTTTATTTTGTTCGATGTTGAAATCGTTTTTATGTTTCCTTGGGCACTCATTTTTGCAGATACATCACTTATAGAACAGACAGAAGGCTCTTGGATGTGGTTTGCTTTAGGTGAGATGGTTCTTTTCATTTTAATCCTTGTTGTGGGTTTGGTTTATGCTTGGAAGCGAGGTTTTCTCGATTGGGAAAAACCAGTGGTTACTCAAAGTGATTTTAAATCGAAAGTGCCTAAAAAACTCTATGACGATATCAACAAGAAATACGCTTAATTTAATTATAAACAGACTGTAAATAAAATAATGAACCACCACTCAAAGCTTTCCTCAATTAACCATTTCTCAACAAGTACTACTTTCCTTATTTTTTGCTTTCTAATAGTTTTTACCGCCTGTCAAACTCAGGATAAAACTACTGAGGCTGAATCTAATAAAGCAGCCGAAGCCGAAGATTGGATTACTCTTTTTAATGGCAAAGACTTAAGCGGTTGGGATATAAAGCTTTCTGGTTACGATCTAAATGATAATTACAATGAAACTTTTGTAGTAGAAGATAGCATGATTCGCGTTAAATACGATAATTACGATGAGTTTAATGACGCATTTGGCCACATGTATTACAAAGATCCATTTTCTTATTACAAACTAGTTTTTGACTATCGCTTCGTAGGTGATCAACTCAAAGGAGGAGCAACTTGGAATGTGAGAAACAGCGGAGTAATGTTGCATTCACAATCTGCAGAAAGTAATGAATTTGACCAAGATTTTCCGGTTTCTATAGAATTACAATTGCTTGGAGGTTTAAACGAAGGTGAGCGTTATACTGGCAATGTTTGTACACCAGGTACAGCTGTAGTAATGGGAGATACAGTAAATTATAACCATTGTATCAACTCAACATCAAAAACTTATAATGGAGACCAGTGGGTGCATGTAGAAGCTATTGTTTTAGGTGGAGAATCTATGAGTTTTATTATAGAAGGAGATACAGTTTTGAGTTTTGATCAACCTCAAATAACCAAGGGTTTTATAGATGCAGATGGAGAATCAGTTGGAGAAGATTGGGGTTCTTTTGGTGTTACTCGCGACGAGGCTGACTGGGTTTCTAAAGGAGGAGAAGTAATAACTGAAGGTTATATCGCTTTACAGGCAGAAAGCCATCCTATAGATTTTAAAAACATTAAACTTCTCAACCTTTGTGGTTGCAAAGATGAGAAAGCTAAAAATTATAAATCCTACTATTTAAAAGATGCTCCCGAATTGTGTGAGTATTAAATAAAGTCTGCTTCTTAAAAGATAGAATAAATTAAAAATTGGATTTACCTTATCTCAGTTTCTATACTAAGCTGTTCGTAAGTTTTAGCATAAGCGTAAATTTAGGTTAGAAAAGGAAAAAACAGCATTAACATTCAATTTTAGGCAAATACTGTTTTTTGCATTATTTTAACATTTATTAATATTTTTGCTAGGTTTCAAACAATTCTATGCCTTAAATGTTAATTAGAAAAAACAAGTTAATAAAACTTGCCTTTGTACTAAGATTACTTTACACAAAGAAGTACAATCCATCAACAACAACATTTTTCATTAAAATATTTTTGTCTTGAGCACCTATTCAATTAAAGATCTGGAGCATCTAACAGGTATAAAAGCCCATACAATTAGAATTTGGGAGCAAAGATATTGTATTATTAAACCAAAGCGTACTGACACCAATATCAGATATTATGATTCTGACGATCTGAAATTGATGCTGAATATTTCTCTTCTTAACAATAATGGCTATAAAATTTCGAAAATAGCCAAAATGACTAAAGAGGAACTATATGATATAGTGCTGCAAACGATTAATAAAAACAATAACTACTCAGACCAGATAAGTGGTCTTACAGTAGCTATGATAGATTTGAACGAGGAGCAATTTGAAAAAATCATGGCTACAAATATTCTGCAATTAGGTTTTGAAAACACGATGCTTAACATCGTTTTCCCGTTTTTGGCGAGAATAGGTTTCCTATGGCAGATTGATTCTATTAATCCAGCACAAGAGCATTTTATTACCAATCTTATAAGGCAAAAACTAATTGTAGCTATAGACGGTCAATACAACAATTTTCAAAATCCTAACAGGAAAAAATATATGTTGTTTTTGCCAGATGGAGAGCTACACGAAATTAGTTTATTGTTTGCTGCTTATCTTATTAAAGCTAGAAGTAACCAAGTAATATATTTAGGGCAAAGTATGCCAATAGAAGATGTTGCAGAAGCTTACAAAATTCATAAACCAGATTATTTGCTAACAATCATCACATCGGTTCCAGAACCGGAATATGTACAGGCTTATATAGATACTTTATCGGAGTCTTTTATTGAATCTGAGATTTTACTATCGGGTTATCAAGTAGTAGGACAAGATGTTCAAACTGCTGATAATGTGAATATCATTACCAACTTTAAGTATTTGATAGACTTTGTAAATAGTTCTTTGGAAGAAGTATAAAAGAATTTGATTATAAAAAAGAAGAGCAGCCATTTGGCTGCTCTTTTTATTTATATTTTGTTATAAACTTTCTTGTAATACTCATCAGCCATCCTGCCAGATTCGAATTGTGCCATAACATCGTTATAGCCATTTTTTACTATTTCAAACCACTTTTCAGGAGTATCATAATATGTTGGTAATACTTTCTTCTCAAAAGTCTCCATTATATTATTTAGGTCTAAATGATCTTGCTCGTGAACAGGCAAATTGATGTCTACTTCAGGAACTACAAAACAGTTTTTGCCATTTTTAGCAAATTCTGGTATCCAACCATCAAAGGTAGAAAAGTTTACTGAGCCGTTCATTGCAGCACTCATACCACTTGTACCAGATGCTTCTCTAGTAACTCTCGGGTTATTTAACCAAACATCAGAACCTTTTTTCAATAAGGCAGAAAGTTTTAATTCATAACCAACAAGTACAGCTACGTTTTTATATTTCTTAGATAAGTGTACCAACTTGTTAAAAATACTAACTGCACCATAATCCATCGGATAAGGTTTACCTGCCCAGATCATCTGGATTGGCATTTTAGTATCACTAATTAGTTCAAGAGCTCTCTCAGAAGTAGCAATTAGGTCTGGTCGTTTGTAAGCAGCAAATCTTCTACCCCAAACAATGGTTAAAACGTTAGGATCAAAAAGCTGCCCTGTTTGGTCTGCAACAACATCAAACAATTGTTGCTTAAGCTCTTTTTTCCTTTTTATATACTTATCGTAATTGTCTTTTTTAATTTGCCTAGCCAGCTCAGCATCTTCCCAATACTTACCGTTTTGAGCATTGGTAATAGCGATAATTTTGCTGATATTTTCATAACCACGCCACATTCTGTTGGCTACAGCACCATGTATTTTAGAAACACCATTAGAAAGTCCTGCAAATCTTAAAGCAACTAGCGTATGGTTAAAGGTATCGTCCCAAGTTTCTGTAATTTCTCTTACAGTATTTAAAGGAACACCAGCAAAAAAGCTCATTTTTTCAAGCAACCTGATATCTGTTTTTTCATTACCAGCTTCTTCAGGAGTGTGCGTAGTAAAAGCGATTTGCTTCTTTAATTTCTTAACATCTTTATGCTTATTATAAAGATAGAATGATGCAGCTAAGGCATGCGCTTCATTAAAGTGGTAAATCTCAGGTTCGAACCCGAGAATATCCATTAGTTTGGCACCACCAACTCCTAAAAGAATGTTTTGTGCAATTCTGGCAGCTTTGTCAGAATCGTAAAGTCTATGTGAAGTAGTTTGAGCCAGATAATCGTTTTCAGGAATATCTGTTGAAAGGAAGAACATTGGCGCAGTTCCAAATGTTTCTGGAGCCAAATACAAAGCCTTTACCCATACAGGATGGTTATTAATGTTTATATCAAATTTGATATCTGTTTCCTGAAGAAAAGAATAAATTTTCTCCTGAAACAACACATTCATAGATTGGTCTGGATTCCTTATTTGATCGTAATAACCATACTTCCATAAAATACCAATACCAACCAAGTTTTGCTTAAGCTCGTAGGCGCTTCGCATATGTGAGCCTGCTAAAAATCCCAAACCTCCTGAGTATATTTTTAAAGCTTGGTCGAGTGCAAACTCCATTGAGAAGTAGGCAGTTTTTTTCTTGTATTCTGGGTTGATTTTATAAGGTACTGAAAAGGATTCGAAATTTTCCATTGCTTAAATGTTAACAGTTAAGATGAAAGTTTGTCTTTAATTTAACTTGTTTAAGAAAAAATTTTGGGGAAATGATTTAGTGTATATTAAAATCAAAATGCTAATAGAAATTAACGCAAGCTAGATACATATTTTTTTCTTAACAAGAAAATGTGACTCTCTTTTAAAAGAAATTTATAGTAATTATTTGAGTGCGTTATTGGTAAGATGATAAGATGAAAATGGCGAAAATGCATGTTTTTGCCTGACAATGCATATAACTGAGAAGTTGCAGTTTAGTTTGACTAAATAACTTTAACTATCCAGAAATAATTGTGAAAACATCTTGGTTAATAGCTACCGTTTTTCCGCCTTTTTTAGCTATTAATTGAACAGGTGGCGAATAGAAACTCTTCTTTAACCAGCTATGTAGATTTGGTATAGCTGTTAGTTTCAGGGAAAATAATTCTTTTAAGTCTGGTTTTAGATTAAATATTAACATGGCTTGTATATTAGTGTTAGTAAGTCTTCGCAAATGTTCGATTAATTGAGCATTTAATCTATGAGCTTTGAGGTGTTAAAAACCTGTTTTAAATCATGTTTTTAGTTTTAAAATAACATTTTACCTAAATTTAGATATAGCTAAATTGATGTAGAAATCATAATACGTTTAGCTTAATCAACTGCAAGTAAATATGTAAATGAAGATGAAAAGAAAACTAAAATATCCTGCCTCAAGTCGTCGAGACTTTATTAAAAAATCAGCTATCGTTATTCCCGCTTTTAGTATTGTGCCTCGCTTTGTATTAGGTGGTACTGGTTATGTAGCTCCTAGTGATAAAATTACATTGGGTTTTATTGGCACAGGTAAGCAAAGTGGTGGTTTAAGTTCTAGGTTTTTAGAATTAGCTGACGTGCAACTGTTGGCTGCATCTGATGTAGATAGTAAAAAGCTCGAAATCTTTAAAGGAAAAGTAAATAGCTTCTACACAGTTTCAACTGGAAAAGATAACTATCAAGGATGTGATACCTACGGAATGTACGAAGAGCTACTTGAACGCAAAGATATTGATGCCATTATTGTTTGTATGCCCGACCACTGGCACGCCAAGGCGTCAATAGATGCAATGAAAGCCGGAAAAGATGTGTATTGCGAAAAACCATTGGCTCATACTATTAAAGAAGGTAGAAAAATGGTAAATGCTGCTGAGAAATATCAAAAAGTAGTGCAAACAGGTAGTATGCAGCGCTCTTGGGAAAACTTTAGACATGCTTGCGAATTGGTGAGAAATGGGTACATCGGAGAAATTAAAACAGTAAAAGTGAATGTGGGTGATCCAGCAGTGCCTTGCGATTTGCTAGATGAGCCTACTCCAGATAATTTAAATTGGGATCGTTGGCTTGGTGCTGCGCCACTAAGAGGCTACAATCCAGTACTTTCTCCACCTTATACAGATACTAGTTGGCCAATGTGGAGAACTTACCGTGAGTTTGGAGGCGGTATTTTTTCAGATTGGGGAGCTCACATGTTTGATATTGCTCAATGGGGTTTGGGTATGGATAATTCTGGGCCTTCTGAGTTTATTCCTCCAACAGATAAAAATGCTAAGAGAGGTTTGGTGATGAAATATGCCAATGGTATTGAAATGGCTCACGAAGATTTTGGTAAAGGTTGGGCAGTTCAATTTAATGGTACCGAAGGCAAGCTTGAAGTAAGCAGAAGTTTTTTAACAACTGACCCAGAAAAAATTATAGATGAAGTGGTAGGCGATGATAAGATAAAGCTTTACAAAAGTGAAAACCATTATCAAAACTGGATTGACTGTATTAAAGCAAGAGAGAAGCCTGTTTGTGATGTGGAAACTGGCCACCGTTCCGCTTCAGTGTGTAACTTGGGAAATATAGCTTACCAATTGGGTAGGCCTCTAAAATGGAATCCAGAAAAAGAAAAGTTTGAAGGAGATAGTGAAGCCAACAAACTTCTCACGAAAGATTATAGAAAACCTTATAAAGTGTAATTAGAAATAAAAGTCAGCTATTAACTAATAGCTGACTTTTTATTATTAAAATATTCTTCTACTTCATTGGCACTCAAAGCATTAAATGTCATTTCTGTAGTGAGTCCGGCTTTTTTGCCTACTAGCAAGCCATAGCGCATATCGTGGTAACCATCCTTCTCGTGTGCATCAGGATTAATACTAATTTTCACATCCTTATCTAAAGCATATCTCACCCAACGCCAATCTAAATCAAGTCTCCAAGGGTTCGCATTAATTTCAATAATCACATTATGCTCAGCACAAGCATCTATTACCGTTTTATGGTCAATTGGGTAACCTTCTCTTTTTAGCAATAATCTACCTGTTGGATGCCCTAACATGGTAGTGTAAGGATTGGCAATCGCAGTTAATAGTCTTTCGGTAGCTTTTTCTTCAGTCATTTTTAAGTTCGAATGAACAGATGCCACTATAAAATCAAAACTAGCCAATACATCATCAGCATAATCGAGTTTGCCATCATTTAAAATATCAGATTCAATTCCCTTAAATATTTTAAATGGAGCCAGTTTTTCATTAAGTTTATCAATCTCTTCATGTTGTTGGGTAATTCTCGATTCATCTAAACCATTGGCATAAAATGCAGATTTTGAGTGATCGGTAATTCCCAAATATTCATAGCCTAACTCTTTGCAATAGGTGGCCATTTCTTCTAATGTGTGCTTTCCATCACTATAAGTTGAGTGGTTATGAAGTATACCTTTCAGGTTTTCCATCTCCACCGTTTTTGGCAAAGTTCCGCTTTTAGCTAAAGCCACTTCAAAAGCTCCTTCTCTCATTTCTGGCGCTACCAATTGCATCTCTGCATCTTGGTAAATCTCTATCTCATCGCTATAAACTTTGGTATTTGCCAGTGTTCTTAAAGTGTGTTGACCATTGCCAATAGGTACTGCTAAATGCTCTGGTGCAGCAGAGTTTAAGAATAGCGTAGAAGCAAATTTATCAGGTGAGGTTAAAGAAATTTCTAGCTGTACACCACGTTCATTCTCAACACCTTTCCAAGAATATGGACCCGAAATTTTTTCTTGATAAGTGAAAGCATCATCATTCGTTAACCACTTTCTAAGACCGGCAAAATCTTTAGAAGCTACTACAAACTGGAATTTATCCACTATTTCCATATAGCGTCTTACATCACCTGCAAGCTCAACTTTTTCTACCAAAGCAGAGTTTGCTAGTTTTTCTTTTATTGCAATGGCTATTGGTTCGGCATCAGCAAAGTGAAGCTTTCCTTTATTTTCTTCCTGATAATCAATTTGTTCGATAATCAGTTTTTGTGTTTTCTCACCAAAGCCTTTTAGCTGAGCAATTTTACCTTCTTTGCAAGCTTCGTATAAAGCTTCCATAGTAGTAATGTCTAGCTCTTGCCAGATGGTTTTTATTTTTTTAGCACCAATACCTTTTATATTGAGCATCTTAATTACACCCTCAGGAGTTTCGGTAGTAAGCTTATCTAGCTCTTCAAAAGAACCTTTATCCATCATCTCCAAAATCTTTTCTGCCATTCCCTTTTTAATATCCAAGGCGAGAAGCTCGTCCATATCTTTCCCTTCTAAACTATCGTCTAGCTTTTCGAGATTGAAAACAATGCCTGTATATGCTCTTACTTTAAATGGATTTGCTCCATGGAGTTCCAACAAAGAAGCAGTCAGCTTAAATAATTTTATTATCTCCTTATTGCTCAAGGTTATATCAGTTTTGTAAATACAATAATGTACAAAGGTATGAAAATTAATGCGGAGCCTAAAGAAAGCAAGTAGCTATGATTTGAAAACTTTCGACAGAAATTGAAGGGAATTTATTTGGTCGCCATGTGTTTTCGTATGAGAAAGATTGTACTTTTGTAAATTGCAAAAATTTCTTTGTTACTAAGTAGTCTTTAATTGTTCAAAAACCAGAAGATAAGCTTTAAGCCTGAATCTCATGTCTACAAATACCATTGACCAGCTCGATCCCAAAGATTTTATCATTGTAAAAGGAGCCAAAGTAAATAACCTTAAAAATTTAAGTGTAGCCATTCCAAGAAACAAACTGGTTGTAATAACTGGTGTGTCTGGTTCTGGAAAATCTTCGCTTGCATTCGATACTTTATTTGCAGAAGGGCAGCGTATGTATGTAGAAAGCTTGAGCTCTTATGCCCGACAGTTTTTGGGAAGAATGGAGAAGCCTGAGGTAGAATACATTAAAGGTGTGTGCCCAGCGATTGCTGTTGAGCAAAAAGTAACAACTAAAAATCCACGATCTACAGTAGGTACAACTACCGAAATTTACGATTATATGAAGTTGCTATTTGCTAGGGTTGGTAGAACATATTCTCCAGTTTCGGGTGAAGAGGTTAAAAAAGACAGTGTGTCGGATGTAGTCAATTACATTCAGTCTTTTGAAGATGGGACTAGAATGATGGTGTTAGCTGAGTTAAATGTAAAAGACGACCGAACAAAAGAAGATGAGTTAAAGGTATTGATGCAGAAGGGTTTTTCAAGGGTAGAAGTAGAAGGAAAAGCAGTATTGATTGAAGATTTACTTGAAAAAGAAAGTGCAGAGCTAGAGAAATTATCTTTTAATATTCTTATAGATAGAAACTCAGTAAAAAAAGGAGACGAAGATAATGAGTATAGAATAGCAGATTCTGTACAAACAGCTTTTTTTGAAGGTCATGGTTATTGTATTGTTGAGTTGTTTCCGAAGGGCAAAGATTCAATTAGAAAAGTTTTTTCAGACAGGTTTGAACTAGACGATATTAAGTTTGAAGAGCCAACAGTAAATCTTTTCAGCTTTAATAACCCGTATGGTGCTTGTAGAACTTGCGAAGGGTTTGGGAAGATTTTAGGCATTGATGAGGACTTGGTGATTCCAGATAAAAACATGTCTGTTTACGAAGGAGCTATTGCACCATGGAGAAGCGAAACCATGAAAAAATGGTTAGAACCACTCTTAAAAAATGGTATTCGTTTCGATTATCCTATTCACAGATCTTACTATGAGCTTTCTGATAAGGAGAAAGAATTGCTGTGGAATGGCAACGAGTTCTTTAAAGGATTGAATGACTTCTTTAAGCATCTGGAATCTAAAACACATAAGATTCAGTACAGAGTGATGCTTTCCAGATATAGAGGTCGTACAGTTTGCCCAGACTGTAAAGGAACAAGACTTAGAAAAGATGCAGGCTATGTAAAAATGTCGGGTTATTCAATTATTGATTTGGTGTTAAAACCAGTTAATGACCTTATACAGGTTTTTGATGAAATCAAGCTCAATGAGCATGAACAGAAAATCGCTCAAAGAATATTTACAGAAATCACAAACAGGCTTTCTTATTTGCAAAAAGTAGGTTTGGGTTATCTAACATTAAATAGACTTACTTCAACATTATCAGGAGGAGAGCATCAGCGAATTAAGCTGGCAACTTCTCTGGGAAGTGCTTTAGTAGGCTCAATGTATATTCTCGATGAACCAAGCATTGGTTTGCATCCAAGAGATACGAGGAACCTTGTGAGTGTATTACAAGAGTTAAAGAAAATGGGTAACACTGTAATTGTTGTTGAACACGAAGAAGAAGTGATGCGTGCTGCCGATCAAGTAATTGATATTGGTCCAGATGCAGGTAATTATGGTGGAGAGTTAGTGTTTCAGGGAGATATTTTTAATGTTGAAGATAAAAAAGTTAGTCATACTTCTAAATATCTCAATGGTTTAGAAACCATTGCTGTGCCAACAGTAAGAAGAAAATGGAGCCAGAGTATTGATGTGATTGGTGCTAGAGAAAACAACTTGAAAAACATCAATGTAAAGTTTCCACTGAATATCATGACGGTGGTTACAGGTGTGAGTGGTTCTGGAAAATCTACTTTAATTAAGAGTATTTTATTCCCTTCAATCGCTAAAATGTTAGGTTCTCACAAAGAATCGACTGGTAAAGTAGATAGGGTAGAAGGAGCTACAAAATCGGTCACTCACATAGAATTTGTAGATCAAAATCCGATTGGTAAATCTTCAAGATCAAACCCTGTTACCTATGTAAAAGCCTATGATACCATTAGGCAGTTATTTGCAGATCAGCCATTAGCCAAGCAAAGAGGTTATAAACCAGCATTCTTTTCTTTTAATGTAGATGGTGGAAGATGTGAAGCTTGTCAGGGAGAGGGAGTGAATAAAATTGAGATGCAGTTTATGGCAGATATTTACCTTACTTGTGAAAGCTGCAAAGGCAAAAGATTCCAAGACGAAATTCTCGAAATCACCTACAGAGATAAAAATATTGCTGATGTACTCGATATGAGTATTGATGAAGCGATGGAATTCTTTAATGGAAACAAAAAAATTACTGATAAGATTAAGCCTTTACAAGATGTAGGTTTAGGATACATTAGATTAGGACAATCTTCTAATACTTTGAGTGGTGGAGAAGCACAGCGTGTAAAATTGGCATCTTTTCTAGTTAAAGGAAACCTGAAACAATCAGAGAAGGTGATGTTTATTTTTGATGAACCAACCACAGGTTTGCACTTTCATGACATCAGTAAATTATTGATTGCCTTAAATGCTTTGGTTGATCATGGACATACTGTAATTATCATAGAGCATAACATGGAAATTGTAAAATGTGCAGACTGGATAATTGACTTAGGTCCTGAAGGAGGAGATAAAGGCGGTACAATTTGTTTCGAAGGATTACCTGAAGAAATGGTGAAGTTAGAAGGGAATCATACTGCTAATTTTCTAAAAGAAAAAATTTAATAATTATAATATGCAAATAGAAGGGAAAAGTGATCAGGATTTTATGAAGTTGGCTATACAAGAAGCCTTGCTTGCACCTGATCATGATGATATCCCTATTGGTGCATTGGTTGTTTGCAATGGGAAAGTTATTGGCAGAGGGCATAATCAAGTAGAAATGTTGAATGATGCCACTGCCCATGCTGAAATGATTGCCATTACCAGTGCATATACCTATTTGGGATCACGCTACTTAAATGAATGTACTTTGTATGTTACTTTGGAGCCTTGTCCGATGTGTGCTGGTGCATTAAACTGGTCGCAATTAGGCAGACTTGTTTATGCTGCTCCTGATGATAAAAGAGGTTTTGAGAAATATAACAAAGAGATAATTCACCCCAAAACAAAATTACTTAAGGGGGTTTTGGAAAGTGAATGCAGCCATATTGTAAAGGATTTTTTTAAAAAGCTAAGATAACATTAAAGTGTTTTTTCCATCCTAATAATTTGATGCCCACCTTCTAATTCTTCTTGCGAATCAGGAACTTTAGTAAAACCAAAACTCATATAAAAATTTTCTAAATAGGAATGAGGATAGAGGTACAAGAAGTTTACATCTAGGTCTTTTGCATAAGTAATTAGATTTTCTACTATTTTTTTGCCTAAACCTTCTTTTCTATGTTCTGAATGAACAGCTATTCTTGAAATATGTCCCTTGTTATCTTCAAAGTTTAATCTGCCAGTCGCTACAATTTTTTCTTCCTTTAATGCAATAAGATGATATGCTTCATCGTCTTTTCCATCCAGATCGAGTGCTTCAGGTATGCCCTGTTCTTCTGAAAATACCCTTCTTCTTAAAGAAAGTGCTTCAGATTTGTAAAGTGTGCCTTTTGCTCCTTTAAACTCGAAATTATTCATTATAAGATTCAGTAATAAACATCTAACAGATTGTATAATGAAAGATAGGAAAAGACGTTAGTTTTCTGAAATTTTTTTCAAAAATACTACAGTTGGAGGATGTTACTACCTCTTTAATTTTTTTAGCTATGGCATTTTCTGACGAAATCTTTCTCTCGGCAAGTGTTTAAATTTTTTGAGATGTCATTATTCTATCGTCGAAGTAAAAAACTAAATATACTCAGACTTTTTTTACTCGTGTTGTTAAGTTCTTGTGGAAGCATTAAGCAAAATATTCTTTTTAAGACAGAGTCTTCTGTAAACGAAGATGTGTTTAAACATTCTTTTGAAAGTATTACAGCAAACTACAAGATTCAAGTAAATGATAGAATAGCAGTTTCGGTGTTTACTAACAAAGGGGAGCGATTGGTAGATCCAAACCACGAGTTCAACATAGGTTCTGCTCCAGTTGAGAGGGCAACAGGTTCTGGCATGAGTGGTAATCAGTCACAAATGCAAAACAATACTAACTCCCTAAGAGAGCTAGCTATCTCTTCCAACAACATGTCACCAACTTCTTATCTGATAGAACAAAATGGTACGGTTAATTTACCAATGGTTGGAGAAATAAAGTTGGAAGGTTTAACCCTGAAAGAAGCAGATAATTTACTAGCAGAAAAATATACAGCTTTTTATGAAGCACCTTTTGTAGTTACTCAGTATCAGAATAAAAGAATAGTCTTAATGGGGGCTTTGGGTGATCAGGTAATTCCATTAAGAAATGAGAATATGACTTTGCTAGAAGTTTTGTCACTTGCAGGTGATGTACAAGCAAGATCGAAACCAAGTAATATAAGATTAATAAGAGGACCGTGGGATGCACCCTCAGTTAAAATTATAAATCTAACTAGTATAAGCAATATTAAAGATGCTAATATAATTGTGGAGCCTAATGATATAATTTATGTTGAACCTAGAAGAAGAATTGATAGAGAAACTATTCAAGATTTCAATATCATTTTTACTCCAATAACTACCCTAGTTACGCTTTCGGTAACCATGTTACTTTTAATAAAGGAAGCTAAATAAACTAAAGTTTATTCTACAAAAATTAACACAGATGTCAGAAAGCAGATACCAGCAAATGCAAGTTGAAGAGGCTGAAGATAATAGTCTACTCAATCAGTTTAATCCTGGTAAGGTATTGTTTGTAATAAGAAAAAATCTGTTTTTTCTAATATTTATTTTTACGCTTGCTATGGCTGGTATTTTCTTGTTTCTGAGATATACCAAGCAAACATTTCAGGCAAACTCACTATTAAAACTTGAGTTTAAAAGTTCAACTCAATTCTTAGGTCTTGATGTAGGTCCATTTAATAGCGGTATTGATGCCATTAATATGGCTGGTGAGATCGAACTTATTCGATCAAAGCTAATCTATTCTGATGTGATAGATAAAGCCAAGTTAAGAGTTTCGTATTTTACTGATGGCGAATTGTTAAGTGATGAAAAATATTTATCATCTCCATTTTCAGTAAAGTATCAAATTAAAGATACTAGAATTCAAGGTCAGCCAATCTACATAGATTTTTCAGAAGACTATAAAGAGTATAAGCTCAGATATGATCTCGGTAAAGAGAAACAAGAGCATCAGGGTAAAGTTGGGCAACCCCTCGAAAACGAAAGGTTTACTTTAGTAATTGATATAGAAAAACCCAGTGAAACAAAAGTTTTAGACGAACCTTTATTTTTTATTATTCATTCAGACGAAAGTTTGTATGGCTATTTGGCAGAAAACCTAGAAGTTACGGTTGAAAACCATGTAGCGAATACAATGAGTATCTCCTTTAAAGACCACCATCCGGCAAAGGCTAAAAGCATTGTTGAAGCCGTAAATGATACTTATTTGATAAAAACAATAGATAATAAAAATAAGGTGTATGAACAGTCAATAACCTACCTAGATCAACAACTTACACTTATTAGAGATACATTAATCTATTTTGAGAAAGAGATGGAAGTGTATGCCTCCAAAGGTAAGGTATCTAAAGATGAGGATGTTTTTGATATTATAGATAAAATTGATGCCCTGCAAGAAACTAAAGCAGGTCTATTATATGAATTGAGCCAATATGAAAAACTAAATCAACTATCTAAAACAGATACAGGTCTTTCTCAAATGGCTGTGTTGTCTACTATTCTTAATAATCAGTATTTAACAGAAATCGTAAATCAGCAGATTCTATTAGAAGATAAAGTAAATAGAATTGAAGGTTATTATAAATCATCTACTACAGCTTTTAAACAAAACCAGAGTCAGGCAGAAAGACTTACTACACAGTTACAAGAAACTATTAAAACAAGTCGAGAATCATACGATAAAAAAATTGCAACTCTAGACAAAAAAATAAGAATGCTTGAAGTGTCTATGAGGGAAAATGGAGAAGAAGACGCTGAGTTTAAAAAGCTGAATAGATTCTATAGTTTCTATGAAAACGTATTTAATACAATACAAGAAAAGAAAATTGAAATAGGTATTGCTAAAGCAGGTACTGTTGCAAACTTTCGAGTACTTTCTCCTGCATCGGTTTCTAATATCCCTATTTATCCAATTCCAACAAATGTATATTTAATAGGTGTTGTAACTGGCTTAGGTATTTGCTTTATATTTATTCTTATTAACTATTTACTTCAAAATAAAATAAATAATCTAAAAGAGGTAGAAAACTTGTGTCATGCGCCAATTCTAGGAATGGTTCCTAAATACAAGAAGGAAGGAATGGAGTTTTCTAAATTGATTGTTGATAAAAACCCAAAATCTGCAATTAGTGAATCATTAAGATCAATTAGAACCAACCTTGACTTTTTTGTAAATGGCCCTCAAAAAAAGGTGATTTCTGTAACCTCTACAGTAAGTGGTGAAGGTAAAACATTTATTGCACTTAACTTAGCTGGTATTATTGCTTTGTCAGATAAAAAAGTTTTATTAGTCGATCTAGATTTAAGAAAGCCTAAAGTGCATATTGCCTTTGATAATGAAAATAATAAAGGCGTATCGTCTATTCTAATTGGGAGGTCTTCAATCAAAGAAAGTATTAATAAGAGTGATATTGATACACTCGATTTTATAACAGCAGGACCAGTTCCTCCAAATCCTTCTGAATTAATACTATCTCCAAAATTCGATGAGTTTCTAGAAGAATTGAAAGGGATGTATGATATAGTTATTTTTGATACTCCACCTGTAGGCTTGGTAACTGATGGGGTTATCGTAATGAAGAAAGTAAATATTCCTGTATATGTTTTAAGAGCAGGTGTTTCTAAATTATCTTATCCAGAAAATATAAATTCATTAATTGAGGTAAATAGGTTCAATCACTTATCTGTTATACTAAATGCTGTAGATACTCAAAATTCTTACGGTTATGGAGGAGGTTATGGTGGTGGCTATGGCTATGGTTATGGTTATGGATACGGCTATGGATACTACGATGAAGATAAAAAAGAAAATTGGTGGAGTTTCTTAAAAAAGGAATAGTTTTTTCTCTAATTAGAAATAGTTATTGATATCCAAAAAACTATTAAAGTGTTGTATTTCAAGATTTCTTGGGATATAATGCAATATAATTGATGAAGAAACTACCATATGTTTTCAATATTCGGAAAAAAGAAAAACAATAAACTAAATTTAGAAGACATCCCACAGATTCATGCAGACATGCACTCCCATGTTTTACCAGGACTCGATGATGGATCTCCAAATATAGAAACCTCACTAACACTTGTAAAATCGTTAATGAAAATGGGGTATAAGCATTTAATATGCACTCCTCATGTTATGAGCGATTTTTATAAAAACACCCCAGAAAAAATAAAAGCTGCACTTAAAACGCTTCGAGAGGCTGTAAAAGAACATGAACTAAATGTTACAATTGAAGCATCAGCAGAATACTACCTCGATGAAATTTTTATAGAAAACCTGGAAAAAGATACTGAGTTTTTGAGTTTCGGCGATCATAATTATTTATTATTCGAAACTTCATTTTTAAACCCAAGTGCTTATTTAGAGCACGCAATCTTTTTAATGCGTTCTCGTGGTTTTCAACCAATTTTAGCTCATCCAGAGAGATATGCTTATTTTTTTAATAAATACGAGAAGCTCACAGCATTAAAAGAAAAAGGAGTGGTATTCCAAGTAAACATTAATTCATTATCTGGATATTATTCCAAAGATTCTCAAAGAATCGCTGAAAAGTTGATTGATGATCAACTAGTATCTTTTCTTGGTACAGACTGCCATAATACAAAACATATAGCTGCATTAGAGAGATCTCGCCAAAGTCCGTATTTCCTTAAAGCTTACAATCAAGTGATTCTTAACAACACCTTAAATGCAGCAAGTTAATCACATCTAAGAGATTATTATTTTTCCTCATTCTTAATTCATAGTTTTGTAGTGATTGTAAAACTTTTAGGAGTTATATGCACTACTATATTACGGGATGTAATGGTTTAGTGGGTAGTTACATTGCCCGTAAATTATTGGAAAATGGTGCCACTGTATCGGCATTAAAAAGGAAAGACAGTGATCTCTCATATATTAATGATATATCGGATCAGATTAAATGGCATGAAGGTGATATTTTAGATGTTCTTTCATTAGAGGCTGGTATAAAAGAAGCTGATTATGTAATTCACTGTGCAGGCATGGTGTCATTTTTACAGGCTGATTTTGCAAAGATGTTCAAAGTGAACGTAGAGGGAACAGCCAATGTGGTAAATACTTGTCTAAAATATACTGGTAAAAAGTTATTATACATCAGTTCAATTGCTGCATTGGGCAATACTATTCTTCCAGAAATTATTAATGAAACTAAGCAATGGGATAATTCAGCCATGAACTCAAAGTATGGCTTAACCAAGTTTATGGGCGAAGAAGAGGTGTGGCGAGGAAATGCAGAAGGTTTAGATGTAATTGTTATTAATCCATCTGTGGTCTTGGGAAGAGGTAATTGGAAGAAGTCAAGCCTTACAATGTTTGATTATATCTCTACAGAGCCTTTGTTTTATCCTGAAGGGAATGTAAATTATGTCGATGTAAGAGATTTAGCAGACTTAGTTATGCAGCTAATTGATCAACAAGTTTTAAACGAAAAATTTATAGCCAGTGCAGGCTGCATATCTTATAAAGATATGTTAGAACAGATTTCTCTAAAATTGAATAAAAGACCTCCGAAATATAAGTTGAACAACTTTTTCGCTTTTACAGCACTTACCACAGGCAAAATTAAAGGTTTTTTTACAGGTCAGTCTTCTACAGTTAGTAAAGAATTAATAAAAAATTCAAAGAGGATGACTCAATATAGCAATGAAAAAATAAAGAAAAACCTTTCTTTTACTTTTAGAAATTTAGATACTACTTTAGATTGGATTGCGAATTCAGTGAACTAGTTTTCTTTTGTAACAATTATTATATTTATCTTACTTTAAAGAAAGTAAGTATTCTGTAACTGGATAACATGAATGAGTAAAACTGGCAATTTGGCAGGTTTACTTTTTAAGGTTCACAGATTGATTAAAGAAATCAAGGGTAATTTGATTTATATAATCTATACCAATTTTAATTCAACTAGATGGCAGATAATACAGATAAAAAATCTGAATTACAGGAAACGGTCTCAATGTTTGAGCAAATGCTTGAAAGCAACCGCTTTTCTTTTCTTGATGAGAATACTTTTGAAAAATTAATTGAGCATTATACACAGGTTAATTCCACCGATAAAGCTTTAAAAGTATGTGAAATTGCATTAGAGCAACATCCTTATTCTTTAGAGCTAATTTTACACAAGGCAAATGTACTTTCGTTAAGTGGTGATTTTATAGAAGCTACCAATACTATTTCAAGAGCTGAGATGCTACATCCTTCAGACCCTGATTTATTATTGCTTAAGGGAAACATGCTTTCTATGGCAGGCAATTATGCAGAAGCTATAGAGTGCTATGAGTCTGCGCTTACCAATTCAGACGAGAAAGATGAGTTGATGTATAATATTGGATTTTCATATCAATCTTTAGGAAGATATGAACTGGCTATCCAGTATTACATGAAGGCATTAAGATTGAATATGGCAAATGAAGATGCCGTTTATGAATTGGCTTTTTGTGTAGAAGAAGCAGACAGTGCAAATAAGGCTGTAAAATTCTTTGAAAAAATAATCGATGAGGATCCATATGCTGCTTTGGCTTGGTATAACCTTGGTATTATTTATAATAAAATTGGTGATTTTGAAAAAGCTCAGGAAGCATTTGATTATGCAACCTTAATAGATAAGCATTTTGGCTCGGCATATTTTGGTCAGGGAAGTGCATTAATGAATTTGAGAAAATTTGATGAAGCATTTCAAACTTTTCAAAAAGCATTAGAGTTTGAGGGACCAGACGCTGAAATCTACTGCTATTTAGGAGCTGCTTCAGAAAAAATGGCTAATTATAAAGAAGCTATCAGCTTTTATAAGTTGGCAATTGACGAAGACGAAGATTATGATGATGCTTGGTTTGGTATGGGTATCTCGCTCATAAAGCAAGAGAAATGGATGGAAGCAATCCATTTTCTTAGAAAAGCAATTGCCTTAAATGAATATAGTGATGAGTTTTGGTTGGCACTTGCAGAAGCCGAAGGAAACATAGGAAACGATCAATCTGCGATGGAAGCTTATGAGAAAGCTTGTGTGATTAACCCTGATAACCCTGATCTTTGGTTAAGCTGGTCTATGTTTTATTATACTATGGATGAAGCCGAAAAAGCACTTGAAATAGTCTTAGAAGGTTTAAGCGAACTACCAGACCAAATAGAACTTATATACAGAGCTTGCGCTTATTGCTTTGCTTGTGGAAAGTTTCAGGAAGGTTACCATTTTCTAGAAACAGGTATTATTATAGACTACGATAAGCATACATTATTGTACGATTTCTTTCAGGATAACGAAACTCGTAAAACTATCGCCAAATTTGTAAACAAGCTCAAAGACTAAAAGTCTGCAATACCATATTTAATATACATTCTACAAAGTAATAGCAGAAGGAATACTTCTATGTTTAAATCATTCGATCCAGATCAGGAGTACCAAAAACTAACAGAATCTAAAAGTGTAATCCGTTTTCAGGACTGTGATCCTTTAAGGCACTTAAATAATGCAAAATACTTTGATTATTTTTTTAATGCCAGAGAAGATCAAGTACTAGAATTATATGAAATATCTCCAGGAGATATTTTTAATAAGTTTGGAGCTGGCTGGGTAGTTTATCAACATCAGATTGCTTATGTGCGACCTGCAATGGTAGGTGAGACAGTCAAAATTATGTCAAGATGTATTTACTACGATGAAGATACATTGATCGTAGAGTACTTTATGACTGATATAAAAAGGAAGCAATTGAAAACGCTTTTATGGACAACACTTAAGTTTATAGAAGTAAAAACAGGTAAGAAAACACCTCACCCAGTTCCGATACTCAATTTTCTAAAGGCAGTTACAGATACACGCTTTGATAAAGCGAATACAGATATTAATTCTCGTATAAAAGAGATAAAAGAGGAGTTAATAAATTACTCCTCTTAAGAATTGTTTTCCTTTTTCTTGTGTAATTTTTTGTTGTAACGCCAATCAAGAAAATAACCACCTAATGGGAATAGGGTACTTGCTACCACTATAAATATGATTAGAAATACAGTATCACTCATAATTAATCTTAGCTTTTTTGAAGTAATATAAACAGTTCTCTATCTTTTCTTGGTGCTATACTGTTATAGCATGTTTCAAATTTCAGAAATTTATAGAGATCTTTAAAATAAGAAATATATTCTTGTTTATTTCCACCAAACGGAGGATGATCAGTATTGAGAGGATCGTTAAAAAGTAAACCACATAGTTTACCTGTATCGTTCAGCAGTTGATGCATTTTCTCAGCATAATTTTTCCTGAAAGTTGGTGTAATAGCACAAAAGAAAGTTTGTTCTATTATTAGATCAAAGAAACTTTCGTAATCTAAGTCAAAGAAATTTTTCTCAATTAAGTGATCTTCTGGGAAATCTGGTACTCTTTTTCTTAAATTAGCGATTGGAGCTGGAGCTATATCTACTACATAAATATTAACAAACCCGGAGCGATGCAAGTATTCTGCTTCATGTGAATTACCTGCTCCCGGAATAAGTATTTTAATTTTTTTATCGGTTAACTGGTCAAAGTATTTTTTTAATGGAAGGGAAACATAGCCAATGTCCCAACCAGTTTTATTTTCTGAATACTTATCATTCCAGAAGTCTTTAAGGTTTTGATTCATAGTTGTTTAATTTGCTTTGAATAGCTAAAAAGCCTTGAAATCAACCCATAATACATTAATTTTACATCAAATTTAGTAATAGAAACAGAAACAATCAGGCAATGGCAGAAACTGAAAATAAGGGAAAGGTAAACAACAGAATGGTTCTTATAGTTGCCGTCCTTGTAATTCTCGCAATTATTAATGGAATTCAGTACTATATGGCGCTTCAGAGCGAGAAAAAGAACAAAGAATTAATAGAAAGTAAAGAGTTACAACTGGTTGCTACTTACGCTAGGCTCGATTCAATTTCTGGGCAATTGAATCTCAAAATTCAGGAAATTGAAAGATTAGGTGGCAATATCGATTCCTTATTAATTGTAAAAGAACAGTTAGAGCGAGAAAAAGACGAATTGAAGCTTTCAAGAAATTTAGCTCAGGAAAGATATAATAAGATTCAAGATAAAATTGAAGGTTATGAGTCGCTTCTTAAGAGGAAAGATGAGGAAATAGTGAAGTTGAAAGAAGTGAATAAAGCATTGCTAACAGAGAATATTGACCTGAAAACGCAGAAGAATGAGCTAAATCAGGAAATAAATACATTACAAGCCGAACGAGGTAAATTACAGGAAAAAATAAATGTTGCAGCTACATTAGGTGCCGAAAATATTAGCTTTTTTGCCATAAACGATCGAGGGAAAGTAAGAGATGGAGATGAGTTTAAGTCAAAACAGTTGGATAAGCTCAAAATTACTTTCAATGTTGAAGACAACCCATTAGCAGAAGTTGGAGCAAAAAATATTATATTAAGAATTATAGAGCCAGAAGGTTCTGCTTTATACAATGTAGCAGCAGGTTCTGGTACTTTTGATTATAATGGTGAAGAAGTTTTCTATACTTCATCTAAAGAAATCCTTTTTGATAACTCAAATCAATCAGTAGCTTTTGAATACGAAAAAGGAAGTGAATTTAAAAAAGGAAGACACAAAGTAGAGCTCTATTCAGAAGGAGCTTTAATTGGACAAGGTTATTTTATAGTTAAATAATATTTGACAAGGAGTTAGTTTTTAATTAATTTCGAAATAGCATTATCTAGAGAACTTATTTGAAATTTTCACTATCCGAATCCTTTCATTAGAAAATACTAAGCACAAGTCATTGGCATAACACCAATGGCTTTCCATTTCATTATCAAAGCAAATTATCCTTAACATATTAAACTAAGTGTGTTTCTGAAATTTGTTTACTGTTTTTCAATGGTTGGCACCTAGCCATTGTATTCTTATTTTCTATGAATAATGGTTGATTTTTTCGAAAAGAATGCCTCTTTAATCAAATTAATTGTGATCTTTTTTTTGAGCTTTACTACTTGTTCAGATAGCGGTAGTACTGTTACTCCAGATCCCGAACCGGAGCCAGAAGAGCCAACAAAAGGTATATTGGTTTTCTCAAAAACTAATGAGTTTCGCCATAATTCCATTCCAGATGGTATTGCTCTCATTGAAGAAATCGGCGACTCTCACAATCTACCAGTTACTGCTACAGAAGACTCTACCATGTTTAATGCAGATACACTTAGTAATTATAAAGTCGTAGTTTTCTGTAGTACTACAGGTACAAATCTTCTTAATAGCACACAAAGAATAGCTTTTGAAAATTTTATAAAAGCAGGAGGAGGTTTTGTAGGAATTCACTCTGCAACAGACACTTACAGAGATGGTAGCTGGCAATGGTATAATGAATTAGTTGGTGCCATTGTTCAGATAAATCCATACCATACACCCAACGACCATGTAGGTACAATTCAAAATAACGATACCGATAATCCAATAACTACCCACTTGGGAACCACATGGGAAAAAACTGATGAATTTTATTACTGGAAATTAAATGGTGGTTACCTTTTTGATGAAAATATTACTTTACTAACAGTAGAAGCAACAGGTAATAGTTCTTACGACGAGCAAAGGCCTGTATGCTGGTACAAAGAATATGATGGAGGCAGATCATTTTATACTTCTCTAGGGCATAACAGTGTAGACTATAAAAGCGGTGAGAAGTTTAAAGAACTCATAGAAAATGCCATTCTATGGGCGGGTGATATGCTACCATAACTCATTAATGGAGATAAATTAAAATAAAACTAACTGAGCCTGTCATTCAAAAGCAGGTATTTTTATCTATTAATAACTGAGAATGCTGAAACTATACAAACGCTTTAATACTAAAGCTATAAAGTTTTTTATAATCGCTTTTCCGCTTGTTTTTTCTTATCTGTCAAATTCTTTACAAGCAAAACAAACTGATCCATTTAAAGTATTAGTATTTACTAAAACTAATGGGTTTAGACATGCCTCAATAGAAACCGGAGTTAGTATGCTTGAAGACCTCGGTACTACCAATAATTTTGAAGTAACGGCAACAGAAGATAATACACTTTTTACTTCAGAAACACTTCAAGATTATCAAGTAATTATATTTTGTAATACTTCAGGTGATGAATTACTAAGTGCTGAAGGTCAGGCAGCAATGGAAGAATTTATTCAAGGTGGTGGTGGGTTTGTTGGAATCCATGCAGCTACAGATACTTATAGAGATAAAAGCTGGCCTTGGTATAATGATTTAGTTGGAGGAATAGTACAGGTATCGCCTAACCACACAGATTCAGACTTTGAAGGTACCATGAATGTACTCATTGCAGATCATCCAATAACAGCACATATAGAAGGTACTACATGGACAAAAACAGATGAATACTACTATTGGGAGTTGAACGGAGGCGAATTAAGTGATGACAATACCAATCTCTTAGAAGTACAATCTACTGGGACTGAAACTTATGATGTAGCCAGACCAACTACATGGTGCAAAGAATATGACGGAGGACGCTCATTTTATACTTCACTAGGGCACGATGAGACAAGTTACACAGATGATGAAGTTTTTAAGCAACTTATAGCTAATGGAATATTGTGGGTGGCTAACATCCAAGAGGAAGAAGAAATACCTACTTTCCAGTTAACAAGCCCTATTGATGAAGCTGTTTACTCAGAGTTAGATGAAATAGCTTTGAGTATTGAAGGTTCAATCACTTATGATCAGGTAGATGCGGTTGAGTATTATGCAAATGAAACACTTATTGCTACTTTATCTGAAGGAGATTTATATCAATACACATGGACCTCGCCTGAGGTAGGCGCCGCAGATATTTATGCCAGTGTACAAGTTGGAACTGATACATATATTACAAATACAGTCTCTATTACTGTAAATGCTTTTGAGCCCACTCTATCCATTATTAATCCTACTGATGGAGCTGAGTTTTATGATTATGATACCATTGCAATAGCGTTATCGGCTGATACAGGAACCTATACTATTGAAAGTGTAAGTTATTTGTTGAATGATGGAGCTGAAATACTATCAACCTTGACCGAAGGTGAGTTATTGACTTATACTTGGGATACTTTAGTAGCCGGTGAATATACCTTGTCTGCATCGATGTTATTGAGCAATGCCGAAACTGTAACATCTGAATTAGTTAATATAACTGTTACAGCATTTGAACCTAGTTTGTCCATTTTTAGTCCTGCTACAGATTCTGAGTTTTTTGATTATGAAACAATCGAAATTGAGCTAGCAGTTGATACGGGAGTATATACAATTGGAAGTGTGAATTATTTATTAGGTGATGGTTCTGATACATTGGCAACCTTAAACGAAGGCGAGTTATTGACATATACTTGGGACTCTTTAGTGGCTGGTGATTATAGCTTGTTTGCTTCAATGTTATTAAGTAATGAAGAAACTTATTTTTCCGATCCAGTTGCTTTAAAAATTAATGGTTTTGAATCAAGTCTAACTTTTATCACTCCAACAGATAGTAGTACTTTTAGTGAAAGCGAAGATATATCAGTCACATTAAGTGCAGAAACTGGTGAAGCTGAAATCAGCAGTGTAAGTTATGTAATAGACGATACAATCAGGTCAACTTTAACCGAAGGAGAATTACTTGTCTACGATTGGACCTTACCATCAGTAGGCGAGCATAGCTTATCTACCTTTATGTTATTAGATGCAGTAGATACGGTATATTCAGACACGATTATAGTAACCGTAACTCCCTTTGAGCCAAGCTTAACAATTGAATCACCTTTGGACAGTAGCTCATACAGCGAAAGTGAAGATATTCCAATTAGTTTACTTGCCGAAACAGGCCGCTCTGAAATCAGCAGTGTAAGTTATGTAATAGACGATACAATCAGGTCAACTTTAACCGAAGGAGAATTACTTGTCTACGATTGGACCTTACCATCAGTAGGCGAGCATAGCTTATCTACCTTTATGTTATTAGATGCAGTAGATACGGTATATTCAGACACGATTATAGTAACCGTAACTCCCTTTGAGCCAAGCTTAACAATTGAATCACCTTTGGACAGTAGCTCATACAGCGAAAGTGAAGATATTCCAATTAGTTTACTTGCTGAAACAGGCCGCTCTGAAATTACAAGTGTAAGTTATGTAATAGACGATACAATCAGGTCAACTTTAACCGAAGGAGAATTACTTGTCTACGATTGGACATTGCCATCAGAAGGTGAACATAGCTTATCTACCTTTATGTTATTAGATGCAGTAGATACGGTATATTCAGATACAATTACAGTAACCGTAACACCATTTGAACCAAGCTTAACGATTGAATCACCATTAGACAGTAGTTCATACAGTGTCTTAGAACCTATTACTGTCAGTTTGCAGGTTGAAACAGGTAGGTCTATATTAAACAGTGTAAGTTATGTTGTGGATGATACTGTAAGAGCGACACTCACAGAAGGTGATTTGTTTACTTATGAATTAGAAACTCAAGCACTGGGAGAGCACAGCCTATCTGCTTATATGTTAATTGATGATACTTTAACAGTTTACACTGATACCATATTAGTAAATGTAGTTCCTTTTGTTGCTAGTTTAAATATTCAGAGTCCATTAAATGATGCTTCTTTCTCAGAAGATGACGAGGCTATTTTGATTGAGCTAGTAGAAAATATTGGAGAAGATACAGTAAATACTGTGAGGTATTATGCAGATGAAGAACTGATAGGTACTAAAGATACATTAGACTTTTTTCAATATAGTTGGACAGAGCTAACAGCTGGTCAGTTTGTATTAAGTGCTCAAATGGCTTTGGCTTCGGGAGATACCATTTATTCCGATAGTGTTACTATTAATGTTCTCCCTGTAAATGCATCGGTTTCTATTATTTCTCCAGCATCTGGAAGTAGCTTTGAAGCTCCTGCTGAGATTTTAATTGAAACAGAAATTAGTATTCCTGAGGAGTTGATAGAAAAAGTTATCTTCTATCAGGGAGAAACAGAAATTGCTGTAGATTCTATAGCACCATTTAATTACAGTTGGACAAATGTGCCAATAGGAGATTATGTATTAACTGTAGATGTAATTCAAAACGATGGTCAAGTTATCAGTTCAGGTCCTAAAACCATCACTGTAGAATCTTTAAATAACTACAAAACATATAGAATCGAAGCAGAAGAATTTGTACTCAATACTTTCCAAGTGGAATCAGGAAGTTATGCTTCTAATGGCAAGTATATAGGAATTCTGTCTGGTGAAGCTGGTACAGAAGGAGACGGTACATACATCTTTGAGGGGAATACAGATACTTATAAACTTACTATTGGTATTTTCGATGAAAACGATGGTACATCGGAAGTAACTGTAGGTGTAAATAACGATCATATAGCTACAATAGAATACGATGATACAACAGGAGAAACTGTGCCAAGCAGTAACTCTTTCAGAGAGATTCTACTAACTGATGGGTTGTTACTCAACAATGGAGATACAATTAAGATATCTGGAATGAGAACTACTTACGAACATGCCAGAATCGATTATTTCGATTTAGAATCGACCACTATTGTTAATCAAGCACCTCAAATATCATTAACTAGTCCAGAAGACAGTAGTTATTACGAAGAAGATGCTACAATTATATTATCTGCAAGTGCAAGTGATCCTGATGGAGTTGTAACCAGAGTGGAGTTTTATCAGGGAAGTGTATTGCTATCTGTAGATAATACCGAACCTTACACTTATAACTGGGCAAATGTGCAAGAGGGGAATTATCAAATTAAAGCCATTGCTTATGATGAGTCAGGTGGAGTTACAGTTTCAGATGAAATTACTTTAATAGTAGAGAAGCCGCCAGTGGTTTGTAATACAGATTATGCAGATAATGATGGAATGGTAATTATTGAAGCAGAATCTGTCGAACTTTCTACCAACTGGAAAGAGAGAACTATTTTATCAGATTATACAGGAGCTTCTTATTTGCTTTGGAATGGTGATGATTTCTTTACTGGCCCAGGGCCAGAGGTACTAACTTATAATTTCACTATTCAGGAGCCGGGTACATATCAGGTAGTTTGGAGAAGTTATAACACCATAGGAAATATTGCTTCAGAAGATAACGATAGCTGGTTAAGGTTTCCAGAAGCTACGATGTATGCTAGTGATGGAAGTGATAAGGTATATCCGGCAGGTGGATATGGTTTGCCAACAAATGCTACTACAGTTTCAGAAAGTACTGATGGTTGGTTTAAGGTGTACATGTCTGAGTTAGATAAATGGAGTTATCAAACTTATACATACGACAATAATCCACATACTATTTATGTGGAGTTCACAGAAGCAGGCCAATATTCTTTCGAAATAGCAGGCCGTTCAAAAGGGCATGCAATAGATAGAATCATTCTCTTCCAATCTTCGGTTTCATTTGCGGATGCTACTAATACTAGTAATGAAGAAACTTTCTGTGAAGGTGTAGATATTAACCAAAAACCATCAGTGCAAATTACAAGTCCAGATAATAGCTCTTTTTATCCTTCAAATGCTAGTATACAAATAATTGCAGATGCATTTGATACTGATGGCTCAGTTACCAAAGTCACTTTTTATGCAGGAGATCAGTTACTCACAGAATTAACCGCGTCTCCATATAGATATACTTGGGAAAACGTACCAGATGGAATCCATTATCTTACTGCTAGAGCTACAGATAATGAAGGCGCCCATGTTATCTCATCTGCGATAACTGTAAATGTGGGTGATGATCTTCAAAATATGGAGCCAGAAGGCTCTATTATTAGTCCGATAGATGGGAGCCGATTCGATATTGGAACCTCATTTACCATTCAGTCTCTAGCTTCTGACGAAGATGGTAGTGTAAAAAGAGTTGAATTCTATTATAATGGCCAACTGCTAAATATAGACCAAACAGCTCCTTACCGATTTGATTGGGAAACTACAATTTCAGGCAGATATGATATTAGTGCCAAAATTGTAGATAATCTGGAAACCTATTCTTATACAGATACAATCACTATTTATATAAATGCGATTCCTGGTAATTTACCTCCGGTAGTAAGTATTACTTCACCAGATGATAATATGACATATGCGAGTGGAGATTCTGTAATTATTACTGCAGATGCCAGCGATCCAGATGGTAAAGTAAGATCAGTAGAATTCTACATTGGTGGAATTAGAGTAGGTACAGATAATACTGCTCCATACGAGTATTATTGGAGCACACCAGAAGAAGGGGCTAGCTCTGTTTTTGTGAAAGCAATAGATAATCAGGGAGCAAGCTCAAATAGCCAGTTAATTAGTATTCTGGTGGGAGATGTGGATAATTCAGGTGGTTCTGGGCAGGCAATTGTTTTTACATCTCCATCTAGTGATACCACAGTAGCTTTAAGTGCTTCGGTTACTTTGAGAGTAGCAACTAATCCTGATTTAGATATTGATCTGGTTACATTCTTTATGGATGGAGAAAATATAGTGGAAGATGCTTCTAAGCCATTTAATTTTACGCTGTCATTCCCATTCGAAGGAGTATATAGTATAAGAGCCAGAGCTTTTGACGATTTAGGAAATACTTATATTTCTAATGAGATTAAAATTGGTGTTAATCAAAGTCCAACAGCAATAGATAAAGAGAATGCTCAGGAGATAGGCTTTCATCTATATCCTAACCCTTCAGAAGATTTAGTATATCTTACTCAACAACTTCCTTCCAACACAAATTACGAAGTTGCCGTAGTAGATATGACTGGAAAAACCCTACTGAATGAGAAGTATTTGAAAAAATCTTCTGGCGAGGAAGTGAAAACTTTAAATATTTCTTCTTTTAAAACAGGGATTTACATTGTTTATATCAAAACAAATAAGTCCGTATATATCAATAAGTTACAAAAGAAGTAGGCTTTTTTTAATTGAAAAAAGAGCAAATGGTATAAGTATTGCGCTTAATACAGATGTAAGGTTTTTGTGTAAATTCCATAACCTTAAATTGTATTAAGCGTATTTATCATAAATGTTTCTGAATATGAAGATACATATTAAATGAAATCAGATGTAAGATTTTAATAATGTATCAACACAAACCATCCTAACAGAAAATTCTAAAGATATAATCAATCCTACAGCTTAACTCAAACATAAAAGGCTAAATGCCTTAATGGGAAAGCTATATACTAACAATAGAATTTAGATTAACAATCAGTAATAATTAAACCAAATAACTCCTATTATGAAACCTTATTTTTTAATCACGTCATTCGTATTGTTGCTGTTTAATATGTCTTTTGCAGACATTAAAGCAGATTATCATTTAGGCTACAAAGAAAATGGACAGGCTTCTTATTACGGAAAGCAATTTCATGGAAGGTTAACTGCAAACGGGGAAAAATATAACATGTATGCACTTACTGCTGCCCATAAAACAATTCCCTTTAATAGTTTAATTAGAGTAAGAGACTTGGAAACAGGCCAAAGCGTAATTGTGAGAGTAAACGATAGAGGTCCTTTTGTAAAAGGTAGAGTATTAGACCTATCATTAGGTGCAGCACGTGAAATAGGTATGATCCAAAAGGGTGTTGCAAATATTGAAATTGAAGTACTACGAGTAGGTATTGGTGATGAAGATCCAGTAGTATCTGCTAAGCCCGAATCGAAACCAAAAACCCAGCAAGGTAAGGCTGTAAATGCTAAAGAGAAAACAAGCAATAAAAAAGATGGTACTTATAGTATTTGGGGTACCGAGAAAAAAGCTAAAGGATTTGGTATTCAGCTTAATTCATTTACTTCTAGCAAGCAAATGCTAACTAGTGCTAAAAAAGCCAGAGCACAAGGTTTAGAAGACTTATATGTACAATTAGTTACAATGAATGGGAAACAGTACTATCGTTTGTTGTACAAGGCAGAATCTAATAACAAACATCTGCAAAAAGAGCTAAGACAAGTTAAAAAAGCAGGTTACAAAAATGCTTTTATTAGAGAACACAAAGCTTAAAATATTTTACAGCGTAAAGCTTTTAGGAGAAAGACCAGTGGTTTTTCTCCTTTTTTTTTATGCCAATTAAATAAGTTTTGTAAATGTCTGTTAAAGAAGTGGATGACAATTAAATCATATTCCCAAAAATGTTAACGATGATGAAACACCCAATCATGAAAAAAACACTTAGTTTGTTAATACCGGTTTTACTTTTTGTTACAACATTATTTGCCGGTTCTAATCCAGAGGAGGAGGCAGCGCTTAATAGTTTGATTTTGAGTTCTACCAAAGAGCTTTCAGACTACCACAAAACGAAAAATAAGAGTGCTGTTCTTCGTCATTTCCACGAAAAAATGATAATAGATTTTACATATATAAGTATAAGCGGCAAAGTAAGAACTGAACGAATAGATTTTAATGAAATGGCTGCTCATCTCGAAGAGATTGCTCATAACAAAATGGGTAGTACGCATGATGTTGAAATTATGAGAACTTTTGTAACTGGCGATATTGGAGTAGTAAGCTTCACAGAGGATTATGAAATGAAATATGGAAACGAAGTGCTTAACAAAGGGTCTCAACTTGTAACAGCAACAGCTAAAAAGTTTGGTCACGAGTGGAAAATCATCAGAATGACAGTAGTAGAAGTTGAAAATGAGAAAATTAAAGGAACTTGTCTTTGTGAGTTATATTCAGGTGAGGGTACAAATGGCAACTATATTGCAAAAACTACATCTCCTGGTGGTAAAAGCTACAATTCAGAAATGATGCATTTCACTTTTAGAAAAGAAGACAGGGTAAAAACTATTGTAAAGATGGAAGATACTACTTACTTATGGGAAAATAGCTTTGCAATTTGGACAACCAACCACAATGGCGATAAAGAAAAACAAGTTGGTCAGGCTGCTTCAGAAGCGGAAGTAATTAAGCACTTGGTAGGTATCGAGTTTAAAGATCACTGCACTGAACTTGTACTTAGAAAATAATCTTACAATGAATTGATAAAAAAGAGCTTGTCTGCATGCAGACAAGCTCTTTTTTTAATTACATTTTTCTATAAAATTCTGTAAAATTTTTGAGCCTACAGTACTGCTTTTTTCTGGGTGAAACTGAGCCGCATAAAAATTATCTTTATGTAACGCTGCACTAAAAGGAACACCATAGTCAGCAGTAGCAATAGTTTGCTGGCTTAATTCGGTATAATAACTATGTACAAAATAGACAAATGAGTCTTCTGGCAAATCTTCAAAAAGAGGACTTTTTACTGAGTGGATGTTATTCCAACCGATTTGAGGCACTTTTAAGTTTTCTGTGGGAAACTTCTTTACATCCAAATCAAACACGCCTAAACAGTCTGTATTATTCTCCTCAGAATGCTTACATAAAAGCTGTTGCCCAACACAAATGCCAAATACTGGTTGTTTCAGTTTAGGAATTACCTCATCTAGTTTTTTTACTTTAAGGCTTCTCATGGCAGCGTTTGCTTCGCCTACACCAGGAAAAATAACTTTATCAGCCGATTGCAAAACTTCATGGTCATCTGTAAGAATAGGATCTATTCCCAAGCGATTTAAGGCATAAATAACCGATTGAATATTTCCCGCATTATATTTTACCAGAGCTATTTTCATTGTTTCTAAATTCTTGTTGCCTTACAAAGTTTAAAACTTTTTTTGTCAATTCTTACACTTCCGATAAAGTAATACACAGATAAATAGTAAAGTCATAAATTTTAGTCCATAAATCCTTTACGATGTGCGTTTTTTACTTTGTTATAAAAATATTATCTTGTTTCATATCCTAAATTTTTTCAAATATGCAAGCACTCAAAAAAATCGGTATAGGCATTGGAGTTCTGGTTGTATTACTTTTATTAGTTGGTTTATTTCTACCCGAAGATTCTTATATGCAGCGTCAAATAGTAATAAATGCTCCCATAGAAACTGTATTCGAAGAAGTAAACGATTTTAAAAATTGGGAAAAATGGTCTCCTTTTGTGGCTATGGATCCAACAATAAAAATAACATATGGTGCAGAAACTGTTGGTAAAGGTGCAAGTTATAGTTGGGATGGAGAAGAGACTGGTTCAGGAGAACAATTTATTTTAGACTCTTCGCCAAATCAAACAATAGAAACTAAAGTAATATTTATTGAAGGTGATTCCGAATCTATGGGATTTGGACATTGGCAGTTTAAAAGTGTAGAAGATGGTGTAGAAGTAACATGGGGCTTTAGTACTACTGCAACATCTTATTTTGAAAAATACTTTGGTGTATTAATGGATCCATTTCTTGGAGGTATATTTCAAGATGGACTCGAAAGTCTAAAAAAAGTAACCGAAGCAAAAGCCTTAAATGTTTCTCTTAACTAAATATATGATTGGAGTTTAAAGCTGATTTTTCGATTTACCAGAAGCCTTAATTTTAATCTAATCGGTTTAATTATCAAATTTGCGAAAAATTCACTTCAATATATTCATAATGAAAATATTCTACTTTTTAATATTTATAGGCTTTATCTCTGCATGCAATACTCCCAAAAATGAAAAAATCTATAATCAAGATCTTGCACTAATAAAAGATGTAAATGTATTAGATGTAAGAACTGGCGAAATCCTGAAAAATAAATTTATTCTAATTGGTGGAGGTGAGATAATAGATATACTGGACGAACAACCAGAATCTAAAGAGATAGAAACAGTAATTGAGGCTTCTGGTAACTTTTTAATGCCCGGTTTGGCTGAGATGCATGCACATATCCCTTCTCCTGATTGGGGCAGAGAAAATTACGAAGAAACTTTGTTCTTATATCTTTCAAATGGAGTAACTACCATAAGAGGTATGCTTGGGCATCCTTTGCATTTGGAACTCAGAGAGAAGGCTTTAAAAAATGAAATATTGAGTCCGAGAATTATCACTTCAAGCCCTTCTTTTAATGGAAATACTGTACCAACTCCCGAAGATGCTGTAGAAAAGGTAGTAGCTTATAAAGAAGCTGGTTATGACTTCTTAAAGTTACATCCAGGTATTAAAAGAGAGGTTTTCGATACTTTAGTAAAAACTGCGAAACTAGTAGATATTCCATTTGCAGGTCATGTTTCAATTGATGTGGGCATTAGACATGCTTTAGAAAGTGGCTATGCGACTGTAGACCATGTTGATGGTTTTATTGAAGGTTTGGTGCCAGAAGGAAAAGGTCTTGATCCAGCTTCAAATGGTTTTTTTGGATATAATTTTACTAATGAGGCAGATACTAATTTGATTAGCGAATTAGTAGAAATGACTAATACCTATGGTGTTTGGGTGGTACCGACACAAAGTTTGTTTATGAGATGGTTTTCTCCAACTGATCCTGAGCAACTTGCTTTAGAAGAAGAAATGAAATACATGCCTAAAAGAACTTTGGAGAGTTGGGTAAATAGTAAGAAAAACCTCATTTCTGATCCTGAGTTTAGTGCAGAAAAATGGGAGGCTTTTAATGCAATTCGTAAATCGTTGATCTATCAATTAAATAAAAAAGGTCACGGACTTTTGTTAGGTTCTGATGCACCACAAGTTTTTAACGTGCCGGGCTTTTCTATTCAACATGAGTTAAAAGGAATGTTAGATGCAGGTTTAACACCATTAGAAGCGATACAAATTGGCACATTAAACCCAGCAACCTATCTAAATATGGAAGGTAAATTAGGCGAAGTAGCCATAGGTGCAAGTGCCGATTTTATTATGTTGGAAGCTAATCCTCTTGACGATATGGATATTCTAAAAAAGCCAGCAGGAGTAATGGTAAGAGGGCAATGGTTGTCTAGAGAAACTCTAGATAAAAAACTTGCTGAAATTGCCAGAAGTGCTGAGCAGTAAGATAAATACAATATGAAAACCGACTTAACTGAAATTCAAAATACATTAAAAAATTTGATGCGGGTACATGTGCCTCCTTTGCAAATTAGAAAAGACAATGAAAATGTATTTGAATTAGCAGGGACAATAGAAGCGATGCAAGGTAAGCAAAAGGTAGATGGATATTATTTTGCAAGTGTAGTTCCGAAACCAAAAGATATTAGGTTATACTTTTTCCCTATTTATACGCATGTCGCACAGTTCGATTCTATGTCTGATGCGCTTAAAAAGTTTCTAAAAGGTAAAAGTTGTTTCCATATAAAAAAGCTAAGCCCAGAATTGAAAGAAGAAATTGCTCAAATGATCAATTTAGGAGTAGAACTGTATAAGACGGATGGATTAATTTAATACGACTGTTAGAACTTGTTTTGCCCATTTAAAGTTATGGAGTAGCATTTTTTGCGAATTTTGTAAACTTTTTATTTTAACTGAAACGATTCTTACCGATTTATGAAAATTTTATCGCTATTTTTTTTATTGACACTATCATTCTGTTTTTCTAATGCACAAGCACAATCTTTTAGAGGTTTAGATAAAAGCCCATTAGATGTTGCCTATTTTCCAGATAATTTTGCGCATGACAGAAAAGCAGGAGATGAACCAGTAATGAAAGTTACCTATAGTAGACCTCAAAAAAACAACCGTGAAGTAGCAGGTAATTTAATCCCTTACGGAAAAGTATGGAGAACTGGTGCTAATGAAGCCACAGAAATTAAACTATTTAAAGATGTTACTTTTGCTGGCAAAAAATTGGCTAAGGGTACTTATTCAGTATTTTCTATTCCAAGTGAATCTGAATGGACAATTATTTTTAGCTCAGACTTAGACTACTGGGGTGCTTACAAATACGACGAGTCAAACGATGTGTTAAGAGTAAGTACAAAAGCATCTAAAGGCTCAAAATCTGTTGAAGCATTTACTATTCAGTTTGAACAGGATGGTTCAGGTAAAGGAGTAATGAAAATGGCTTGGGATGAAGTTTTAGTAGAATTACCTTTTACTTACTAGAATTTTTGTATTAATTCATAAATAAAAAATGCCTCTAAACTACTTAGAGGCATTTTTTATTCCATAACATTTATATTAGTAGGTTCAAAATTATAAGTTATGAAGGGCGAAAATATTAAATTTCTTATCCAGACAGATGATAAAAAAGGATTGATTAGTCATATTACATCTTTTTTCTTTAACCTCGATCTTAATATCCTGAGCTGTCAGCAGTTTACAAATACTATCCATCAGCAATATTTTATGCGTATTTGTCTGGATGCTGCAGATTTAACATTCTCAAGAGAAGAGCTGGAAACTAAATTTAGTGCATTGGCAAAACAGTTAAATTTAAACTGGTCTGTACATTATAGTGAAGACATTACTAATGTGGCAATTATGGTTTCTAAACCAACCCATTGTTTGTACGATTTGTTGGAGAGGCACCGTGAGGGTTATTTAAAATGCAATATTCCATTAGTTATCAGTAATCACCTAGATTTAAAATATATAGCTGACCAATATGATATTCCTTATGTGCATTTACCCATAAGTAAAGCCACAAAACCACAACAAGAAACACAAGTAGTTGAGCTTCTCCAAAAGCATAATATAGAGCTAATTGTGCTTGCCAGATATATGCAGGTACTTTCTGCCGATTTTATAGATAAATATCCTCAGCAAATAATCAATATCCACCATGCATTTTTACCGGCTTTTCAAGGAGCAAATCCTTACTTAAAGGCATATGAGAGAGGTGTGAAAATGATTGGGGCAACTGCTCATTATGCAACAAAAGATTTAGATGAAGGGCCAATTATAGAACAAGATGTAGAACGGGTATCTCACGAAAGTACACCTCAAAACCTAAAAAGAATTGGAGCTGATATTGAAGCTATTGTTTTAGCCAGAGCAGTTAACAGTCATCTTGAAAATCGTGTAATTGTAACAGGAAATAGAACCATCGTTTTTCCAGAAACTTCAGCATAAAAGTAAAAAGCTTAGCAACGTACTTCCTATATAGCAATATAACTTAGTGTAAGTAAGGCAAATTGATTCTCAATTAGATGTTAATTTTTCTATTATTTAAAGAAATAGTCATAATAAAACAGCTGTAAATACTTTTCTAAGGAAAGCTTTTTATAAGCCTCAAAAGTTTTTACTTAGATTACAAACCTTATGTTCACTAAGCTTAAGAACCATTTTACAACAAAGTTATACTCTGTATTCCTCGGCATCATTCTTATCCTTGTTGCATTAAATGTGTTTTTTATAATTTCATTAAAAGTTCATCAAGCTTCAACAGATACTCAATTAAAGCAGATGGATCAGGTAATGACTTATAAAAATAACTTTCTGTCTTATCTAAATAGCCTAGATATGGGAGTAAGAGGTTATTTATTAACCGATAATCCAGCTTTTATAGAAACTTATAAAAGTACTAAAAGGAGCCAGGCAAATGAGTATAATTTACTTGATTCTGTATTGCGTGAATTAGATTATAGACCAGCAAAACTTAATATGGTTAAGCAGGAGCTTAATGATTATTATGACCTAATGTGGAAAGTAATAGAACTGAGGCAAAATGGAGATATGGAAGCCGCAGTTGACATTATTAAGCAAGACAAAGGTACTCCATTATGGGAGAAATATGTGACGTTTTCTGATCCGTTTAATGAGTATATGGCTAAAGAAAATGCACGTATAGTAAAAGATAGAGAGGTACTTATTTCGATTAATATAACATTACAAATATTATTAGGCTTATTGGGTATTCCCATTCTCTTATTAGTTATCTACCTAATTCATTCTCAAAATAAGAAAAATGTTGACCTAATAGTCTCTTTACAAGAAAAGAATAATGAGCTAATATTCAAAGAGTATATAGATAAAACAAAGACACCAGATGCAGGTGTAGTAGTAAAGAAATTAATTGACAATATTGAAAATTCATCTCATTTTGTTGAAGAGATAACAAAGGGAAATTTTACAGTGCAATGGGAAGGAATGGATGGAGATAAAAAGTTAATGAATGATGGAACTCTTGCCGGTAAATTAATTCAAATGAAAGAAACCATGTTAAAAGTTCAGGAAGAAACTGAATATAGATCATGGTTTAATAATGGAGTAACACAACTTACAGATACACTTAGAACATATCAGGATAACCCAGAAGAATTGTTTGATCAGGTATTGATGTTTATTGTAAAATACCTAAAAGCAAATCAAGGTTCATTGTTTATTCATGATAGTGAGTCTAATAAACTGGTATTAAAAGCTTGTTATGCATTTAACAGGAAAAAATATTTACAGAAAGAAGTCGCTCCGGGTGAAGGTTTAGTAGGTCAGATATTTTTAGAAAAAGAGCTGTTGCATTTAAGAAACCTTCCGAAAGATTATACTACTATTTCTTCTGGCTTAGGTGATTCGAAACCCGTAACACTCATTATAGTTCCTCTAATAAATAATGATGAAGTCTTGGGAGTGATGGAATTGGCTTCGTTCAAAACCATGGATAAAGAAACCGAAAACTTCTTAATTAAGGTTGCAGAAGTGATAGCTTCTAGTTTGTATGTGTATCAGAATAATGAGAAAACAAGAAAACTATTAGAGGTATCACAGATACAGGCTGAGGAACTTCGTTCTCAAGAAGAGGAAATGAGACAAAACTCAGAAGAACTACAGGCAACTCAAGAAGAGATGACACGCCAAAAAGAAGAATTGGAAAAAGAGTTAGCAGACCTAAGGGCTAAGCTTTCTTATGAAGAAACAAGTAATTAATTTTAATATAAGTTTATGATAAAAAGGGTATCAGTATTTTACTGATACCCTTTTGCTTGTAAAGTAAATAGTTCGGCATATTTGCCATCTTTTTCTAATAATTCTTGATGAGTACCCAGCTCTTTTAGTGTACCTTGTTCCAGAAATAAAATTCTATCTGCCATTCTCACAGTAGAAAATCTATGAGAAATTAGTACTGCAGATTTACCTTCAATCAGTTCAGAAAACCTTACAAAAACTTCATGTTCTGCTCGAGCATCTAATGCAGAAGTAGGCTCATCTAAAATAAATAGTTGCGCATCTCTCATATAAGCTCTTGCCAATGCAATTTTTTGCCATTCACCTCCAGAAAGTTCTACGCCTTTATTAAATCTTTTACCTAGCAGTTGATTGTAACTTTCTGGAAGTTTATTGATAACCGTATCAGCCAAACTTTTATGGGCAGAGTTTTTTATTCTTACTTCATTAGCACGTTGGTCAATTTGCCCGACAGCTATATTGTCTCTTACATCCATCTGAAAGCGCACATAATCTTGAAATATTACCCCAACTGCTTTTCTCAAATCTTGTAAATCATATTCTTTCAGATCAACGCCATCTAGTAGTATTCGCCCCTCAGTAGGATCATATAAGCGAGATAGTAATTTTACCAGCGTAGTTTTGCCAGCGCCATTTTCACCAACTAGCGCCAGCTTTTCACCAGCTTTAAAATGAAAGTTTAGATTCCTGAGAGACCATTTTTCGCTGTTGTTATACTTAAAGCCCACATTTTCAAAAGTGAATCCTTCTTTAATAGGAGAGGGTACTTTAAGCGCATTATTCTTATTTTGAATATGAGGCTGAATTTCAAAGAAACTGAACAAATCTTGTAAATAAAGTGCTTCCTGAGCGATGGAAGAGAATCGACCCATTATGCCTTGTAGCAAGCCTCGCATCCGATTAAAAGAACCAGATAAAAAAGTGAGATCACCAACAGAAATTAACTTTTCAATTGTCTGAAAGATGATATAAATATAAGCTCCATAGTAAGCGATTGTACTAATTAAAGAAAGTAAACTGCCCCAGAAAGCTCTTTTTATAGATAGTTTTCTGTTTGCATCATAATACTTATCAGACACTTCTTTAAATCTTGCTGAAAGAAAATCTGAAAGGTTAAAAGTTTTAATTTCTTTGGCAGTTTCGTCACTTGCCCCGATATATCTGAGATAATCTAGTTCTCTTCTTTGAGGTGTCCAGCTTTTACTTAGAGAAAATCCCTGTTGGTTAAAATAGTTCTCAGCTATAAATGAGGGAATAACAGCTACAATTAATAAAAGTATCAGCCAAGGGGCGTACACCGCCAAACCAATTCCTAAAAATATAAGCGTAATGATATCTTGAATCTGAGTAAGCACTTGCGACATTAAAAAAACTCTACTAGTTGTTTGTCGTCTTGCTCGTTCCAGTTTGTCGTAAAAGCTAGCATCTTCAAACTGATATAAATCCATTTTTGCAGCATGGTTTATCAGTTTTACTGAGATTTTATTTGCAAACAAATCTCCGAGTAAGCTATCTAGAAGAGTTACACCCCGAGATATAAAATCTGAAACGATTGCTAATAGAAACTCTAAGCCAACTAATAACCATATTTGATTGAGATTACCTTCAGAAGCGTTTTCACCAGCTAGTAAGATTACCTCATCAATAATTAGCTTACCAATATAAAGCTGTATTGGTGGTAATGATGATTTAATAATTCTGAGAAAAATGTTTCCCAGCGTCATAGCCGGGCTGGTTTCCCAAATCATTTTAAAAAACTCAGGAAGATTTTTAAATGCTAGTAATTGATCTTTTACAGATATTTTTTCAGCATTTCTCTTCCTGTACGAACCAAAAATTTTACTCATATAGTCATCTGTTCAATATTTTGCTTAAATTAAACATGTGTATCGGGTTATAAAAGATAATGAACCAAATGCCTGTTTGGTTTCAACATTCAAAACTTCATCTAAAACCTAAAAACTCAGTGTCAATGGAATTTACTGCCCCAGAATTATGGAAAGAAAAAGGAATGTATTTTAATTACATTTCTCATCAGATTTTTTATCGAGTATCAGAACCTGCCAAAACAGGAGGTAAACCACCGCTATTACTGCTGCATGGCTTCCCAACCTCATCGTGGGATTGGCATAAGCTATGGCCACTCTTAAGTGAAAAGTTTAGGTTAATTGCACCTGATATGATGGGTTTCGGCTTTTCTGATAAACCAAGAGAGTATCAATATTCTATTTTAGATCAGGCAGATATGATAGAATTGTTGCTCCAAAAAAGTAAAATTAACAAAGTGCATATTCTTGCTCATGACTATGGAGATACAGTTGCACAAGAGTTATTAGCCAGACATCAAGATAGGATACAATTTAGAGAAGATGGTGTATTGATTAACTCTGTTACTTTGCTAAATGGTGGTTTATTTCCAGAAGTACATCACGCTAAAGGCTTGCATAAAATACTTTCTGGACCTATGGGTAAGTATGTGGCTAAGTTTTTATCTGAGAAAAAATTTAAAGATAACATGCATGCCATGTTTGGTAATAATTATGATGTTTCGGAAAAAGAGCTAAATGCATTTTGGCAGATAGTTAATTTTAATCATGGGCATAGGGTGATTTATAAATTACTTCAGTATTTGAATGAGAAGAAAAGTTATAGAAGTAGATGGGTAGAAACTTTAAGAAAAACTGAGGTTCCAGTGCGATTTATAGATGGTTTACAAGATTCTATGTTTGGTAAAGAAATGGCAAAAAGATATCGCGAGTTAATTACCGATCCTGATATTGTAGAACTATCTGACTCCGGCCATTATCCACAAATAGAACAACCTGAAGAGGTATTGAAACACTTCTTAGTATTTCATGAGAATATGGAAACTGTATAGATAAAAAAAGGAGTTAGTTTTCACTAACTCCTTTTTCCTTATTTTTTTACCCAATAGTCAAAAACCAAAACTTTTTCGATATGAGGGCCAGCAACTCCCCCGAAAGCTTTATGGTCGGGATGTGGTAAGTAAACTTCGCGGCCTGCTTCATCTGCAAATGTTACAAAAAAGCAATGAGTGAAACCTTCAGACTTATTTTCTACACTTACATCAGTTCCCCATTCAAAATCTTTAATTACATCAATTTTTTCTTTTAAGCCTTTAAATGCTTCTTCAATTTCTTTTACTGCAGTTTCAGTAGTCCCTTCTTTAAACTTGAACAAGACTACATGTCTGAGCATCTTTTTCATAGGTTCATCATTATTTTCATTTGAAGTTACCGAGGCTTTTTCAATAGTATCAACACTTTCGCTCGTTTGTTTTCCATTTTCATTGCAAGCGGCCAAAAATAGTAAGCCAATTACTATTTTTAACAGAGAGTTTAGTTTTAGCATTTAAAATTCTGTTTTAGTAAATCAGAGATAATTTTTCAATTTTCATTTAAATCGACTTTTACCGGCTCACTTGGTGCATAACCGATTCGGTCTGTTATTAAATATATATCTTTATTTTCAGGAATAGATATGGCATTCGTATAAACTTGCCATTTATCTGTAGGTTCTGCTCCCGGCTCAACAAACTGATAACCTATAGACGCTTCTTCTGTAGTTACGGAGAGATTTAATTCATTATTAGCTATTTGGTATGCTGCCTGCGCTGTAACAGGTTGTGCCATATTTGGCCAGAAACTTTCAATTAACTCCTTTTCGGGAATAAATCCTTTATCATCTGTTTCTTTCATCCATCTTTCACATTCGGCTCTAAGTTCGGCAAGCTTATCTGCGTACTTCGGATCGTTTGCCAAGTTATGTAATTCGTAGGGATCATTATTGCAATCAAAAAGCTCTTCTTCATCTTTAGTTTGCCTAAACCACTGACTTTGTATTTCATTCAATTTACCTTCTTTATTTAGCCTCAATAATTCTTGCATAATAGGCATTTGCTCTCTGTAAGTAACCGGCAAATAATAAGGCTGATCTGGCTTAAAGTTTTTGAGATACTTAAATCTTTTATCCCTTACGGCTCTTATCATATCATACTTGCCATCGAATCTATCTGCTGCACCATGTACATACTTTCTAGGTTTGGCTGTGTATTTTCCTAAAAATGCTTGTCCTTGCAAATAATCTGGTGGTTTAATCCCTGCCAACGAAAAAGTAGTAGGAGCAAAATCTATAAAGCTAACAAGCCTGTCATCAAGCGTATTTGCTTGAGTTCCGTCTGGAAATCTGATAATGAGTGGCAATTGCATTCCTGAATCGTAAAGCAATCTTTTTTGTCGTGGTAGAGGTCCTCCGTGGTCTCCATACCAAAAGATGATGGTGTTATCTAATAATCCAGCGTCTTCTAACTCTTTTATTTTTTCACCGATTTGTACATCCATCTCAACTATGTTGGAGTACATTCTTCGAATATCTTTTACTGCTACTTCTGTATCTGGCAAATACGGTGGGATAGGCACTTCCAAATCTTCTGGTATGTATAAGCTATCTTCAGCTTTTACCCAGATGCGAGACTCATGGGTAACTTCAAAATTGAATATGGCAAAAAATGGTTGACCTTCTGCTCTATTTTTATAGTGAGCATTTCTTCCATTTTCATCCCAAGCAGTTTTTGTTGCATGGAACTGATAATCGTTTTTTGCATTATTAGTCGTATAGTAACCATGTTCCCGTAAAATCTCACTCATCATTTTTACTCCCGGTGGAGTTACCACATCGTATGGTATTATTCCTAGTTCATCAAAGTAAGAGTTACCAGTAGTTCGCATATGGTTGCCACCCATACTACTTGGGTACATACCGGTGGCAATAGCAAATCTGCTAGGAGCACAAACACCAGAAGGAGAGTATGTATTTGTAAAAGTGATTCCCTCTTCGGTAAGTCTGTTTAGGTTGGGAGTGTATTTATAAATGGTAGAGTCTCCGAAAGAAGCCAGATATGGACTCAAATCTTCGGTTACTAACCAGAGAATGTTGGGAGGTTTGTCAAAACTGACTTTAGGGTAATTACTCTGCTCTGCAATATTTTCTTCAGTAGTTGTTTTTTGAGTTGAACAGTTAGCGAGAAAGAGTAATAGAACAGATGGTAGGAGAAAGCTGAGGTATTTATTCATTTTCAATGTTTCAGTTAATGGTAGTTACTATAAATATAGCTATTTACTAAAAGATATAGTGGGGTAAGTTAAGACTTATACTGAAAACATTATCCTGTACTGTACCGAGTTTATTTAGGGAGTAGGTGGTATCGCACAGTAAAATTGAGTGTGCGGTTATAATAAGACTCGTTTTTACCAGAGTTTGCTAAAGAAGTAGTTAAACGGATATTGGCAGAAATTAACTCTGTAAAATGATATTCGACACCAATGTTGCCAGCAAAATCAATCTTGTTAAATGCTTCAGTTCGGTTTACAAATCCATAGCCAGAATCAAACTTGGCAGATAGTAAATAGTTAAAGCCCAAGCCAGCTTGAAAGTCGAGGTTATCATTAAAAATATAATTTACCATAAGCGGCATGTCTATATAATTGAGTTGCCAGTTAAAATAGGGCTCATTTTTTCTGGCCTTGCTTCCTTTCTGGCTAAACATCATCTCTGGCTGAATCAGAAATTTTTCACTGATAGGAAACGACACTCCTGCACCAACTTGAAAACCTGCTTTATCAAACCCGCCTAAATCATCTCCATCAATTTGTGCAGCACTGGCACCTAGAATAATTACTCCCTTAAATTCTTGTGCAAAAAGTTGTGATGAAATTGAAGTAAATAAAATGAAAGCTAGGATTTGAAATGATTTCATAAAGTATAATTGTCGTTCTACATTCAAAAGAAATTATAAAATCATGAATCCTGCCATTATTTCACAAAAAATAATGAAAAATTAGCTGTCGAGCAGGTTGTGCTCATTTAGTTTTTTGAGCGCTTCATTTTTATAATTTCTACCAATCGGAATTTCGAAACCAGCAACTTCGGCATGTGTAGCACAAAAAGCTTCAATTTTTTCCAGATTAATAATGAAAGAACGGTGGATACGCATAAATCGCTGCTCTGGAAGCTTTTCTTCCAAATAGCTTATTTTCTGATAGGCAACTACTTCTTTACCAGGAGTTTTTACTCTAATATAATCTTTCAAGCTTTCTATATATAGAATATCCTTAAGAAGCACTTTAACCATTTTTTTATCAGATTTTAAATAAATAAATGGTTCTTGGGGAATATCAGTTGCCGTTGAGTTTGAAGCATTATGCGTAATTAAACTATTGAGCTCAGACTTCGGTTTGGTTTCATCTGGTTTGTTATAGATTACCTTATTTACTGCCTTTAAAAAGCGATCAAACGAAATAGGTTTTAACAGGTAATCTACAGCATCTAACTCATAACCCTCAATGGCATATTCTCTATATGCAGTAGTAAAAATGACCTTAGGTGGATTTTTTACACTTTTCATAAAGTCGATGCCTGTAAGCTTAGGCATCTGTATATCTAAGAAAAGTAAATCTATTTTTTCAGTCTGTATTTTATTGTAAGCTTCAATGGCATTTTTACACCTGGCCACAAGTTCCAGTGTATCTAACCGCTCTATGTAATTTTCCAATACATCGAGGGCTAGTGGTTCATCATCCACTATTAAGCATCTTACTTTCATAATATAATTGTATTAGGGGAATTTCCTCTTTTCCTTTAAAATACAGACTTAAAGATAATTTTTCAATTATTCCTATATGACATTTCGTTCCAAGTTGTCTTGGAACATTAATTCGTCGTTGGTAGCCAGTTTTAGTTTAAGTACTACCAAGAAGGTATCTTTTTCGTCAAAGATTTTGAGGTCGTAATTGTCTGCGTAGATAAGGTCAAGTCTTCTCTTTACATTTTTAAGACCAATACCACTTCTGTAACTGCTAATTTTTAAGTGATCATCTTCAGGAGATTTGCTGTTTTCTACCTTAAATACCAGCTTATCTTCAGTTACATGTAGGTCAAAAGAAACCCAAACAGTTTCTAGTTCGCCACTTACGCCATGTTTAAAGCTGTTTTCGATAAAAGGCAATAACAACATTGGAGCGATCATTTTACCGCTTAAATCGCCAGATATGTTAAAAGAAACATCTAGTCTTTCTCCATATCTTATTTTTTCTAAATCTATGTAGTGGTTGATGTAGTTAATCTCTTTACTGAGCGATACCTGTTTTGCTACTGTATCGTAAAGCATATAGCTCATTAATTCAGAAAGTTTGAGAACTACTTCAGGGGCATTATCAGATTTTTTTAAAGTAAGTGAATAAAGGTTGTTTAGGGTATTGAAAAGAAAATGAGGATGTACCTGAGACTTAAGAAACTTAAGTTCAGCCTCTAGTTTTTCTTTTTCCAAAGATTTCGCTTCCTGCTGATCTTTATACCATTTTTTCAGAAGTTTAATTACAATTACCATAATGGCTAATGTATAAGTGTTGGCTAAGGTTTTCAGTATTCTGAAAGTTATGAAAAAGGGTGTTCCAACCCTTTCGGGTATGAACTGTGGATATAGTACGTATTGGTAGAAAAGTCTTATAGCAAGACCAGCAAAAATAATAGCGACAAAAGTATAAGTAAAGAACTCAGCATACTTTCGTTGAAAAAGGTACTTCTCAATTAAATTAAAAAGTACAAAATATACCAGCGGAAGTTTTATCAGTAATTCTGAAGATTCACAAATAAAAGCTCGAAGGTAGTGGTCGTCGTAACTACCCCAAGAAGTGCCATAAAAGCAAATGTAAGCGACCCAGAACGCTATGTGAACAAGCGGACGGTTTTGTGAAAACCTTAAAATTAAAGAGTCTTTTTTTAGTTGAAGGCTCATAATATAAACTGATAAACCGGGTATTCTAACAAAAATAACTGAAGATTGATATTGAAGAAGTAATAGAAATTAATTTAGACAAAATACAAAAAAACACTTATAAAATACCATTTACACGCTACCTGTGCCTTATTTATGTGTATATACTCTAAATAACAGTATAAAGTAGCTTTATGTCTAAAACCAATGGTGCTGTATTTAAATAAATATAATTTCGCTTATTGTTAATGCAACAGTTAGTCACATAACATGAACCATGGAATGGTACTTTAACATTTAAAGTACCATTTTTTTATTTAAGAATATAATCCATCCGCAACTTCTTTTACAGAATAAAAATCTTTTTGCTCTCCAGGATAGATCTCTAAAACATTCGCAATCGTTAGCTTCACCATTATTTCAGATGCAATCTCTTTGCTAATACCAGCATAACTGGCAAAGCCTTCAATGTCTATTTTGCCATTAGAAGAAGCGTATTGTATTAATTGTCGTTCGTGTTCTCCATAGACAAAATATGCTTCTGTATTTTTTGTGCGAGCTTTTAGTATCTGTCTTATTTCTCGGCTACTTTGTACGCTCCGATCTGCTACTCGCAGGTAGGCTCTGCCAATTTTTTTATAAAAGTTATAGATTAAAAAAACAGGTTTGTGTTGGCTTTCTTCTATATAAAAAGCAACTACATTTTTTCGGGCATTTAAACTTATATACTCAAAGGAATACTTAATTGCAGGTTTGCAATGCTTTTCAATGGCTTGTTCAATAACAAATGCTTCTCCTTCGGCATCTTTTAAGCCGGTAATCCCTCCATCATCGTTTACTCCGATTAATAATGTTCCACCGTTGGTGTTGGCAAAAGCTACTATTTCACGCATAATTTTTACAGGATCAGCAGCTTTTCTCTTAAACTCCAACATGCTTCCTTCACCCTTACTAACCAGTTTTCGGAGACCATCGAGTTTCATGGTTTATGTAATAATTGGTTGATAAAGAACTTTTGCAGGTAATAAACTACCTAAAGTAACAAGTGTTACAAGAAATAGATTTATTTTTTACTCGTCGAGTACATATAAACCTTTTAGGTTTCTGCCGAAACCATCGTAATCTAGGCCATAGCCAACAACAAATTTGTTGTCTATTTTAAGGCCAAGGTAATCAATTTCTATACTTCCCTTGTATACCTCTGGCTTAAGCAGCAATGCAGCAATTTTTACAGAAGCGGGTCCTTTCTTAGCTACATCTTCAGAAAGTTTTTTTATGGTATTGCCTGTATCTATAATGTCTTCTACGATAAGTACATTTTTATCTTTAATGCTTTCGTCAAACCCGATTAATTCGGCTACTTTACCTGTAGAGCTTGTGCCCTTGTAAGAGCTATATTTGGCAAAAGAAATTTCGAGAGGAAGGTCTACGTATCGACAAAGATCGGCAAGAAACATAAATGCACCATTTAAAATGCCTACTACTACAAGCTCTTGTCCTTGATAATCTTCGGTAATCTGCTTTCCTATTTCTTTGAGCCTGCTTTGTATTTTCTCTTCGTCCAGATAAACTTTAAAGTGTTTGTCTTTTACTTTCATGATATTTCCAGCTAATGCTTTTATGTTAGGAATTTCTAAAAAACAGCTCAACTCGTTTCAAGCATTGCACAAATCTATGGAATTTAGCTACAATATCTTGATGGATTAGCAGCAAAAACTTAATTTCGGCGATAAGAAAAACAAATCTTTATAAAAAACTCAATTTTATGAATTATTGGTTGGTGAAATCTGAGCCGGGTACATACTCATGGGATGACTTTACCGCACTCGGAAGAGATCACTGGGATGGCGTAAGAAACTATCAGGCGAGAAACAACATGAAGGCGATGAAGGTCTCAGATAAGGTGCTTTTTTACCACAGTGTTAAAGACAAAGAAGTAGTTGGAATAGCAGAGGTAGTAAAAGAACATTACCAAGACCCAACCACAGAAGATACCAGATGGGTAGTTGTAGACCTTGTACCTGTTGAAAAACTCCCGAAAACAGTTACCTTAGAGCAGGTTAAAGCAGACGAACGCTTAACAGACATTGCGTTGGTAAAGCAATCGCGCTTATCGGTAATGCCTCTAAAAAAAGAAGAGTTTGATATAATTCTGGGTTTGGCTTATGATGATGAAAGTAAATAAGTATTTTATTTAAGGCCTTAATTTTTGATTCTTGAAAGCAATCAGTCTCCTAAAGATTACTTATTGTCTTTTCGTATTAATAGCTTATTCATGCGTGCTCATTTCGCCAGGAGTATTTTGGCCGGCTGCCTTTTTAGCATTATTAGTTCCTTTTATTATCGTTTTTGAGTGCATCAGATTAGTGTTTTTTGCATTCAGAAAATCACGAAATATCATTTATCCTATCGTATTATTGGTATGTGGTTTTCCTTTTATTAAAGCTTCATTTTCTTTTTCTAGTGAAAATGAGGCTGGGGGAAACCCAATCTCTGTGCTTAGTTATAATGCTCGGGTTTTTAACTTGTACAATAACAATCTTGAAGAGTCTGTAAAACCGATTGATTGGGTTGCGAAACACAGCGCAGACGTAAAGTGTATACAAGAGTTTTACAATTTAGATAAACAGCCTGAGTTTGCCACAACAAAAAAAATTAGCCATAGTGGAGAACAGTATCACTTTTTTCAGCCAGTGGTAATTAATAGAATAGGTGGGGAGTTTGGTTTGGCAATATTTAGCAAATACCCAATAGTTTCTAGAGGAGTAATAGATTTACAAACCAACTCTACCAACAGTGCCATCTTTGCAGATATTGCTGTAGGCGGTGACACTATTCGCGTGATAAATGTGCATTTACAATCTTTGAGTTTGCACGAAGACGATCTTGCTTTACAAGAACAAAGGGTTACAGGTATACGATCTTTAATGGAAAAGCTAAAGGTTGGATTTTTAGCAAGAGAAAAGCAATTAAGAAAGATTGAGCGCTACTTAGAAGATTCCGAGTATCCTATAATTGTATGTGGAGATTTAAACGATACACCTTATAGTTATTCCTATTTTAAACTAAGGCAATACCTTAAAAATGCTTTTGAAGAGCAGGGGATGGGTTTTGGTTTTAGTTATAATGGCAGCCTTTCTTTTTTAAGAATCGACAATCAGTTTTATAGCGAAAGACTTTCAGTATTAAATTTTAAAACGCATTACGATATTGATTTTTCCGATCATTATCCTATAACAGCTTCATATTCTTTAAAATAAAAAAGAGCTACGTAGTATAGCTCTCTTTTATTAAATATGGATTACTAAATTATAGGATTAATTTTCCATTGCTTTTAATTCGTCTTCAGTAAAATCTGTTGGTAGCCCGATGTTTTCGTATTGATCGAACTCTTCCAAAATAGTACTGAATTTTATGCGTGCTCTTTTGTAAGAAGATGCTCCTAATGGCAAGTGTAATGGCGGATTTTCTATTTGAGTTACTTTGTACATAGCTCTTGCTGCTTTTTCTGGGTCACCTACTTGTTTTCCACTCACACCCGAAATCGATTGTACATTTTTCCAAGCAGACTCTTTGTAATCCACAATTTCTGAGTGAAATAAATTTGCAGACCTACCAGCCCAATCTGTACGGAAAGGCCCAGGCTCGATGTTGGTTACTTTTATGCCTAAGTGAGAGGTTTCTGCGGCAAGTGCCTCGCCAATACCCTCAAGTGCAAACTTAGACCCGTTGTAAATTCCTACTCCCGGAAAACCATTTAAACCTGCAATAGAAGTAATATTAAGTATATGGCCTTTTCTTTGTCTTCTCATGTAAGGCAATACTGCTTTTATCATTCTAACAGCGCCAAATACATTTACATTAAACTGGCTTTGCATGGCTTCTTCTGTTACTTCTTCTACACTACCTAAAACACCATAACCAGCATTGTTTACAAGTACATCAATTTTACCATGCATTTGCACAGCTTTATCAACTCCTTCTTTAATTTGTTCAGGTTTGGTAACATCTAATATAATTGCTGTAATTTTTCCCGGAGATAAGCTTTCAAACTCTTCGATTTGAGATTCTTTTCTGAGTGTGCCTACAACAAAATCACCTTTAGCAGTTGCTATTTTTGCTAATTCTCTTCCAAAACCTGTAGAGCATCCTGTAATCAGCCAAACTTTTTGAGTCATATCTTCTATTTTTTAGATTGATTATAATATTCAAACAATGAAGTGATTTAAACTTTTAGTCTGAAATTTATAAAAAATACGCATCAAATATGAGCTTAGTGGCTCTCTAACCTTCCACTAATTCATAAGTATGATACGTATTTTAAGCAAAGGTATGATAAACAAACATTTTATACCGTATTTAAGCCAAGCTAATCGAGGTTTTGTTAGCAAAGTCCCTTTGTGGGAGGTAGTAAATGCCATTCTGTACAAACTCAAAACAGGTGTGCAATGGCATCTTTTACCTTGTAAGTCATTGATTAGGAGCAATAAAGTAAAATACGGTGCTATCTATCATCATTTCAACAAGTGGTGCAAAGACGGCAGTTGGAAAAAGGCATGGATACACCTTTTGAGTCTTCATAAGTCCTTGTTAGACCTGAGTCTGGTGTTTATGGACGGTACGCATACACCCGCTAAGAGAGGTGGAGAGTATACAGCTTATCAAGGCAGGAAAAAGTCAAAGACTAGTAATACAATTTGGCTGACAGACCGCCAAGGAAACGTAGTCGGTTTTTTGCCTCCAGTTTCAGGTAACCACCATGACTTATTTGAGCTTGAAAAGCATCTTGAGCAACTTATCGAAATACTGAATCAGTGTGGCATCGCAGTAGATGGGCTGTTTCTAAATGCAGATGCTGGGTTCTATTCCAAACCCCTCAAGAAGCTATGCTTCGAGCATGGAATGATCATGAACGTACCTGCTAACAAGGGCAATAACAGACAGTTAGAAGACTGCCAGAATTATTTTGACGAATTGATGTATGAAGAACGTTATAAAATAGAAAGAACAAATGCTTGGATGGATAGCTATCGAACAATGCTCAATCGATTTGATACTACTTGGCTTAGTTGGAATGCTTGGCATTACATCTTTGCTATGATAAGGTGGATCAAAAATCTGTCAAAAGTTTAAACCAGTTCATTATGAGTACTTTTTTGTTTGGGGATTTCTCAAAATGTAATTGTAGCTAAGTTAATTAACATTGCACACCTATGTTTAGATGATTTAGATAAAAAAAGTAGCTAAAAAAAATACTGAGAATAGAAATAAAATGATAATTACAGTTTATAAAACTGGATTTTTGACTAATTTTAATTTGTCTATTCGATATTAAAACAAACAAGGTATTCTTAAAAATTACAACAATGGACCGCTTTAAAAGACTTCTTATTGGCATAGATTTTACCGATTTTGATGCTAATGTAATTCGATACACTGAGTTTATTAGCAACCTTTCTCAACCAGAAAAAATCTACTTTATACATGTACACAACAGCCTTGACATACCTGATGAAGTAAGGCAGGAATTAAGCATAGAAGATCCTTTGGATGAATATCTAAAAGATGAGATGAAACAAGTTGTGGCTGCAAATTTTGATTCACACCAAAACTTTGACATAGAATATATGGTGGTAGAAGGTGCGCCATTTCCTCAAATGTTGCATTGGGTAAAAGTAAAAGAAATAGATCTTACTATTTTAGGAAAGAAAAACTCAAAAGGGAGTGGTGTGTTTTTAACTCGATTTACGAGACGAACAGCCAGTTCGGTGCTCATTGTGCCAGAAAAAGCAGAAACAGTATTAGACAGTATTTTGGTGTGTAACGACTTTTCTGTGAACTCAGAGTTATCTACTCAAAAAGCACTTGAGTTTGCTCATTTATTACCAAACTCAACAATTTATAGCCAGCATATTTTTAATGTGCCAGTTGGGTTTCATAAATCGGGAAAGTCTTTTGACGAAGTTGCAGCCATTATGAAAAAGCATGCAATAGCCAGATATAGAGAGTTTGAGCAAAATATAGACAATCCGGATAATATTTATATTACTCCAATTTTCACATTAAATAAGAAAAGTGATCCGGCTACATTGGTGCAAAAAACGGCAGATAGTATGCAAGCTAAAATGGTGATTGTGGGTTCTAAAGGGAGAACATTTGCTGCCAGTATATTCTTAGGAAGTTTTGCAGAATGTTTAGTGAGAGAACAAGCAGAAGTGCCTTTGTTGGTAATTAAGAGAAAAAATGAAAACATGGATGTAATTGAGGCACTTAAAAATATATAAAGAGAGGCTATTTTCTGTCTCTTTTTGAGTTCAGTTTAGCCTCTCAGTCATATTCAGATTAATTATTTTTTTTAATAAACTTTCTGGTTATGGTATCATCAGGAGTTGTAATTTTATAAAAATACATTCCTGGTTGTAGGTCTTTTACATCAATTTCTAATGTGTATTTACCTGGTTCTTTTTGTCCGTTTTCTAGCTTTTTAATACTATCACCTTTTTCGTTAAACAGTTCAATTTGTACTTTACCTTTAGTATCTACTTTGTAAAACAATTTTGAACCGTCGAAAGCAGGGTTAGGAAAAGTCATCGCTTTGTCTTCTGGTCTGTCTTCACGTTCTGGAAAAATTGAATCTTCAGTATCCCAAAGTAAGAATATTACTTCAGTTTGTGGGTTTGTTGGGTCTAACTTTCCTAAGAAGTTAAAACCTCTATGACCTCTAGCGTCTCTTTGGTGTCTGCCACCTTCTGGACCTTTTCTATCAGGGCGGCCTTTAAATTCTTCTTCTGGTCCACCTTTGAACTCTCCTTCAGGACCTTTTTCAGGTTTACCTTCTGGACCACCTCTTTCTGGGCGTTCTTCTGAGTTTTTGTTTTCTGGACGTTTTTTATCCATTTGCCCTCTCTCCGGACGACCGTTTCTATCTGGTCTTTCTTCTTTCATTTTTTCCATTTGTGTTTTCATGATACCCTGAATTTCTTCGCGCCATTTTTTGCGATCGTCTTCAGTTTCGGTGAACATGTTATCATAAAAACTACTATGTGCATCTGCGATGTCCCACGCATCTTGAGTGATTTGTCTTATCTCGCGCATTACTTTGCGAACCTCGTTTTGCTCTTCGGCAGTGGGTTCTTCACCATTTCTGCGTTTTTCTCTCATTGCAAAGCCCAACTCTTTTTGGTTCTCTTTTAATGCTTTTAACTCAGTTCTAATAGATTCTACTTTTTTCTTTTCGCTAGCACTAAGTTCTGAGTCTAGCTTGTTCCTGTAAGAAACTAATACAGGTTTTACAGTGCTTTCAACATAGCTCCTAATTTCTTCTCTCGGAAAAAACTTTTCGAATCTGTCATTTTTTACTTTTACTAAAGTGGCTGCTGTTGAAGTCACAAGCATTAAGCCTAATAATCCAAAAGTTAGCCAGCCATTCTTCTTAAAAAAATTGATACGTTTCATATTGATTTGGTTTTATTGGTGTTTTCAAACAGATTGCCACAAAAGGCATAGGTCTAAGAAAGAGAAATGGTGGGAGCTGTGAAATTAATTTCAACCAAATGAAAGATAATTTCAATAAAAGGAGGCTTAAAAACAAAAAAGGCTTTCTTAAAACAGTCGATTTTTTGCAAAACCAATAGTTTTAAAGAAAGCCAACTGGCAATGTGCCGGGGGAAATCTTAATTACTTTTTTCTACATTCCATGTATCAGACTTATCTCCTGAGATAAGCTGAATTATATTATCTCCTACAGAAATTGCTGCATCAATCCTTTCGAATTCCAAACCGAACCAATTGTCAGTATTTAATTTTTTAGGGTAACCTGGGTCTGCTCTGTGTTTCTTTCTATCAAAACGGATATACTGATTTCCGCTAAAGAAATATGTCTTTCCATTATTTAATGAAACGGCTGCATCAATGGAGCTAAATGTTAACCCCGGCCAAGTAGTATTATCAATCTTTTTAGGATAACCCTGTACAGCTTTATCTTCGATTACATCATATAAGATAAATTGATCTCCACTAAAGAAGTATGAGTGATTGTTTTCGTACCAATAGCAGCTTGCATCTATTTTTGAGAAGTTGATACCCGGCCAGTATTGTGGTGTATTTTTAGGGTACCCGCTATCTGTTGTTGCAGAAGCTAAATCGAATCGAATGTAATTATCTCCTTTAAAGAAATAGGCTTTTTGGTTGTCTGGCCAGTAAATGGCTGCATCAACAGAGCTATAAGGTATTCCTTCCCATTTCTCACCTAAACTCACTGCATCTATTTCTGAGATGATTTTTTTAGCTTCGTATAGGGCAGAAGTATGTAAGTTATCTTTTGCGAGATTTGTAAATTCTTCTCTAAATTTATCTTTAAAAGTATATTGGTATTGGTTTATCCAATTAGAACTTTGTGCACTATTCTTTTGAAGTTCATTTAGTGGTTTTTCAACCTCCAATTGAGAAACATATAAATAGTCTATATTAAGAACTGATGTATCTTGTACAGTAAAACCGACTTTTTCACCAAACCATTTTTCTTGATCAAATGGCATGCTGTGTACCATAGACTCATTAACAAAGAAGTATAATTTATCAGCTATTTTCCTTACAGTTAATTTATTATAATCATTTCTTTTAACTGCTTTAGAATTGATCCAAGGTTTAAAAGTTTGCCATTCACCATCAAAAATACTTCTAATTACATAATAACCATCGCCAGAAACTCCGAATGTATTATACTCATCTACGTTGCTGCCAAAGTCAAGAGAGAAGCTATTATTTTGTACACCACGAGCTATTTTAAAGCTGGTTTCAATTTCAAAGTCTTTTTGCGTGTTTATAGATATTCCTCTGTAAAAAAGACCATTTCTATTAATTGTTCTTTCAATAATGTAATTTCCATTTTCAATAGAAGCTGCATTATTGCCTGTACCAGTCCACCAGTTTTGGCTATTATCATCAAAGTTATCTGTAAACAAAGGTTCTCTTACAATGTATTCATCGTCTTTTTGGCTCTCAATAATTTTGTAAGCTTCACTTTGTTCGCCATTAAAAAGTAGTGTTGTAGCAAGCCTCACATCTAGCCATTTTTTATCTGGATAGCGCTTGCAAAGGTTTTTCATAACACTTACAGCTTCTTTGTTATTTTTTAGCTTTAGAAGTACATAAGCATAACTGCTGTAGGCTTCAGCAATCTTATTATTGATGTATAGTTCGTCTGGGTTAGTAATGGCAATTTTTTCGAGAATATTAATTTCTTGTAGCTTTACATCAGCAGCTTTGGCAATTTGATATTGTGACGTGTAGCCAATCTCTAAATAATTAAGAATAGTACTAATAGAATGGAGTACTTCTATAGAAGGTGTTCCAAAGTCAACTACCTTATTGAAATATTCGAGCGATTCTTCAAAGGAAGAAATGCCTGCTTGGAAAGAACCTGAATAACTGCTACTATTTTCACCTAATAATTTATGGGATTCTGCTGCTTTTAAATAGACCTGTTGTAGTTGACTATTATCTAACTGCTTACTTTTATCTTCGATATTTTTAATAATACTAAAAGCACTATAAAGCATATCTTCTTTTTCTGAGTAGCTTTCTTTTTCTTTTGAAGCTTCAATATAAGTGTCACTCAGAGCGATGAGGTCTGCTGTATTATCTAAATTGATATAGTCTGTAATATCAATAATTCCTGCTTTTGCATATTCTGTAGCGTTAAAGTCTGCCAACTTGTTCTGTTCGATATAGTCTAATGGTTCAGAAATTTTATGACGTATATATACTTGGCCATCATCGGAGGCAGTGAGCATATATTTGCCATTTTTAGAGAACACAATAGAATTTACAATATCGTTATGGTCTTCGATACTTTTGAATAAGTTGCCTTCCAAACTCCATAATTTTACACTTCTATCGGTGCTACCTGTAGCAATAGAGCTTCCATCAGGAGAAAATGCACAAGTAATAACAAATGAAGAATGCCCTCTAAATACTTGTTGTAAATTTCCTTTTAAGTCGTAAAGTTGAGCGGTATTATTTTTACCTCCTAGTAAGATTTGTTTTCCGTTCGGTGAGAATGTTCCGAAGAAGATGTAATTATTATAATCGGAGAATGTATTGATAATATCACCATTCATTGTCCAAAGAATGGCTGTTTTATCTGCACTAGTTGTTAAGAACATATTATTCTTTGGAGAAATCTCAAGTGTAGTAATTGTCTCCATATGTGCAGCTGTAATTCTTTTTTTCAGCTTGCCTTTATTTGTCCATATAGATATGTCTTTTGAGGTATTTGCAGAAATAATAGTTTTTCCATCTGGTGCATAGCTTATGCTTTTAATCTCAGCTTTATCATTAAAGCTATTTAGAAATTTACCATCAGAAGACCAGAGCACAATTTGTTTGTCTTTTCCTGCAGTTACCAATGTATCTCCAGAAGGAGAGAATGCCACATCTTTTATATAATTAGTATGATGCGATAATTGTATTTCTTCTCCGGTTTGTATGTTTCTTAAAGTGGCAATATTATTTGTATTGGCATATAAAACCTTTGTACCATCAGGTGAAAACTCAAAGCTATTCATCACATATTTCTTAGAGATAAAATCATCTTCAACTCTACCTGTCATAGGCCAAAACTTTACAGTTTCATCATCACTACCAGAAATAACTTTGTTATTATCTCCAGAAAATACTGCGCTTCTTATTTTTTTAGTATGTCCCTTTAAGGTTTTAATCAGGCGTCCATTTAAATCCCAAATTTTAATGTCTGTATCATTTCCAGCAGTAAGAATCAATTTACCATTAGGAGCAAAATCAACGCTATATGTATAATCAGAATCATAGGTGTGAATTAAGGTTCCATCTAAATTCCATAACTTAGTTGTTCTATCCCAAGAGCCAGTTAAAACCTTTGTGCCATCTGGTGAAAATACAGCCTTATAAACTGTTTCTTCATGTTCAAATGATCTTATGAAATTTCCAGATATGCCCCATAGAGAAGCTTTAGAGCCATTTGTAATAAGTACAGATTGACCATCTGGAGAAAACTCAACACCCCAAGCAGTTCCATCAATAGTAAAGTAAAGAAGCTTTTTACCGGTATCATCCCACAAAAATGCAAGGCTATCATTGGTACCTGTTAAATAGTGTTTTCCGTCAGGTGATGCAGCTACTGACCAAACAGGATTATCATGTTCTAAAGTAAGGTCTATGTTGCCATTTAAATCCCAAATAAGAGCTTTTTTGTCCCAACTGCCTGTAATAACTTTGTTTTGTTGAGGGATAAAATCAATTGCTAATACAGTGTTGGAATGGCCAGTAAAAGTATATAAAAGCTTTCCGTTAGTATCCCATATTCTGGCTTTTGAGTCTCTAGCAGCGGTTAAAATATATTGACCATCAGGTGATGTATTTACTGAATATATTCTTTCGTGATGATCTTTTAGATTGTGGCTATAAAGATAATTCTCAGAAAAAATATTATAAATAAACTCCTTAAACTCATCTTTCTCTGCTCTTTTATTAATTAATTGTAAAGCAGAAGTTGCTAGAGTAGGGTCTGATTTTGCTATTCGGATTACCTTTGAAAAATTCTTCATATGAAGGGCCTCAACCTCTGCACGAATTCGACTTATTTCTGCTTCAAGCTCGTTTTGCTTAGCAATTTCGCCATTGCGCTTTGCAACAATTAAAGCATTTTCTAACTGCTTTTCTTTTGATTGAAGCTCTTCCAGTGTTTTGAGTGTTTCTTTTTGAGCATCTTCCGCTTTCTTTACAGCAACAGAAACCTGATCATAAGCGTCTTTAGCTTCTTTTTCTGCTTGAGTTGCTTTTTGTTCTTTTTCTGATGCAATTTTAGCATGCTCTTTAGCTTCAAAACTTTTTTGTACTGCATATAAACCACCAGCAATGGCAAAAAGTAAAGCGATTATAGATGCAGCCAAGAATATTTTAAGCCTCTGGTTAGTCCTTTTTTCCTTTAGTTGAGAAGCAAATATGGATTTTTTACTTTCACTTATAAATTCTTCTTGTAATGCTGTAGCCTCAGGTTTTTTGTCATTTTCTTTGGCTTCGTTTAGCCATATTTCTGCCAGTGTAAACTCATTACCTCTTAGTAGCCTTGATTTATCACGATCGTTTTCGTTCCACTCCATGGCGCGGCGCTGCCATTTAGTGTGAGCCTGTAAGTGTTCTCTGTCTGTATCTAGTGTTCTTATTAACTGGCTAAAGGCAGTGTGGAAATCAAGTTCTTTAAAGTTGATCCATTGCACCGATGCCAACTCTGGTGGCATTGTTTTAGGGTCAGTATCTCTGTAAAAAACAGTAACAAAGCGTTTGTTTAACTGGCTTGCGTAAGCAACCTCATTGGCACAATATTCAGACTGTATAGCTTCTGGAGAAATGATAAAAAGAAAGTTGTCAGAGGTTTCAATCCCTTTTTCAATTTCTTTTTGGAAGTCAGAGCCATCTGCAATACTTTCTTGATCGAACCAAGTAGTTTTACCATTTAATTGCAGTTGTTCATTTACTTTTCTGGCAAAATCTCCATCGGTACGAGAATAAGAAACAAAAACTTCAATGTTTTGCTGTCCAGTTTGGCTGGTACTGGCTTCTATAAATTCTTCTTGTAATACAACAGGTTTATGTGATGCTCTCTTTTTACCAATCTTTATCCACGCCTGTGCATTTTGCAGGTTATAACCTCTTAATAAGATACTTGGATTTTGTTCCTGTTTTTTCCATTTTAATGCCTGAGTAAGAAAGATTTTATGCTGTTGGTAGTAGCGACGGTCTTCGTGCAAGCGACCTACCAATTCATTTATCTTACTGGTAAAGTGTTCTGTATGTTCGTGAGTTGTAAAATCTATATATTGTAATGAAGCTAATGCTGCAGGTTGCTCATGGTTTATATCATGCTCAATAAGAATTGGAATTATTCTTTTGTTTAATTCCAGTGCATAGTTTAGCTCTTTGATACAGTATTCAGACTGTAAAGACTCATTACTGATGAAGAATATTAGACTATCGGCCTGTTCTATACCTTCGTTTATTGCAGTGGCAAAGTCTTGCCCAGAGCGTATATCTTTGTTATGTACCCAAGTAGTAATAATATGGTGAGATAGGGCATTTTTAATGCGATCTCTTATTTCACTATTTTCAGATGCATAGGAAATAAATACATCTGTCATTAGATTTTCGGCATTTTTCTTAGCCTCACTAATAAACTCACAATGTAAATCTGAAGGGGTAACTACTGTTTGCTCACTTTCTACTGCTTGCAGTATCCATTTTTCTGCATCCTGTCTTTCTTTACCAACTAGTAGAAGTTTATTCTCATATTGATTTCTTTGCCAGTTAAGTGCCTTTTTTAATAATTGGGTGTGTTGTTCAAGGTATGTTTTATCTGTATTAATGAGGTTTAGTAATCCCTGAAATACATTATCGTAATTATCAATAGCTTGCCACTCTTCCTGAGGTGATTGCATATCGGCAATTTCTCGCATATACAACCAGTTGATTTTACCAATTTCAGGATGGAGTTTGTCCAGCTCTTCTTCTACATGTAAAATAGGAATTATACGCTTTTTATACTTTATGGCAAGCTCAACTTCTTTACGGCAAAATACAGAGTTATTGGCATGCGGAGCGATTATATAAATAAAGTTATGGGCATTTTCAATTCCCTTATCAATCTGATCTTGAAAGTCCACACCTAGAGGAATATCATCCTGATCCAACCATACATTATATCCTAATTCAGAAAGTTGATTGTGAAGCCTGAGAGCAAAAGCTTTACTTTCTTTTCTGCCATATGATATAAATGCATCATGAAAACCTTTCTCTTCCAGCTTTATATTGGTAACCGAATGGTCCATAATATTTTACTTGTTTACAATCATTTAATATTAATCATGTGTAGAAAATGTAGAAATGTGTATTTAATTGTAAATAACTGCTCTGTAGGTGGCATAGAATTACATTAAGAGAAAGGAAACCCGAAAAAACATTGCTCAGACAAGCATTCTAATACTAATATTTGGTGCCGTTTTTATATTAATAATGTAATTCGATCTATAATCTTACCTATAATATAAAACTTATAAATAATGCATTTAACAGTGAAACATCGCCAGATACTAGTTTTTTAGTGAACTGTAGTTTAAAAAAAGTTATCTAAATTTCTAATATGAGCGCTTATTAACATGAAACTGCTGCTTATGTTACACCTATGAACTAGTGAGCTTTCTCTCCACTAAAAGCAATTTTTCCGACTGCCGTTGATTAAGGGTTAACATTTATTTACAAGAATGTCAGTTGGATTTTTTAATATATCGAGAAGTTATTTTTTATACATATCTATAATTTTTTTCGCTCAGCAATTAGGTGGAGAAGGTGTAGCTTATGCAGGTAATATACTTTCTACCTCAACAAATCAGGTTGCATTTGATCATAACAGCGGTGGGAAAGATATTCAGGTTTCTACTGAGGTAAATTGGAATGTTACCACTCCAGTTTCGTGGATAAGTTTTAGTAGAATTAATGGTACTGGTAATGCTACAGTACAGATAAAAGTGCAGATTAACAATTCAGTAGATATAAGAAGAGGAAAAGTAATTGTAAATACTGAAAGTGAATCGGATACCATCCTTATTGAACAACAAGGCCAGCCTATTACACTTGTTGCCAGCCCGTCTACATTTGAAATCGATAAGAGAAGTCAGTCTTTTGAAGTGCAGGTTGTTGCCAACACTAACTGGGAGATTATTAATGTAGATAATTGGATTAATATCGATAAGGTAGAAAAAGACCTTTTAGGCAAAATCAATATAACAGTTAGCTCTGCAGATCAAACAGAAAGAACAGGAAAGGTAACCCTTAGAGCGAGTGAAAAAGAGTTCGAAATCATTATCAAACAGAAACAAATAGTTACAGCTTCTAACGAAGAAGTTTTGGAAAGCCTGAGCATATATCCAGTACCTGCGAGTGATTATTTATATGTAGAAGGTGAGGTTGATGAGCTAGTATTAGTAGATGTAACTGGAAAAATATTGATTACACAATCAAATATTATAAACAGGCAAATAAAGTTAAATACAGAAGATTTCCCCTTGGGAATTTATTTTTTGAGGTTAAAAACACCAATTGGAATGGGTGTTAGGAGAATCTTATTAAACCAAACAAAAGGATTATGAAACAACATTACTCGCTGATCTTTGCATTTTTAATAGCAATAAGCAGCAGACTTTATGCGCAATCAGAATTTAAACTACATAATCTCGGAGCTAATGTAAATTCATCTCTTCGTGAGTTGGCTCCGATTATTTCACCAGATGGAAGAACATTGTATTTGATGGTTTATGGCCATTATAATAATAATGGTTCGGCTGATATCTGGAGATCTGAAATTGGCGATAAAGACGGAAACTGGGGCAAGACATTTCAAATGCCTTTTCCATTTAACCAGATTGCATATAATCAGGTAATGAGTGTAACGCCAGATGGAAATACATTGATGGTTAGAGGAACTGTAGTGGATGGTACAGCAAACCAGAAAGATTATTCATTTGTAAGAAAGTTAGCAGGTGGATGGAGCCAGCCAGAAGTATTAGATATTGTAGGTTACCACGAAATGAATCATGGAACAATGTATGCCGCAAACCTTTCAAATACAGGAAAACAACTTATACTAAGTTTTAAAGAAAAAGGGCTTAGTAACGATTTGTATGTGAGCTTTTTGAGAGAAGATAAAAAATGGACAAGACCTATATCTCTCGGTAGTACAATCAATACAGGAAGTACTGAATTCTCTCCTTTTTTGGCCTCAGATAACACAACTTTATATTTTGCAAGTGATAAAGAAGGCGGCTTGGGCGGATATGATATTTATGTATCTAAAAGGTTAGATGATACTTGGCAAAACTGGTCTGAACCCAAAAATGTTGGAGGGCCAGTAAATACCTCAGGAAATGAGATGTATTATACATTAGATGCAATGGGAGATTATGCTTACATAGCTTCTACCCAGAACTCTTATGGTGACTATGATATATTTAAAATAGAAATAGAAAAGGAAGTAAGGCCTGATCCAGTAATTCTTGTGCGTGGTAAAGTTCTTAATGGAAAAACCAATGAGACTGTAGATGCATCTGTTGCATTTGAGATTTTGCCAGAAGGAGTAGAGGCAGGTATTGCTAGTACAGATCCTACTACGGGTGAGTATAAAATTGTACTTCCGTATGGGAAAAACTATGCTTTTAATGCTAAAGCAAAAAACTTTATTCCTGTGTCTGACAATCTAGACTTAACAGAGATGGAGTCTTATAAAGAGATTACAAGAGATCTTATTCTAATGCCTTTGGAGGTTGGTACTACCGTAAGACTGAATAACATATTTTTTGAGAATGCTAAGGCTGAGTTGATGGAGACTTCATTTTCTGAGTTGAACAAGGTGATTAAATTAATGCAGGAAAATGAGCAAATGGAAATCTTAATTTCTGGACATACAGATGCAGTTGGTTCTGATGATAGCAATCAAAAGCTTTCTGAAAACAGAGCTTCTTCAGTAATGAACTATCTGGTAGAAAATGGGGTAAAAGCATCGAGAATAAGTAGCAAAGGCCTTGGCGAAACTAAACCTGTAGCAGATAATAACACTGAAGAGGGTAAACAGTTAAATCGTAGGGTAGAGTTTACTATTCTTAAAAATTAAGCACTTATAAACATTCAGTAAACTATACCGCCATTAAACAAAGGTTTGTTTTATTTAATTATAATTTTGCCTAAGTTCCAATCATAAATTAAAACAGATTACATGGAAAACGGAAAAATAGTATTTGAGGTAGAAGGAGGACATGCGCTTAAGGGAGAGATAACCCCACAAGGAGCTAAAAACGAATCACTTCAGATACTTTGTGCAGTATTACTTACTGAAGAAAAGATAACTATAAACAACATTCCTAATATAAGGGATGTAAACAAGCTGATAGATTTACTGAAATCGATAGGAGTAACAGTAAATAAACTGGGACCCGGATCATGTGAGTTTATTGCTAAAGATATTGATATACACTACCTAGAAACACCTGAATATGAGAAGCAGGCGGCTTCTTTAAGAGGGTCTATCATGATTCTGGGGCCATTGTTAGCCAGATTCGGACAGGCAAAAATACCTAGACCCGGTGGCGATAAGATTGGTAGAAGAAGACTAGATACGCACTTTTTAGGTTTCGAGAAATTGGGTGCGCGTTTCAGTTTTGATTCAGACAATCACTTTTATAATATAGATGCTCATAACCTAAAAGGTAAATATATTTTGCTCGATGAGCCTTCTGTTACAGGAACTGCTAATATAATTATGGCGGCTGTGATGGCTAAAGGTAAAACTACTATTTACAATGCAGCTTGTGAGCCTTATATTCAGCAGCTTTGTAAAATGCTGAATAGAATGGGAGCTAATATCTCTGGTGCTGGTTCTAATTTAATAAATATAGAAGGAGTAGAGCAGCTAGGAGGTACTACACATACCATGTTACCAGATATGATTGAAGTAGGTAGTTTTATTGGTATGGCAGCAATGACAGCCTCTGAAATTACCATTAAAAATGCTCGTATCGATCAATTAGGCTTAATTCCGGGTGTATTCCAAAGATTAGGAATTAAGATGGAGTTTAGAGATGATGATATTTATATTCCTGCGCAAGATAGCTATGAGATAGACAGGTTTATTGATGGTTCTATGCTAACAGTTGCAGATGGACCATGGCCATTGTTCACTCCAGACTTGCTAAGTATTGTTTTAGTAGTAGCAACACAGGCAAGAGGAACAGTACTTGTTCATCAGAAAATGTTTGAAAGTAGACTGTTTTTTGTAGATAAACTTATTGATATGGGTGCACAGATTATTCTATGTGATCCACACAGAGCTACAGTAATTGGTTTAGACAAGCAAGTAGCGTTGAAAGGTATAAAAATGACCTCGCCAGATATTAGAGCTGGTGTATCTCTTTTAATTGCAGCCCTTTCTGCCAATGGAATAAGTACTATTTACAATGGTGAGCAAATTGACAGAGGCTACCAAAATATTGATGAAAGATTGAGAGCTTTAGGAGCTAAAATCAGAAGAATTGAATAGTAAATTTTTTCTTTGATAGAAAAATAAAAACCGCAGTGGGAGATCCCTACTGCGGTTTTTATTTTCATCCTACAATAACTTCTTACATATCAGATAGTTTAAATACGATTGGCATAATCATTCTTTGTTTTACAGGTCTGCCTCTTTGTTTTCCTGGTTTCCATTTAGGGGCATCCATTAAAACTTTTACTGCTTCTTCATCACATCCGTATCCAATTCCTCTTACTGTAGTTGCATTGGTAATTGTACCATCTTTGTCTACAATAAATTGTACATAAACTTTTCCTGAAACTCCTATATCCATAGCTCTTCTTGGATACTTCATGTTTTTAGAAACATAAGCGTAGAATTCTTTATAACCACCTTCTGGTTCTGCAGGCTCTTCTACTATTTCAAATATTTCTTCAACAACTTCTTCCTCTTCCTCTTCTTCCACTGTATATTCTACTTCTTCTACGATTGTCTCCTCATTTACTTCCATATCCAAGTCGATTTCTATCTCTTCTTGAATTTCCATTTCGTCTTCAACTGCAACAATCTCAGGAGCTTTAATTTTTGGAGGTGGAGGTGGTTTTTGTTCTGTTAATGGTATTTCTTGCATTTCTTCAATTACATCTCTGTCACTTGATAGTTGCACCAAAGTAATTTCGTCGTAATCTGGAAATTCAAAAATAATAAGTACCAGCGCTAAAGAGAATATTAAACCTATTCTATATATTATTCCCTTGTACTGGCTGGCATCAGCACCAGGGTATTTTTTAATTAAAAAACTATTTTCAGGGGGAGAAACTAAGGCAGTTTGTCCTTGTTTTTTTATTATGTAGCGAAACAATAATATAGTACCTAAAAAAAGTGCTATAAAAACCGCTGCAACCCCTGGCATTCCTAAAAGATTTATTAAAGGTATCATGGTTAGCGAGGTTTAAATTAACCTTCTTAAAGAAGGAGTTAATGACAGTTCAAATGTAGTTACTGTCATATTGCTCATACATGATACCGATCAGTCGGAGGTGTGATTTTAGTCAACAAAAAATGGCTTTTTAGCCATATTATTGAAGTAAAATCTTTTTTTGATGCAAAACCTCAATATTATTTCATCTCTAAATCGATAGTACGTTTTTCGAGGTTTGTACCTTTTACTCTTACTCTTACTTTATCTCCAATCATAAACTTTTCATTGAATCGTTTACCAACTACGCATTGATTTTTTTCATCATAAGAGTAAAAATCATCTTTCATATCGGCTAAGCGAATCATGCCTTCACATTTGGTTTCATCCAACTCTACATAAATACCCCATTCGGTAGTGCCTGATATAACACCATCAAAATCTTTGTGGAGGTATTGCTCCATAAATTCAACCTGTTTGTATTTAATAGATGCTCTTTCGGCTTCTACAGCAACTTTTTCTCTTTCTGAAGAATGCTTACACTTTTCTTCATATGGAGCTTTATCTGGACTGTTATTGCCATCAAGATAATGTTGGAGCAGGCGGTGTGCCATCATATCCGGATACCTTCTAATTGGCGAGGTAAAGTGGGAGTAATGTTTAAAAGCAAGTCCGTAGTGACCGATTTCTGTAGTGGTATATCTGGCTTTAGACATAGCTCTAATTGCTTGAGATTGTACCACATTTTGCTCTGGCCTACCTTCAACTTCTTCTGAAAGACTGTTTAAAGAGCCTGACAGTTTATTCTTTTCTAAAGAAATCTTATACCCAAATCTTTTAACAAATTCTGCAAGTTTCAATATTTTTTCGGGATCTGGATCTTCGTGAACCCGATAAACCATTGTATTATGCTTGTTTTCTTTTTTGAGGTTGTAAACATATTCAGCTACTCGCTTATTAGCCAACAACATAAATTCTTCAACCAATTTATGCGTATCTTTTCTTACTTTCGGGAAGAGGCCCAATGGCTTTCCGTTTTCGTCTAGCTTAAATTTTAGTTCAACAGACTCGAAAGCGATTGCTCCATTTTGAAAGCGTTTTTCCTTAAGCTTTTTGGCCAAATTATTTAAAAGACCAACCTCTTCGGCAAATTTGCCTTCACCAGTTTCTAATGTTTGTTGGGCGTCTTCATAAGAAAACCTGTGGTCAGAATAAATGGCAGTTCTACCAAACCATTCATCTTTAATATTAGCTTCATTATCTAAAGTAAATACAGCAGAGAATGTAAGTTTCTCTTCTTGTGGTCTAAGAGAACACAAGCCATTAGAAAGTCTTTCTGGAAGCATAGGAATAGTTCTATCAACCAAATAGACAGAAGTGGCTCTTTTATAACCTTCTTTTTCTATCTCGCTGCCCGGTTGTACATAATGCGTTACATCTGCAATATGTACACCTACTTCCCAAAATCCATTTTCTAGTTTTTTAATAGATAGTGCATCATCAAAGTCTTTAGCATCTTCGGGGTCAATCGTAAAGGTAAGTGTGTCTCTAAAGTCTCTTCTTTTAGAAATTTCTTTACTAGTGATTTTATCCGAAATAGAATTGGCTTCTGCTTCAACCTTTTCAGGAAATTCGAAAGGCAAGCCATACTCAAACATAATCGCGTGAATTTCTGTGTCGTTTTCACCCGCCTTGCCTAATACTTTCTTTACAACACCTACAGGGCTGTTATCATTCTTAGCCCATTCCTTAACTTCTACAATTACTTTATCGAGGTTTTGAGCTCCATTGTAATCTTCTGGGCTTACATAAATGTCTGTATGCATTTTTCGGCTATTAGAAACTACAAATGCAAAATGCTTTGATATTTCTATATGCCCTGCAAACTCGTTCGTTTTGCGCTTTACAATTTCAACAACTTTTGCTTCTATTTTTCCCCTTCGTGGGTTTTTGTAAAGTATAATATTAACAGTATCGCCGTGTAAAGCTCCATTGAGCTTATCTGCACTTATTCTTATATCATCTTTATCTTCCAGCACAATGTAAGCAAATGCTGGATTTACAAAATCTACTGTTCCAGTAAGTTCATTTTTAGAGGCCTCAATACCCAAAGATTGATATCTGCCATCTCTATTTTGTGCTATTTGTTGATTTTCAGATAATTGATCTAGCACAGCACCTAGCTCTGTTTTCATTTTTTGTTTTTTTACACTCAGGTGCTGGCATATCTTTTTAAAAGAAAAACTTTCTTGAGGAGTGGAGTTTAAGAATTGTAATACTGATTCTTTCAGTAATTTTAAATTAGCATTTTTGGGTCCTTTGCTTTTTGTTGTTTTGTTCTTTTTTCTAGATTTTTTCATACATAAATTTTTAATGAGCATCACTGCTTTGCAATGTGTTCATGCTGATTTTTTTATTCGAAATGGTAATATATAGATAGCGGGAATCTTTTAGAGGAGAGTCAAATATCACCATTAACACTAAAAATATAGTGCAAAGTAAATAAATATCAAGAAATTCAGAAGGAATTTTTGCAAATTCCTTCTAAAAAAGAAAAAACTTAAAAAGAGCCTCTTTTTAAGTTTTTAGTAATCAGTACCATCGTAGTCGAAGGTGGTATCAGAAAATTGATCTGTAAGTTCATCTAATTCATCTATTTCTTCGTCAGTCAACTTCTCATATTCTTTTTTCGAATTTAAATTATGGATACGCTCGTAAGCTTGACTGGGAGACATTGAAAGAAAATCACCGTTCATTATATATAAAATTAAGTTAGGTAATTATTTCATTTTAATTTTAATAAAAAACGATGATTATTACAATTATTTTAATAAACAATTGTATTTTATAATGATATATTCATAAAATATTATTGACTTTGTAAAAGATAATGTAAAAGCTTAATATTAGATTAATACTATTCTCCGCAGAGAGTAGCTACATCGCCTTTAGATATTTTAAAAAGTGAGATTCTACTAAACCTGCCAGCCATATTGGTTGTACATAATACAGCAAGGCCTTCATCGTCAGTATCAATTAATGAAGCTACTTCAAAACCTTCTGAAAAACCAAGGTGATGTGAGCCTAGCAATTCACCGGTTTCTGCATCATATGCATATAATACAACCTGATTGCTTTTTGTATTAGCTGCATAGATTATCACATTTTTTTCATTTACAGTTTTTTTGATAATGCGAACATCCGCATTATATGCTAGCTCTGAAGAGATATTTCCATCTAGTTCTTCACTATTGCTAATTTCATTAATATTGATTTCCACTGAAGGCAAGAGGTAATTTGTACCGAAAGTAAATCTTGAGACTGCAAACTGTGAGCCTTGGATATGAGCTATCGAGCTAACAGCTCCGTCCATTTGGTAGCCATTCATTAAACCCATTTGGTTACCACTAGGATCGATAAATAAAAGTGAAAGAGTTACATTTGTTAGTCCATTGAAGAAATAACCGCCTTCTTCTAAACTTCCTGTAAAAAACGGAAGTCTTTTTTCTGTATTGATCAAATGGTCTAAAATAATTTCTTCAGGTTCTTCTTCTAGTACGATAAATTCTGACTGCCATGAAACAGCAAATGTGCCACTGCTTAATTTTGTAAAAATAGTACTATTGTTTTCTTGATTGTAAGATAAAGCTATTACTCCGCCATCTGGAGTTGCCGATGCATGAAGTGGATATGTTGTTCCTGCTAAAGATTTGGCTGGATATACGGATTCACTTGTTAAGTCAATTTGCATTAATACAGCATTAAAGCCTGCCATAAAATAGTATTTACCTCCAATTTCCATAAGAGAAGGTGTAGGGTTTATCACAGAGTCATCTCCTTTGTAATCCCACACTACATTTCCTTCAACATCAGTCTTTAATATATAAGTAGCTCCAAAGTCTGATTCTGATATTCTAGTTTGACCTAAAATTAAATAGCCATTGTCTGCAGTTTGTTTTATATCTAAGGCATAAAAGGTAGCAGAAAAATCGGCGTCGTTATAAACTCTTATAAAGCGGTTTTCGGGGCTTACTTCTTCAGCATCGTCAGAACATGAAATAGACAGGCTGATTATTAGTGTTGCTTGTATTAGTCTGCAAATCAGAGATTTCATCGTATTTGTAAATCTTATAAAATGGAACGGGAATGTAAATAAGTGATTAGTTTCTGCGACGACCTCTTTTGCCTTCGTCTTTAAATCTACGCATATCGTAAGGTACGACATAGCGTGTGTTTTTCTTTCCTTGTCCGGTTGCTCCCATGCTAAAGTTGACTGGAAAATGGAGTACTAATGAAAATTGCATATTGTTGAGTTGGATATCGTCTAACACATCAAATGAAATATTGGAGGATCTTACATCTGTATAGCGGGCATTTTCATCGGTAATGTTGCTAAAGCCTTTTCTATAACTAACATCCAAGCCTATTCTAACATAAGGTAAGTTAAAAGCGATTCCCGCACTGCCTGCTAATCCGTAATAGTATTTATTTAAGAGGTTGTCAATACCTACATCATTATTATCACCTGTGAGTTCTTCCATTCCACCACTTGCTTCATCAATTATTTCTGCTGAAGTAGATTTAGAGGCATTATGCATAATGTTAATAAAACCGCCAGCTTGTACATATGGGGCTATTTTGCCAGACCCAGCAGAGAATTTTAAAAATAGAGGTAGTTCTACGTAATTAATTTTATGTTGGTGATCGTAAGCTACTTCAAAAGTTTCTTCTAGTACCTCAGAAGATTCCCACTTATATTGATTTTTGTAACCAAAGCGATATTGTGCATAAGATGGTTCAAAGCTTAATCCAAAGACATTATTAAATTCAAAAGAAGCATCAATGCCAAATTGAGTACCAGCTGTATTTTTAAATATGCTGGAATATTCCTTTTGTGTTTGGTCTTCTTCTGGAACTTGTGTGTATTGGAAGGCTGAGAAATGCTCTGTAACGGATGCTTGTGTAAAGTTTGCTCCGCCTTTAAAACCAATAAGCATTCTTTGTGCTTTTACTGGCAAAAATGATAATGACAGGCCAAAGAAAACTAATTTACTGATCTGTCTGAGAAGTACTCCATTTAACTTGTAACCTGTAATCATTTTCTCGATAAGTAATATTATTTTTGGTAGGTGAAGATTTTGAAGTTAGTATAGTATCTTTTTGATAACGAGTTAACAATCATTAACTTATCAGAAATCAGACCAATATATTTTGTTATGGGTATGTGAGCTAGATTTTTTTTAGAAAGTAACTAATTCTAATTAACAAAATTAGCTTATTAAGCAATGTGCTTTTTAATAGAAGTTCAACATTGAAAATTATATATATAAATTTGGTTTTAATTTTAATAGAGCTTTTATTAATCAATCAGTTCGAATTAATCCAAGAAGCTGCCACTCGTGGCAATAAGCCAAACATTTTGGGGTTGTAACATATAATTAAAACCAACAGCTTATTAATGCTTTAACAATACGATTCCAAGTATTCCAACCTATCACTAAATAAACAGTTCTTTATAATGTAGTAATGGATTTAATTCAATGTAGTTATTCGATGAAAACATTAACTAAGGAGGACGATATCGCTTAAAATAGCACTTTTTATTATAAAATTCTGTTAAGTAGATTCTTAGAAATTGGTGGGGCCACATTAATGAAAAAATCTCAACTATATATCTTTAATATTTTATTGTTACTTGGAGCTTTACAGTCATCCTGTACAAGAAAAGTATGCCCTGCCTATTTGAGTAGTTTTCAGCCACAACGAGGAGCACCCAATGAGTTTTTTGCTTATTTTAAGCCTGAAGGAGAAGGTGAGAGTGGAGATGAATCTTCTGAAGATGTATACGCAGATGATTCTTTTTTAGCCCCAAGTTTTGATGAAGATACATTAGCCCTTGCAAAAGAAGATACTTTTAAAAATAGTTATGGTTTACTAGTATTTGCCAATGGTGAAGAACCAGTGGAAAGTAAACTAATGCAAAGTACTGTAAGAAATAAAAATGGTATAGTAAAGAAATCTAACTTTTTCACAAAGATTTTTTCTAGCCAGAAGAAACGAAGAAATGCCAATTATCCGAAAGTGGTTAGTACTAAAAACCCAAGACCATTTAAGGTTGAAGATGTAGAAGATGATTCTACTCATCAATTAGTTCAGAAAAAAGAACCTCCTAAAAATGCAGATCAGTGGTATTATGAAATGGAGTTTGGTAGTCCAGATTCTACTAATGCGCAAACAGATTCTATGGCTGTTGAAAACCAAAATGCAGGAGATTCACTTGCTAGTGAGAATGTAGAGGAAGACTTGGAAGAAAACGGAAAGAAAGGCAAAAAGAAAAAGCGTAAGAAGAAGAAAAAAGAGAAAAAGAAGAAAAAGAAAAAAGGTGAAGCTGTTGAGGCTGAAGATGAAGAAGATAGTTTTACCGAATATGTAGGTAGTGAAAGTTTGAAGGAGAAGAAGAAAAAGAAAAAGAAGAAGAATGATGACAAAGAGGAGCCCGATGAGTCGACACTTGATGATACATAAAAAAGAGGACTAATTAATTAGTCCTCTTTTTTTATCTTAAAACCAATATAAATTAACTTTTAGAACCTTTAAACAGGCCGTCAAAAATTTCTTTGGCTTTATCTGATGTGTTTTTTAATATTGGATCAAAAGTATTTTTAAAGTCTTCTTTGTAGCTGTTAGAAGCATCTTCAAAATCTTTCTTAAAATCGTTGCTTGCTTCTTTACTGTAATACCCTCTCAAAATGCCTTCGTAATCTCCATTTCTTACCCAGTTTAATAGCTCTAGTGTTCTAATAACTGGCATTGGATGAGACAGACCGATGGTGTTTAAGAATTTATAAACATTGTCCATTAAAGAGTTAGAGTTGTTGTATTCTTCTGCTTGAGCTATAAATTCACCTAAATTCATTTGGTCAATTTGTCTTCCACCTGCCATTTTCATTAGCATTTGAATAGAAGCCTCAGGATCTTGTACTGCTAAAAGAGCAGCTCTATCTGCAGAAAGTTCACTTTTTCTATCCCATTCTTTTAAAGCGGCAATTATACCTGCAATGGCAATTCCACTTAACGGAATGTTTAAAGTAAAGGTGGATAATCTAATCATTAAGATGAGTAGTGTTTTGTAAAGTACATGTCCACTTTTAATGTGTCCTAACTCATGACCTAATACCCCCATAATTCCTTTATCATCCATAATATCAACTAAACCAGAGTTGAGTACGATAAAAGGATTATCCATACCTATAGCGCCAGCATTGAAAAAAGGATTTTGAGAAACATATAGCTCAGGTCTTTTTTCAAAATCGAGGGTTTTACAAGCTTCTTTATATACTTCGTGAATTTGCGGGAATTGTTTTTTAGATACTCTAACCGCTGAGCCAAGCGTAATTAATCTTAAAGATTTTTCGGTAGTACCACCTACAAAAGTTTTTATAGCAATGTCCAATCCAGGTACTTTTTGTAAGGCATTTAAGGCTGCACGATCAGCAGGGTGTTCCCATGCCGAAGGATGAATGCCTTTAAAATGAATCCTTACGTTGTTATATTCTTTTGGCTTCATAAGATTTTCTTTATTGGATTAAAATTTACTTTTCTGAAATTTAAACTATCAACATTTTTAGATAGGAATATCACTTTTTTAACGTATTAAATAAAAATGAAATTCTTCCAAAGTGTCAGGTTTTCCACGTCAAAAATTTCTTAAAATTTATAAAATCTTATTGATTTTACGGAAAAGTTGGCAGAAAATGAAAATAATTACATCAACGGTTAGTAAATTGTTTTAAGTAGAAATAGTCATATCTGACTAAAACCCATTATAAAAATCACTTGTTTTCTAACAACTAAATTGTATTCATGAAAAAACTACTAATTCTACCTTTACTGTTCTTTTTATTTTCTTGTAATGAGAATAGACTACTTAACCAGTACGAAGATATTCCACAGTTTAATTGGGAAAAAAGTAATGTCCCGTCTTACTCAGTGAACATCGCAGATACAGATGCTAAATACAAGATCATTATTGGTTTAAGGCATACATCGGGTATTAGCTTTGCCGAAGTATTAGTGCATTTAAAAATGACAAGCCCATCTGGCGAAGTAGTAGAAACTCCTTATATATTGGAACTTAGAGATAAAGAAAATGGCTCTCTAAATGGTTCTGCTATGGGAGATATTGCCGATTTTGAAGTGGCAGTTGAAGATGGCTTCACTTTTAAAGAGGCAGGTACTTATCAATTTTCGATCTCTCAAGAAATGGAACAAGAGACTATTTCAGGTGTTATGGAAGTGGGTTTAGTGATTGACAAGTTAAAGGAATAATTGGAAATTAAAATAGAAGAGATGACAAAAATAAGATCAACAACTGTATGTGCGGTTTTGCATAATGGCAAAATTGCTATTGGTGCAGACGGGCAGGCTACTATGGGTAATACTGTAGCTAAGAGTAATGTGAAAAAGATTAGAAAGCTACAAGGCGGTAAAGTTGTAATCGGTTTTGCTGGTTCTACAGCAGATGCATTTTCTTTAATGGAAAGATTTGAAGAAAAACTAAATGCACATGGTGGCAACTTTAAAAGAGCGGCTATAGAGTTAGCAAAAGATTGGAGAACAGATCGTTTCTTAAGAAAGCTGGAAGCAATGATGATTGCAGCTTCTCAAGATGAAATTTTAGTTATCTCAGGAACTGGAGATGTTTTAGAGCCAGATAATCAAATAGCTGCAATTGGTTCTGGTAGTATGTATGCGCAATCTGCTGCTACTGCATTAAAGAAGCATGCTCCACATCTTACTGCCGAAGAAATGGTAAGAGAAAGTTTAAATATCGCAGCAGATATTTGTATTTATACGAACCATAATTTGATTATCGAAACACTAGATTAATCGTAGTAAGTATTAATAATTTTAGAAGAGAATAGCTTGAGATTTTAAACTCACTGTTCTCTTTTTTTATTATTGAATACCTGAAAACTTGTATTTTTAGGTTAAAAATGAAGTGATATAAACGGTTTAGCAAAATTAATTATTACTTTACTATAGTGATTTACTACATAGGCTAATATTGCCAAAAAATAATTATACAATACCGCTCTTTTACAAATTATTATCGATTTCTTTTTGATACTCTCAGAAAATGAGAATTTATGAATAATTTAAATTCTAATAGAGATTTTTTTATTTTTAATCAACTCGTAAATAAAAATTTAGCTGGTGTAAATGATAAACTACTAAAATTTTCTTCTCGAGAAATATTTCTATTGGATAGTGCGGTAAAAAATCAAAGAAAAATTATCACTATTCTTGACCATCATACCAAGAAATATTTATATGTAAGTGATAATGTTGAAGATGTAATTGGACTTACCCACCAAAGCTTAATCTTAAATGGATATTATTATTTTGTAAATCATATTCTGCATCCAGAAGATGTAAATATGATTAGAGCTACTATTGATATAGCAAGAGAATTTGTTAAAAACTCTTTTTCTGAAGATGAAAAGGCGAACATGAATTATGTGTATAGCATGAGGATTAAAAATAGCTATAATCAAGATGTTCAATTGTTATACAAAAGTCAAATTCATGAGATTAAAGAAGATTATCAGATAGAATTAGGCTTTACATCAAATGTAAGTCATTGGAAGAAAAGCAAGTATCATTATGCTTTTATAAAATCGGCGACTAAAAATTTGTTGTTATATGCTGAGCCCGAAACATTTAATGTAGAAGAAATCCATTTTACTAAGGCTCAATTAAATGTACTCTCTCAATTAGCCCAAGGAAAAAGTGTCAATGATGTTGCTGAGGCGCTCTATTTAAGTAAGCATACGATTGAAACCCACCGTAAACACATGTTATCTAAAACTAAGTTTAGTGACACAAACGAACTTATCAATTTTGCATTAGAAGCAGGCTTGGTATAATCAATTTAACTAAAATCAAATTTTAATGACTTTCAGAGACAATGGGGAAAGTGCTTTTAGTCACTTTAATAAAATGATATTGAAGAACATGGGAGTAGGTGAGCCAAATAATTTAACATTAAAGTCAGAAGATTTTGAAATCCTTAATAAGTTGGCAGAAAGCCAGCAATCGGTGTTATTTATTATTAATTATACTAAGCAAAACTATGAGTTTATAAGTGAAAATTGTGAAGAGATTATCAATATAACTCATGATTATTTAAAGGGTGGTTATCAAGCAGTTTTGAATGTTATTTATCCAGAAGATCAAATTTATGTATCAAAAGCTTTAGGAAAAGCCTTTGAGTATATGTTTGAGCATTTTAGTGTAGAAGAAATGAAAAATATGACATATGCTCATACTTACAGAATGATTGATAGAGATAAAAATCTAATTCAAATATTGCAAAGAGGAAGCCTGCTAGAGGTAAATAAAGAGAAAAAACCTTTAACTGAATCTGGCATGCTGGCAAATGTGAGCCATTGGAAAAAAACTGATCAGTCACTGTTTTTTGTAAAGTCTGGTGAGAAAAGTCTTTTTTTGGTTAGGTTACCAAATTCAGCTGAGGTAGAAAAGATAGAGTTGAGTTATGCGCAGTTAAAAGTACTTAGAAGTTTAGCTAAAGGCAATGATTCTCAGACAGCAGCTAAGGAGTTAAAAATTAGCAAGTATACGATAGATACACATCGTAAGCATATACTTGCTAAAACCGGATTCTCAGATATAAATGCAGTGATTCATTTTGCTGTAGAAGCTGGAATATTATAAACTTATACTTTTAATGAATCATAAATCTGAACTTTATTCCATAGATGAGAAGTATCCTCGACAAATTTAACATGATCTGGATGTGTCTGGTAGATATCTTGATCTTCCTTGTTTTTAAAAGTAACAACAAGAGAGAAAGAGTATGAATTATCTACGATTTCTCTTGGTGTGTTTGCAGGTACTCCGATATAAGAAGTAACCACGACCTCTACTTTTTTTAAGTAGGTTCTCGCATTTTTGAGAAAAGTTTTTCGATGTTCTTCATTTTCAGGTTCTTTTAGCCATATAAACACCATGTGGGTAAAATCACCACTTTTAGATGGTGCAGAAGTTGTTGATGCAGCATTTACCAAACTGCTTGTTCCAAAGATTGCCATACTTCCTGTAAATAGCTTTTTAAAAAAATTTCTTTTTGTAGACATTTTTTATCTCATTAATAAAATTTTGATAAGTGATTGATCTAAATTATAAAAAAGGAGTTTTTGATCAAAACAAATAAGATTATCTATTGCTTTTGAGAAAAAATGTTGCTCATATTCTTATTTGTATTAATAAATTAGATTTTAGAATTATACGATTACAAGCTACATTTGAAGCTCTTTTTTTCAATTTACAGCTTTTAATATGTTTTTAGAACCACAATTAAACAACTCTCCTCATAAACCCCAATCTGGTTGGATAGAAGTAGTGTGTGGGTCAATGTTTTCTGGTAAAACTGAAGAGTTGATCAGGAGAGCAAGAAGGGCAGTAATTGCTCAGCAAGAAGTTAAAATCTTTAAGCCCTCTGTAGATACACGTTATCATGAACATAATGTAGTTTCTCATAACAAAAATAGCTTGCAGTCAATCGCTGTTACAAGTAGCTCCGAAATTGAAAAGTTTACTAAAGAAGGTGATGTAATTGCGATAGATGAAGCTCAATTTTTTGATGAGGGTATTATCGATGTATGTGTACAACTAGCAAACAATGGGCACAGAGTGATTGTTTGTGGACTAGACATGGATTTTGAAGGTAAACCCTTTGGGTCAATGCCCGGATTAATGAGTGTTGCTGAGTTTGTAACAAAACTACATGCAATATGTGCCAGTTGTGGCGATGTAGCATCTTATTCTTTCAGGTTAGTAGCATCAAAAGACAAAGTGCTTTTAGGAGAAATGAATGCTTACGAAGCTAGGTGCCGAAAATGTTATGTTGTAGGTATAAAAGAAAACGAAAAGAATAAAGAGGGTTCTAAATCGATATAAAAAACGGTGGTCAAAATTAACTTTGACCGCCGTTATTCATAAAATTATCTCAACTTATTAAGAAATAGCTGCGATAGCTTTTTCATAATCAGGTTCTTGAGCAATTTCTGGGACTTGTTCTGTGTAAACTACCTTTCCGTCTTCATTAAGAATTACTACAGCTCTTGAAAATAAGCCTGCTAATGGACCTTCTACCATACTTACATGGTAAGCATCTTCAAAAGTATTGTTTTTATATTGTGAAGTAGGAACTACACCACTAAGTCCTTCTGCTTCGCAAAAACGTTTATGTGCAAAAGGTAAATCCTTAGAAATACATAAAACTACTGTGTTATCCACTTCAGAAGCTTTAGCATTAAATGCTCTTACAGAAGCTGCACAAATACCTGTATCTACACTTGGAAAAATATTTAGTACTACTTTCTTGCCTTTGTAGTCAGCTAATGTGGTATCGCTTAAATCAGATTTAGTTAATGTAAAATCTGGTGCTAGAGAACCTACTTCTGGCAATGTTCCAGAAGTGTTAATTGTATTTCCTTTAAAAGTTATTGAAGCCATTTTATTAAATTTTACTGATTTGCTTATCTGTTTTATTATATAAAATAATGTTTACATCAAATGTTTGAGAAATATAACTACTCCGGAAAAATATCGGATTATATAGTTGAAATTTTACAGTAATTTGTTAAAAAGAGTATAAGAATTTCTTGCTGATTATTTATTTAAATCAGAGAGAGGGGTAAAAAATCAGATCAGGAGTAGGTAAGACATACAATTATTCAGCGAGGCCATTCTCTTTGTTTGTATAATATGTCTGTAATTTATCATAATCGTTAAGCTGCTCAATTTTAATTAGTTTCGTGCTTTCGTTTGATGAAGTAACTTCAAAAAATTCACCTCTTAAATCGAACAGAGAAATTTTGTAACCTTCTTTATATTGGGTAAACAGCAATTTGCCATTGCCAAAAACAATAGCGCCTTTTTCCATTAAAGATAAATTGCTAAAGTTTTCTATTGGTATCATCATTTAATTAATTAAAGCTTTGTCCTTGAATATGTGTGGAAAAAATTAGGGCAATTAAAATAATATAATTTTTTTTAACTTAAAAGCAAAATAATATTAATAAAAAATTAAATTTCACCTACTTACCCTGTTTGTTTTGTACTCTCCATCTTTTAAACTAACAACAAAAGCATCTTTAAATCCTTCTTTGCGAAGTTTTGCCATAAGCTTTTTGGCAATGTCTAAATCGTACTCTCTACCAACCATATACCTATATTGGTAGGTTTGACCTGGAAACTTGTATTCTTCTACTCGAATATCTAGTTTTTGAAAGCGACTTTCTTTGAGATTCACTGGAGTGGTAGATGCCATAATTTGCACTTTATATACCGTGCTTCTATCTTCCACTTTTACATTTTCTTCATCTAAAAATGTTCTAAAACCTCTAAAAATAGCAGAAGCTATATAGTCTTGGCCTAGCTCTGAGTTTAAAAACTTTTCTTCAGTTGGGTTAGTCATAAAACCACATTCTACTAAAACACCTGGCATTTTTGTATACTGTAATGCTTGCAAATTGTATCCTCTGTCTCTGGCATCCATTACACCACGGCTTTTTCTTCCAGCTCTGGTGCTAAATTCATGTTCTATAATATTTGCCAGTTTTTTACTAGATGCAAACTTATTACTGTGTATATGAGTACGTGTGCCAAAAATGGCTTTGTTTGGATTCGAGTTACAATGAATGCTTATAAAATAATCTGCACCAGACTTATTTGCTCTTTCTACTCTACTATCAAGAGAGATTTTAGAGTCTGTTGTTCTTGAGTATATTATTTTAGTATTAGTTATTCTTTCAGATATATAATTGCCAAGCTTGGTAGCAATTTCGAGATTAAGATGTTTTTCATCTTTCATCCCATCTTGTCTTGCTTCGTTTCCAGGATCACCACCACCATGTCCTGGGTCTATAAATACAGTGATTGTTTTTTTGGTATTTTGTGCTTGCGTAAAACCAACTGAAACAACCAGAATTAATGTGAATAAAAAAATACACCTCTTGTTCTGGAATTGCATGGAATTATTTTTCAAAAAAATAAATCTAAAAATATTAAAATTACAGGAGATCGTATAATCTCAGAACTTGTATTGGCGCTTTAGATTATCAAATTTGAGTGATTTCTTAATCTAATAGCCGAGATATAAAAAAAATAAGCAAATTAGCTGTTTTCTTCTACTATAAAGTCTAAGAAATTTTGAGTGCTTGATCGCAAAACCTGATAGCAAATTTCAAAACCTTCGTCTCCTTGATAATATGGATCTTCTACATCTTTGGAAGATTGCTGCTCATCAAATTCACGCATTTTAAAAACCTTTGCCTTTTTATTGCTTACAGATTTTTCCATTTCTCTAATGGCTTTCATGTTATTTTCATCCATACCAAGAATGTAGTCGAATTTTTCAAAATCTCCTGGAGATAGCTGGCGACTGTGGTGTGTCAGTGTAATTCCATGTGAGCTGGCAGTGCGTCTCATGCGTTTATCTGGAAGTTCACCTGCGTGATAACCAATAATACCGGCTGAATCGCACTCTATTTGGTCTGTTAAATCAGCTTCTTCCACTTGTGCTTTAAAAACTCCTTCTGCCATGGGAGATCGGCAAATATTGCCAAGACAAACAAACAGTACTTTTATCATTGTGTATTAAAATCTTTCTTGAAATGTTACAAATTTAATATTTAAATTTTGCCTAATTAACCTCCACTTACTTTAGTTTTAGAATAGCCTGCTTTTATTAAAATATCTTTAGCTTTTTGTCTAACATCTCCTTGTAGCAAAATCTCTCCATCTTTTATACTACCTCCAATACCACATTGAGTTTTTAACTTTTTACCCAATGTTTCTAAATCGTTTGTTTTACCAACAAAGCCAGTAATTACAGTAACTTGCTTACCACCTCTGCCTTTTTTTTCCAGTAATACTCTTAAATCCTGTTGGGTTTCGCCAAGTGTGTCTGGTTGCAGAAGCCCTTTAAATTGTTCATTATATTCAAAATCAGAATTAGTTGAGTAAACTACACCTTCTCTGTTTTTATGATTTTTCTTTGCCAAAACAATAAGTTTTTATAATTGAAAAATTGATAGATCAAACTTACAAATTATTTAAACACGTTGCGATACGTTCCAGTTTGTCTTAGGGTAGATTATACGAATAGGAGAGGAGATTTAAAAATAAAAAACCATCCACTTTGGGATGGTATAAAAAATCTTTGCTTGTTTGTTGTTCGTTTAGGCCTTGATAAACTCCTTAATGAATTTACCATTATCTAAGTCGATGAAGTAACATTTATAACCATTGTTCTCCTTCTTAACAGTTTTAGTAAAATACTTTTCACGTACTATTCTGTCTTTTTTGATACTGCCTAATACTTCATTGAGTGCGAGTCGTTTCATAGTTATCAGTTTTTTTTGAATATTTTTTTTCAAAAACTATGCTTAAAATGTAATTAATTGATTTATAGTGAATTATAATTTAATACTACTCTAAGATTGGGAAGAAATTCCACATGTAAGAATATAACCTTATTTGAGCCTTAATATTTTCTTTAAACCAGTATGTTATTTGATAAAAAGATAATTTTGTGGCGTTTATTAATAGGTATATATCTTGAATCTAAAACGGATATATTTTGTTTTAAAAAAATTTAGAATGCAAGCATATCTATTATCTGAGTTGTGCCTTTGTTTTTATACTGGGCAAATATTTTTTCAAGACATTTCAATAAAGTGAAGTTGATTAGGCTAATTATATTATTTCTTATATTTCCGGCTATAGTACGCGCTCAGTCTCTTAGCAGTGATGATAAATTGAAAATTCAATATGAAGCAGGGCAGTTTATACAGGAGTTTGAACTTCTTATGAATACCATTGCTTCTCCCGGTTTGAGCAAACTAGAAAGAGATAAGTTAAAAGAAAATAGTTATACAGAATCTGCAAATCAGATTTTTTTAGATAACAAGGTAATCGTAGAAGATGATATAGATCCCTCTTATTACCAAAGCAGCAATAAAGTAAAAGACCTCAATATAGAGCGCTATTTAAATGACTTAGACTTGTTTTATTCTAAAAGTGATAATCCTACAATTTCATTTACCAACATTAAAACGTCAGAAGTAAAGCAAGGGAGTTACATTTATCTAGAAGTCTATTTTGAAGGTAAATTTACTGGGAAGCATCAAACAATTTTTGAAAACTATAAGCCAACAAAAAGAGTAGCTACCATTATTGCCAAAAAAGAGGGTAGAAGTTGGAAAATGCTAATAGGCAGTATCGTATTTTATAATTCTTATCTACATCCTTTTGTAGAAAATAAAGGCAACAAAAAGCCTGAAGTAACCAATCCGGTAGTTATTAGTAATAAAGCATCTACCACTACAGGTAAAGTGCCGAGTAAAGTTTCGGTAATTAAAGAAAGAACTGTTACACTGGGAGCAAGCTTGGGTTTTGGAGCAGGCTTTAACCAAGCTGGTATTGGTGCTCATTCTCAGGTTTACCTCGCCGATTATCTTGCTGCAAATCTTCAATATATTTATTTCATTCCAAAGTCGATCGATCCAGTAACAGAGAAAAGGTGGAGTATTGATACAGATTTAAATTATGTGTTTGAGATGGAAGGAGCTACTAAGATTCCTTATGTGTTGATTGGTTTAAACTTTCTTAAAAAATCTAGAAAAGAAGGAACGAGGGAGAAAGAAACCGACTTATTTACTGGTGTGAATCTTGGAGCGGGCCTAGAATTTGAAGCAGAGAAAAATATGGTGTATTTTGGTGAGATAAAGTATACTACAGGTACTGAAAACCACTTTTTAATAAAAGCTGGCATACGCTTCAAATTTACAGTTAGATGAGATTTTTTTACCTTTTAATTTTACCCCTGTTATTTTCGCATTTTGTATTTTCGCAAGCAAACAAACAGAAAGCATACTTATCTGGTAAAGTAACAGAAGCTGAGACTGGGCAGCCAATTCCCGGAGTACAAATACTGTATAAAGTTTCTAAAGGAACCTCCACCGATTTAGACGGAAATTTTAGTGTAGAAATAGATTCTGGCGATTATACATTAATTGTCAGGCATATTTCATTTGAGCAAGATACTTTGCCAATTAAACTTGCTCTTGGAGAATTGAGAGAGCTCAATATTCAATTAGAACCAGCAGTAAATCAACTAGAACTGGTTAGTATCACCGCTAATAAGTATGAAAAAGACCTGATGGAAGAGCCTGTTTCTGTAGAAGTTATTAAACCAATTTTAATGGAACAGGTGAATGTTACTAAGGTTGATCAGATACTAGAAAAAATCCCTGGAATTACTGTAACTGATGGGCAGGTAAGTATACGGTCGGGTAGTAGCTATGCTTTTGGAGCTGGAACTAGAGTTCAAATGATATTGGATGGAATTCCATTGATAACTGCAGACAGAAATGATATCCGCTGGAATTTTTTTCCGGTAGAGCTAGCCGGACAAATAGAGGTATTAAAAGGAGCTTCTTCTACACTATATGGTTCTTCTGCACTCAATGGTGTTATTCACCTCAGAACTGTTGATCCCACCGAAACTCCCGAAACAGAAGTAAGAACATATTATCAGGTTTATGACAAGCCTAAAAATAAAAGTCAGGCTTGGTGGAGTTCTGCTCCTTATGAGTATGGAGTAAGTTTTAAGCATTTAAGGCAAGCAGGTATTTTTGATATTGGTATCTCAGGAAATTATATAAATGCGAATAGCTACATCCAAAATGGAGATAACAATCAGCAACGATATTTTGTAAAGCTTAAAAAGCGGAAAAAAGACTACTATGGATTAGAGTTAAGTCTGTTAGCTGGTATTATGGATAGTGAAGAAGCTGATTTTCTGTTTTGGCAAAATGATCAAGAAGGTGCATACATTCCTTATAGAGCAGAAGGAGATACAGAAAGTTTTGGTGTTATTCCTTTTCATCGCAGGCAATTTTCGCTGCAACCTCAATTAGTTTATACTAATAAGAGAAGAAGTAAGCATATCTTGAATACAAGATATTACCACTTTGAAACACTCAATTTTGTAGAAAATGTCAACTTCTCTCAATATACAGGAGATTATCAATACCACACAACATTAGGTAAGCGATTGAAATTGGTTGGTGGTGCTTCCATGCAGTATTTTGATGTAACAGACCCCAATGGCACTGGAAATAAACAAGGGCAGAATGCATCTGCCTATATGCAGGCGGAATATATTCGACAAAAATTTTCAGGTAGTATTGGATTGAGGTATGAGTATTTCGATGCTGATGGTCTAGATAAAGAGCAATTCCCAGTAGTAAGGCTAGCTGGAAATTACAGGTTGAATCTGAGAACAAGTTTAAGGGCTTCATTTGGTCAGGGCTTCCGTTTTCCAAGTTTTACAGAGGCTTTTGTCGATCAGTCAGATGAAGCAATTCCTATTTATCCCAATCCTGATTTAAAACCAGAATACGGTTGGAATACAGAGTTAGGTATTAAAAAACAATTGGGCAATGGTGATTTTGTAACTTATCTGGATGGGGCACTTTTTGTTTCTGAGTATTTTGATATGATAGAGTTTAGGCCAAATTTATTTTTGCCAGATTCAATAGAAGTACCTGTAGAAGACCGATACGATTATATTGGCGTGAGAAGTGAAAACTTAGATAGAGCCAGAATCGCAGGTTTTGAGTTTTCAGCAACAGGAGAGGGGAAACTTGGTAAAACACCATTTAGATTATTAATGGGTTACACATATACCTATCCAGTTCAGTTAGAAGAGGGCAGTGAGTTAATTTCAGCAACGACTTATGCGAAAAGATTCTTTAAGAGTATTTTTAATAGCGATGATGAAATTATCGATCCAATGCTCAGGTATAGACAAAGGCATTTGTTTAAAGCAGATTTAAATTTGAGACCGGGTAATTTTACATTCGGAGCAGATTTAAGATACTATGGTTTTGTTGAGAAAATCGATGCTTTTCTTACTGTAGTAATTCCCGGAATTGATAGTTACAGACAAAGAAATGACAATGGCGAATTGGTCTTTAATTTTAGAGCCGGCTACGACTTTAAGAAATGGGGTACATTTAGAGTAATCGTAAATAATGTTTTCAATAGAGAGTATTCTTTGCGATATGCTAAAATGGATCCACCAAGGAACTACACCTTCCAATATGTTTTTAAATTACCTTCAAAATAAACATTCCTTTTACTAATCCTTTTTGTACTTTATTTGAAAGTGATAGGTATATGTTTAAATTTATTAAAGGTTGAAGTAACGCATATTGTTTTAATCGCACTAAATTAACAGCTATAATGAGTAGATTTTAATATTTTCTTGTTGTCACCATAGTAACCTGGTGTATTCTTTAAATTAAGTAGATACTAAATCATATGTCTTTTGGATTTCCTCCCCTCGCCGAGGAAGAGATAAGTTATCGTCAACTAACTAAAACACAATTTTTGGTGCTTGCAGAAGAGTCGTTAAGAAAAAATGGCTGGTCTGTTGAAGTGCTAAGTTTGCATGGAATTACTGCCAGAACTGAGCCTACCATAAAGAATCCGGGAGAAAGAATTGTAATTCGTTTGCGAGATACTGCGTGCAAAATTACCAGTTACTCGCTTGGTAGAACCTTTTTCGATAAAGGGCTTAATGAAAAAAATATTCAGACATTTAAGGCGAGTTTAACAGAGTCTATAAAATTTGCCGATCTAGAAAAAATTAATCTGAGTTACCTCAAATTGTCAGATTATATTTCTGAAAATAAACATCCGCTATTAAAAGTACCTGCATCTACTGAAGAACAACTGAGCCAAGCATTTAGCAATTTACTTCCTAAAAAGGGCATTACAGTCACTGCGGTAATCATTAGTATCAATGTGCTAATTTATTTGGCGATGATATTATCAGGTATCGATTTTCTTACACCAGATGTAATGAAGTTGGTTGATTGGGGGGCTAACATTAGAAGTCATACACTTGATGGCGAATGGTGGAGATTAGTTAGCTGTACATTTTTGCATTATGGTTTACTTCACATAGCTATGAATATGTGGGTGCTGTATGATATTGGAAATTTTGTAGAAAGCATAATTGGTAAAGTTAAATTTATCGGAGCTTATTTACTTTCTGGAATAGCAGGTAGTATTACTAGTTTGTGGTGGCACGACCAAGTAGTGGGGGTAGGTGCATCGGGTGCTATTTTTGGTTTATTTGGTGTTTTTTTAGCTATTAATTCTACTGGGCATATCGATAGAGCTTTCAATCAAAAAATGCAGCGAAATATCCTGTTTTTTGTATTGTTTAGTTTAGGTATAGGCTGGGTTGTTCCTCAGTTCGATAATGCAGGTCACATTGGAGGATTAATAGGAGGAGTAATTACCGGCTTATTTTTGCTACCTAATTTGCTACAAAGAGGACCAGTTCTTTTGAGAAGCTATCCAATTTTATTTGCCTCTTTCATCTTAATTCCATCTACTGTATTGGTATTGTCTTTTACTTCCAATTGGACGGTGTATTATAACAGATCAATGGATGCGTATTCTGAAAATGAAGAAAAGGCAATGGAGTATTATGGGTTTTCAGAAGAAACAGCACCAGAGGCTAAAATTTCTTTCCTTAAAAACACTGGTATTGAATTATGGAAAGATAACATTGATATAGCTCAAGATATAAAAGATCTTTACGGTTTGCCACCTGAATATATTAAAAGAGCTATGTTGCTAGAGCAGTATGCATCTCTCCGCAAAGAACTTTTTGAAAACTTACTCATCAGCGAAGAAAAAACTGGCAAAAATGTAAATAATGAGATTGCCTCTTTAAGCAAAGACATTCGAGATATTCTCATACAGTTAAACCCTGATCAGCCAAGTTACATAATGGAACGGGCAGAGGAGAATATGAAAAAAGGCAATTACGCTGCTGCATTGGAAGATGCGAATACTTTAATAAGTTTATTACCATCTCGAACAAGTCTGTATGACTTTAGAGCAAGGGTTTATAGAAATCTACAACGTTTTGATGATGCAATAAAAGATTACGATCAGATAATAAAAATGGAAGTGCTGGCATCAACATCTTCTAAATCAGAAGTGCCTTCTGTTGGCATTTATATAGATAAAGGTTTTTGTCTTTCGAGATTAGGCAAACACCAAGAGGCAATAGAGGCATATAATAAGGCATTAGAGGCTTCTCCAGATAATGCTATTGCTTATAATTATAGAGGTTGGTCTTATTTTCAGTTAAACGAAAATGATAACGCGCTTAAAGATTACAGAAAAGCATTACAGTTATTTCCCGGCTTAGGAACTACGATTAGCAATTTGGGTTTGCTCAAATATTATATGGGCGAAAAAGACAGCGCAACTTATTACCTCAAAAAAGCAATTACTTACGACAATACACTTGATTTCCCACATCAGGTATTGGGTAGGTTTGAAAATGGTAAAGGAAACGATGCAGCTGCTTTGGTACATTACAATGATGCTATCGAGTCTGATCCTTTAGATGCAAATAACTATTACCTCAGAGCCATGACACTTTTGAGTTTAGGGAAATTAGAAGCATTAGAAGATATCGAAAAAGCATTGGCACTGAACCCACATGATGCAGACTATTTTAGAGTTTTGGCCGATGTGCAATATCAATTATTTGGTTTGAAAGATGCTGCATTAATGAATTATTCTACAGCGATTGCCATGCAGCCTAATGAAAAGTATCAGTATATCTACCGATCAGATTTTTATCTGGGCCAGAAAATGTATGAAGAGGCACTACAAGATTACCAAAAAGTTTTGATGCTCGATTCTGCCTATTCCAGTGCATGGGGCAACTCCGGCTGGATAAAATACTTGCAAGGTGACTATCAAGCCACAGTAGATTATTCTCAAAAAGCCATTGAGTTAGATTCTACTGCGATTTATGCCATGTATAACCTCGCCCTTGCCGAATTAAATCTGGGAAACACACAAAAAGCGAAAGAATTATATATCGATTTTCGTGAGAAGGACTTAAAACACGATGGCGTGGTAAATTCTGGTGCTATTTCAGATTTAAAGGATATGATAACAGATAACCGAAAAACAGATGAGGCGGCATGTATCCTAAAAGAAGTATTTAAGGAAGATATTACTCTTCCTTAAAAATCATCTGCAATTACATCAATCTTATTAAATGAAGTAATAATACCTTTTATCAAAGCAGAGCTAAAACCTTGGTGTTCCATTTCGTTTAATCCTGCTATAGTACAACCTTGTGGAGTAGTTACTTTGTCAATCTCTCTTTCAGGGTGTTGGCCTCTCTCCAATAGAAGTGATGCTGCTCCTTTTACTGTTTGTGCAGCAATTAATTGAGCAACTTCAGCATTAAATCCAATTTCAATTCCTCCTTGAGACTGCGCTCTAATGTAGCGTAAAGCATAGGCAATTCCGCAAGCACCAAGTACTGTTGAAGCTGCCATTAGGTTTTCGTCGATAATTACAGCTTTACCCAGTGTGTTAAAAATTTTAACTACTTCTTCTTGTTGCTCTGCAGTAGCGTTATTGCTTGCAATACAAGTCATAGACTCTCTAATTGCTACCGCAGTATTAGGCATTGCTCTAAATATGCTTATTCTGTTTCCCACTACGCTTTCCATATTGCTAAGGCTCACACCAGTAATTACAGAAATCAATATCTGGTTTTCTTCATTTAAGACTGGCTTTATCTCTTCTAGTATAGCTCTTATTTGCTTTGGTTTTACAGCAAGCAAGATAATATCTGCATTTTGAGCGGCTCTTTTATTATTACTATCAATCTGGATTTTTTGCTCTACCAGATATTCTATTTTTTCAACTTTTCTTCTAGTCACACAAATATTTTCTGGAGAGATTAGGCCACTACTTGCAATGCCTTCAGCGATTGATGCTCCTAAGTTTCCTCCTCCGATTATTGCTATTGATTTGTTTTTCATATGTTTATTATTTCCTTAATTGAAGGTTTAAAAGTACAAATACTTTTAGCGAGGAGGAATAATTTAGCTAATATCTTAAGGAGCTTTTAGAGAATTAAACAAGAAAGGAGGGAATAAAAAAAAGCACCACCCATGGAGTAGTGGTGCTAAATCAGATCATAAAGCAATACGTTTTATAGATATTGCCTGCCGGCCGAAAGACTTTTTGCACAAGTAATGTATATTAAATGTAATTATTTTAAGCTTATTATTAAGATTATTCTAAAAAATATGAGATTTTTTTACAATTATGTTTTGTAATGATCTCTAATATAATGATTTTTTTAATTTTTCAGCTATGGATTTAGGATTTTAAATAGAGTTGAATTATACCAGATATGCATTGAAAAATACCTAACTGATTTTGTATTATTGATGTTACTTATAATAGAGAGTTAAAAAATTTGGAGATAGCAAAATATGTTTCTTCTAGCATATATTGCAAAAAGGAAGTGGGTTTAGATGAAAGCCGGGGAATTTGGATTTAATCCAACCCCGGTTTTTTTATTCACTTTTCTCCGCCAACTGATTATTTCTGGTATGTAGATTATTCTGAATAAACCCGCCAATTTCTCTACCTTGAGCCACTCCGTTTTTTATCGCAGGCATATAGTGGATACCTCCATAAAGTCTGCTAATAGCTGCTTCCTCAGAAGCTTGGATAAAGGAGGTGTAGTTTCTTGGTGGCAAGCCATATTCTGTTTCTGTTGAATCTATGTAACTAAAATTATCTCCGATTAAGTTGGTTAAAGCAACCGCAGCAGCAGAAGAAATTACACTGTGTCCACTAGTGTACTCTGGGAATGGCGGAGTTTGTAAAAGTGGTAGCCAGTCTTCATCGATATACTCATTAATTACTGTTTCTGGTCTTATTAGATTACTTCTGTACTTTTCATCCCAGCAGCTAATAAAAGCATCCATAAGCGAAACAGAAACTACTGTGTATGCTTCTACAGTTTTCATAAAATCTAGGTTAGCTTGTTTGCCAGCAATAGAAGTAATTCCGATCCAATGGCCGCCCGGAGTAATTTTTTTAATAGCAAACATCGCATGACCTCTATGATTAGAAACATAAGGGTTACAATCCCAGAATTTTGCAATGCTATGTTGTTCGTCGTCCAGATTGTTTACTGTTTCATATACTTCCATCACTTCTTTATAAAATTCACTGTTTTTATCTAAGCCAAATGCAGAAGGTCTGGCTGGTACAAACTGATTGCATGAGTCGATAACAAAAGGTCTAATTTTGCTCCAATGTGGCTCAATACCTTCCATGTAATCTGGGGGAGTAGGTTTCCAGCGCCCAGTTTCTTCTGTTACTGTAAACTTAGGGAAAGTACGAGTCTGCTTGTAATTATCGCTTCCAGACCATTGTATAATATGTTTGGCAACCTGCTCACCATAAGCCATCGATCTGTCATAAACCTCTTGTGAAATACCAGAATTTTTAAAGTCGTTGTAAATCTCTTGTTGATAACTTTCCATTTTATCTTCTGAGAAAATCATGGTTTTTCCTGTCATTAGAAAGGCATTGATCGCAGCAAGAGGGAAACAGTATTCTTTGTTTTTATCTGCTTGAGGAACATCTTTTAAATCTGTAAGTTGATTTTGCAGAGATCTAAATTCCGGATTTTCTTGTACCATAATTTCATAGGCAGCAATAGAAGGATAAGAGTAAATTCTGCTTGCTACTGGTGGTGAGAATATGTCGTGTACAATAATATCTGTGAGTTTTTTCATGCTTCTGTGAAAAATCTCAGGATCGTTTACATCTATACTTGTTTGGGTTTCTTGGTTCTCTTCTTTTTCACAAGAAACTAAAGTGAAAGAAAAGAAAAGAATAGCACTCAGTATTTTTAATGCATGTCTGGCAGATTTAAAACCGAATGTATGTACTGGGTAAAGTTTCATTTTCAAAATAGTTTTATTCGTTGTTTTAAATAATTAGGCAAAGGTTAGTGATACTAGTACTCTGTAATATTATATAATAGCCATATTGGATTTAGCCCAAATCGAATTATTTAATTCCTTGAGTTAAGTTGTAAGTGTTTACTTATGTAATTTACAACTGTTTGTTAGTAAATATGATACTGGTTGATATTCTTTAAGAAAAAAGAAATAAAAAGGGTTCAATTTGAAAATTTATTAATTTGATTTAAATAATCATCAATTATTGAATTGATTTTTCAGAATTATTTATTTCAAAAAATAAAGGAGAAGCATTGTTTATAGCTGTAACGATTAGTTTTTTTCCATTTACTTCGATAATAGCCATTTTTCTGCACTCACCTTCGAGCCATAATCCGTGTGCTCTGTTTGGTAAATAAGAGAATGAGTTTGCTCCTGAGTTTAGCAATAAAGTACCAAAGCTGGCATCGTATTTACCTAAAGCCGGACCAACGCCCCAGAAGTTCCCGGCAGTGAGCAAATCTTTTTTACCATCGCCATTAAAATCTTCTGCTATAATCGCATATACTGGTGAAAACTGCGCTTCAACAGGCAAAGTTTGCATGGTAAATTGATTGTGCCCATTGTTGATAAATATGGCAGAAGCCAATTCCTGAATGTCTTTTTCTACTGCATTTTGCCTTTTTTCAGCATTAAAAATCTCGTTTATTTTCTTCTGAGAAAATTGAGTATAAGTAGGAAATGCTTTTCTAATATAAGCCATTTGGTCGATTAATTCATCTCTGCCAGCCATTGTATAGGCTTGCTTATTTCCATCTAATGATCTTTTATAATATGAAATGATCGGGTCAGTATTTCCATTGCCATCTAAGTCTTTAACAAAAAGTTGTAGCGGTTGATTTCCTGATGCTTTAAGATTGCTGTTTAATCCTAGATTACCAGCTATAATATCTGTATCTCCATCATTATCAATATCTGTTGTGGTAATAGTTTGCCACCAACCTGAGTAGGGTTTTAAACCATTTGTATCAGTAGTCTCTGTGAAGTTACCTTCATTATTTTCAAAATATCTAATCGGCATCCAACTACCACAAATTACCAAATCAGGATAATCGCTTTCATTGTTTGTAACCCACACCGCATCTGTAAGCATACCTGCTTTTTTTAATGCCGGAATTTTTTCTGAAGTTACATCTTTAAACTGACCTTTTCCATTGTTTTCTAAAAGGTAAGATGAGGCAGATAAACCATAAGAACCAGGAATGTTTCTAACTCCGATAAAAATATCCATATCACCATCTTTGTCAAAATCAGCAGGTTTTATTGTTGCAGTATTTTCATTAATTGGAGGAAGTGCATCCATATCTTTACTAAAGATACCTCGCCCATTATTTAAATAGAGCCTGTCTTGTAGTAAAGGTTTTCCCTGTTCTAACTGGTTACCTGCAGAAGCTACGAGCAAATCCAAATCTTGATCATTATCTGCATCGAAAAATAAAGCATCTACATCTTCGAATAACCTATCTTGCTGAAAACCTGGATTCGTTAGTTCTTCAAAACTTTCATCGCTTAATTGCACATATAGTTTTCCCTTTTGTCCTGCTGCTCCGCCAAAATAGATATCATCCAATCCATCACCATTTACATCACCAGTTGCTAAAGCCGGGCCTTGTGTAGAAAGCAAATGCGGCATAAGTCGCTCAGCATTAAAGTCGGTGTATTTGTTTTCGGAGTGTTTTAAATCTATACCAGTAGGCTTGCTATTGGTAAATAAGGCAGGTTGAGGGTTTTGTTTTTTTTCGAGATAAGATTTTAATGTAAGTGGGGAAGAAGCATTTTGTATATCAAATTCCAATTGCTTGGTGTATGGAATGTTTTCTACTGTTTCATGTTTTCCATTTGGCCAGAAAACACTAATTCTATCAATAATTGAATCTGTGGAATTGCCTAAGCCAAATAGTAATTCATGTGATGTAGCAGACTGAAAACCTTTGGTAGGATTATTTTCTTGATAGTAAGTATTTCCATTATCTTCAATTACTACTTTGCTGTTAAGCCCTTTAAAATTCTCTTTGTTTCCTTTGAGCTTAATTTTGATTGAAGGTTGCTTACTGTTATTTCTATAGATTGAAGCAACTGCATTGATGTTATTCACCACCAAATCTTGGTCGCCATCATTGTCTAAATCTGTGAATAAAGCGCCGTTTGAGAATCCTTTTTCATCGAGCCCCCAATCTTTTTGAACTTGCTTAAAACTGATGGTTGAGTCGCCACTAGTGTTAGCAAAAGCATAGTTGGCTAAAGGCACCGAAGGCATTTGTAATATTACTTTGAGATTATCTGAGGTTATTCCGCTATTTAAAGAGCGCTTAATGTTATCGTCGGAAATGTGTTTGAGATAATCCATATCGTTTGGTCTGCGGAAGATACCATTGCTAATAAAAATATCTTTGTAGCCATTATTATCAAAATCGCAGATGAGAGAAGACCAGCTCCAATCGGTAGCATCTATACCTGCTAATTGCCCAATTTCACTCATTTTAATTTGCCCAGTTTGTTGGTCGAGCCCCTGATTTAATTGCAGGTTGTTTCTTGCAAATTGATAGTAATAGCCATAACCCAGTTTAAACTGGTAGATTTCGTATGAGTCTTCCGGAGCCGAAGATTTTAAAATTTCTTCAAACTCAGGTTTCATATCTAGGCTGATTAGGTCGGGTAGGGCATCATTATTTATATCGGCAGCATCTACACCCATCGTAAACCTGCTACTATGGCCTGCTATATTTTGAAATTGATCAGTAAAAGTACCATCGCAATTGTTGATGTATAAGTAATCATTTTCGTGAAAGTCGTTACCGATGTAAATATCTGGGCAGCCATCCAAATTAAAATCTGAAACGGCAATGCCTAAACCGTAACCGATTTGACTGCTTAGAATTCCTGCTTCTTTGGTAACTTCAACAAATCCCGGTTTACCGCTTTCTAATGTATTTTTAAATAATCTATCGCCTGCTTTTTTATCAGTGAGGTTGCGGAGAGATTCTCCCTCGCCATAGCTTCTTTCTGTATGTACCGAGTGATTGAGTAGGTACATATCGAGATCGCCATCATTATCGTAATCTAAAAATGCAGATTGAGTAGAAAAGCCTGAAAAGTACAAACCATACTCTTTAGAAGATTCTTTAAAAGTAGGAATCCCACTTTCGTTTAATCCTTGGTGGATGTAAAGTTTGTTACTGCCTTCAAAACCTCTATATCCACCACCTACACGGCAAACATAGATATCTTGCCAGCCATCGCCATTCACATCGGCAAAGTTTACACCTGTAGACCATTCGCTGCTTGTATCAATGCCTGCTAGTAGTGTAATATCTTCAAACTGGAAGTTGCCTTTGTTGAGATACAGCTTATCTGAAGACATGTTTGCCGTAAAAAAAAGCTCGGGATAACCGTTGTTGGTTAAATCTGCTGCTGCACCACCACCACCATTAAAGAAGTAGAGGTAATTAAGAATATTGAATTTTTCATTTTCATTTAGATTGTTAGAAAAGTTTACTCCGGTGTTATCCGCAGTTACTTTTGTAAACAGCTTTTCATTTTCTTCTTTTACTAGACCTGGTTCACAGGAAGTTAGAAGAAAAAACAAAGTAAAAGCTGTTAGTATATACTTGTTATTTCCTTGGAAACTGCCCATAATCTGCTATATAAAAAGATTAGTAGTAAATTTCAATAAATGTTTGTCGAAAGGGGGATATAAAATAAAAAGCTACTTGAATATCAGTTATTTACAGATACAAGCAGCTTTAATATTTTTCAGTTTTTGGGCTTACACTACGTTCATTACTTTGTCGAGCACTTTCTCGTAATGAGCTTCATATACAGGCAAAATATTAGTTACATCAAACTCTTTAGCACGTTTTAAAGCATTTTCTTTAAATATTGGCAATCTGTTTTCAGTAAATATATGAATTGCATTTTTTGCCATTTCTTCCACATTACCTACCTCACTGGTAAATCCAGTAATACCATTTACATTAAGTTCTGGAATACCTCCAGCATTACTAGAAATTACAGGTACTTCACAAGCCATAGCCTCAAGTGCAGCTAAACCGAAACTTTCTTTTTCAGAAGGCATCATAAATAAATCTCCTACAGAAAGTACTTCTTCTACGGCTTCTAGTTTTCCTAGAAAGCGAACATCTTCAATAATGCCCATCTCCATGCATAAGTCTTCAATTCTTCTTCTTTCAGGGCCATCGCCAACTAAAAGTAGCTTTGAGGGAACAACTTTGTTTACTTTGCAAAAGACTTTTACTACATCATCTACACGCTTTACTTTTCTAAAGTTAGAGGTGTGAATAATCAGTTTTTCATCATTCGGGCAAATCGCTTTCTTAAAATGCTCTTTCTTTTGCTTTTTAAAGCGGTTCAGATCAATAAAGTTAGGAATCACTTCGATATCATTTTGAATATCAAAATGTTCGTAAGTTTCTCTCTTAAGATCATGTGAAACAGAAGTAACTCCGTCTGACTGATTAATACTGAAAGAAACTACAGGCTCATAACTTTCGTCTTTGCCAACTAGCGTAATATCTGTACCGTGCAAAGTGGTTACTACCGGAATTCGAATGCCTTTTGTTGCCAGAATTTGTTTTGCCATATATGCAGCAGAAGCATGAGGAATGGCGTAATGAACATGCAGCAAGTCTAGTTTTTCGACTTGAACGATGTTTACCATTTTACTGGCCAAAGCAAGTTCGTAAGGCGGATATTCGAATAGTGGATAAGTTCTAATATCCACTTTATGATAGTAAATATTTTCTGAGAAAAAGTCTAAACGAGTTGGTTGGGAGTATGTAATGAAATGAACTTTATGTCCTTCATTGGCTAGAGCTTTGCCTAACTCTGTAGCTACAACACCGCTACCTCCATATGTTGGGTAGCAAACAATACCGATTTTCATCTGTGGTAATAGTAATTTTTTTTTTCCATATAATCAGGTAGTTAGTAAGCTCTCTTTATTATCGAAAATGAAAGCAAAAATTATTACACCCGAGGATAGTGAACCAAACTCCTTTACAGGCGTATTTGAACACAATAATTTAAATACAAGCTAGAGTAATAATAAGTTCATTATATTTAGCCCGTATTCAATGAATTAATGGCTCACAACAGAGTTTTAATGTTAGGAACTTATGTTTTTAATCTGAGTTTAATTTACCGCAAAAATATAATTCTTTTACAAAAATAAATGCGTCTTATATCTCAACCTGTTTTATGCAACTATTATGTTACCTATCGCTGCAATGCAAAATGCAGCTTTTGTGATATCTGGGAGCGTCCTTCGCCATATATTACATTAGAAAATGCTCGGTGTAATATGGAAGATTTAAAGAAGTTGGGAGTAAAAGTAATTGATTTTACAGGGGGAGAACCGCTATTGCACAGAGATATAGACAAATTACTCGGCATAGCCAAAGAGCTAGGTTTTATTACAACCATTACTACTAATGCATTACTTTACCCCAAACTAGCCGAAAAGCTAAAGGGGAAAATTGATATGTTGCATTTTTCTCTAGATTCTGCTAACAAAGAAACACACGATGCAATGCGCGGGGTAAAATGCTTCGATTTTGTAATGAAGTCTATCGAAGTGGCCAGATCGATGGGAGAAAGACCAGATATTTTGATGACGGTCTTTAATGATAACATGCACGAAATTGAAGAAGTCCATCAAAAGATTTGCCTGCCAGAAAATTTGGTTTTAATACTCAATCCTGTTTTTGATTATAATGAAGTTGAAACGGGTGGGAGTATTTCTAAAGCCAACCTTTTGAAGTTGAAGAAATGGTCTGGCAAAAAAAATGTCTACCTCAACGATGCTTTTATAGAATTGAGGTTAGATGGAGGAAACCATATAGATAAACCAATATGTAAGGCAGGTAGTAGTACAATTGTAATTTCACCAGACAACAAATTAGTGTTGCCTTGTTACCATCTTGGGCTCGAAAAAGTAGCTATTGAAAATAATCTATACGAGATTTTTAGAAGTGAGAAAGTACAAAAAAGTATAGCCATGGAAGGCAGACATCCGGCTTGCGAGGGTTGTGTAATCAATTGCTACATGCAGCCGTCTTTTGCAGTTGAGATGAATAAATACTGGTGGAAGGCATTGCCAAGCACCATTAAATACAACATGATGAAACAAACTTGGAAAGAATTACTTCCTTTCTAAACCCATAAATCAAGTATTAATCTTTTTCGCAGCATGAAAGAATATATTATTGAAAATAACCAAGAAGTAGACTTAACTAAGCTAGAAGCAGATTTTTTACCCGGAGATGTTTATGAAAAAGCGCATGCAGGTTTGGTGCAGTTTTGCCACGATATTTTAGTGGAGTATAATGGAGGTTTGTTGTTGGTAAAAAGGTCAAAATTGCCCGCGAGTGATATTTTATGGTCTTTAGGCGGAAGAGTAAAAAGAGGTGTAAAAACTGCTGATTCTGCTATTTTAAAAGTTAAGGAAGAATGTAACTTGGATGTTCAGGAAATTGTTTTTGTCGATTTTGCCCGCACATTTTTTCAAACAGCTCCTTTTGATCATGGTAAAGGAACAGATACTGTAAATGCGCTTTACTACGCTACTGCCACTGGTGAAATAAAATTAGATGAGCTACACACCGAGCCAATTCTTATAAAACAAAGCGATTATACAGAAGATTTTAGAGCCGATTTGCATCCTTATATGCGAGATTTTATGGATAAAGTAGTACCAATGATGAAAGGCTAGAAATAAATAAAGCTTTGGCTACTAAATAGAAAATAATATATAGCCTTAAAGGTTATTAAAAATGTAATTCAAGTGTGCCTGATTTTAGATAGAAATCAAGCATTTAGCAAAAAACTTGAAAATTTCATTTTTTTAAGGCTGGTACCATGGTTAATTTTTTTATATACAGCTTCTTACTTATCTCTTCAATAATAAATTGGGATAATCCATCAGGAATTAAGGTAATTATTCCCATGAAAGAGAAGCCTGCCGGATGTGAAAACGGCAAAGGACTCGAAATACACTCTGCATTTCTTATGGCCGATGAAGCAGGTCCTTATGAAATAGTTTTTTTCCTTCAAACCTATGAAGGGCAATGGGAAACGAAGAAATACACCTCAGAAAATATTGGAGATTTAAAACTCGACATTTCTTCTTGTAACTATACAGGTAACTACTTTAGTTTTCCTTATAGAAAAGGAGCAGAAGTAGATATACCAGATGCTACCAAAATAAATGAGAGACATAGTAGTCTCGGCGATCAGCCAAAATTTAAAATTGAAAAAATCTCCAAAATGGAAACTTGCGATGGTGTTTCTTTTCAAAATGGTAAGGTATTTACACCCAATGGAGAAGAGGTGAGTATTACTGTTTTTTTTGAAAAGAAAGATGGTCATTGGAGAAAGAAAGAATTGTTATACACAGGTTCAGGCGATATTTTTCTTGATGTAGATGGATGTGACCTTACAGGAAAATATAAGTCTAGAGTCGTTGTAAAAAGAACTTTTTAGCACTTTTAAGTGTCTTGAATTTAAGGGTATACTAGTTCATCTCCAGCATATTGAAGTATTGAGCTTTTTGTGAAATTTTCAAAACCTTTTAATTCCACTTTTTAGTTTACAATATAGCTAACATACTTCCTACTAGCAGCCCAAATGCTCTCTCCATTTTATGTTTAACAATTAATGTTATGAAGCATGTGAACAAATACTTAAGAAAAAATAGCCCACTTTGGCTTACTATATGTCTGGTTTATTTGGCTAGCCAAGCAACCTATGCTCAGTTTTGGAATGAGGAAGACGAAGGTTATCTATACAAAAAAGAATTTACTTACGGAATTAACTTCAATACCAATGGTGGTTTAATTGGTGGAGCTACTTTTAAGTTCGCCAAAGTGATAAACCAAAAAATGTATCATAGCTATTCGTTTGAGTTTGTACATGTAAAAGACCCGAAAGAACAAAAGGCAACTAGTTTTTTAAGTGGAAATAATTTTGTTCCTGAAAAGAAAAACTACTTTTATATATTAAGACCTCAATACGGAAGAGAAATAGTTTTATTTAAAAAAGCCAAAGAACAAGGAGTACAAGTAAACTGGATAAACTCTGTAGGGCCAACTATAGGTTTGCTAGCACCATATCTAATACAGTATCGCTACCCAGATAATATTGTAAAAACAGAGCCATATGATCCTGATATTCATCAAAGTTTTGATGGAATAATTGGAGCTGGTTCTATTTTCGAAAGTTTGGCGAAATCTAAAATAAAACCGGGAGCCAGTTTAAAGTCTTCGCTGAGTTTTGAGTTCGGTACTTTTAATAATAGTGTTACCGGTTTTGAAGCAGGTTTTATGTTAGACACCTTCTTTAGCGATATACAATTGATGCATGATACACCAACTAAAAGAGTATATACTTCTGCATTTGTTACACTTTTTTATGGTTTCAGAAAATAAGATTAAAACTGGTTTTTTCTTTAATTAAATTCATGAACTTACTTTAAGAACTTATGTTAAAATATAAGGGCTGAATTATAGGAGAGTATTATCTTTTTAAATCAGCAATTGATACTTACTTTTGCATACACAAGAACAAAGGAGCATTCATGATTGAATTACCAGTAATATCATCGGAACCTAAAAAACGTAAACCCAACTGGCTTAGAGTAAAACTACCGGTAGGACCGGAGTTCAGAAAAGTTAGAAAACTGGTTGACGAATATAAATTACATACCATTTGTGAGAGCGGGAGTTGCCCAAATATGGGAGAGTGCTGGGGAGCAGGTACAGCTACTTTTATGATTTTAGGAAACGTTTGTACCAGAGGTTGTTCATTCTGTGCAGTGGCTACAGGAAGACCAACTGAGTACGACAAAGACGAGCCTAGAAGAGTTGCTGAAGCAATAAAGCTTATGCAGGTAAAACATGCAGTACTTACTTCAGTAAACCGTGACGAACTAAAAGATAGAGGAGCAGAGATTTGGTATCAGACTGTAAGAGAAATAAAGAGCATCAGTCCTGAAACAACTATTGAAACCCTAATTCCAGATACAAGAGGAAACTGGGAAGCTTTGGAAAGAATGATTTCTGCCGGACAGGAGGTAGTTTCTCACAACATGGAAACCGTAGAAAGCCTTTACAGGAGAGTAAGGCCACAAGCTAAATATCAGAGAAGTCTAGATCAAATAAAGAAAACAAAAGAATATGGCAAAAGAACTAAGTCTGGTGCCATGTTAGGATTAGGAGAGAAAGACGACGAAGTTTTTAAACTTATGGATGATCTAGCAGCTCATGGCCTAGATATTCTTACTCTTGGACAATATCTTCAACCAACTAAAATGCACATAGAAGTAGCTGAGTTTGTTCATCCTGATAAATTTGAATTCTTTAAGGAAGAAGGCTTAAAAAGAGGGATTAAATATGTGGAATCAGGACCGTTAGTACGTTCTTCTTACCATGCCGAAAAGCATGTAAATGTTTAATTGGCAAACCTTTTTTTGAGAAATAACTTATATAAATAGAAGGCTTCATGGTGCATTAAATGTATTATGAAGCCTTTTTGTGCCTTAATAAAAAATGGAGCTAAAAGAATATACCCGGTCGCAACTGGCTTTAAGAAATGGCAACGACCGACACGAAATCTGGGTGGCATATAAAGGGATGATTTACGATGTAGGGAGTTCCAGATTATGGCGTAATGGGAAACATTACGAACATTGGGCAGGGCAAGATTTAAGTGGAGAACTTGATAATGATGCTCCACATAATGCCAATGTGTTCGATAAATTTAAAATAGTAGGAAAACTTAAAAGCTGAATACTTGAAAAAAGAATTTTATTATACAGAAGAAGAACAGCCTACAGCGGTATTGGTTGCCTTGTCAACCGACAACCAGTCTGTAGAAAAAACGACAGAGTACTTAGATGAACTTGCATTTCTTGCAGAGACATTGGGAGTGAAAACATTAAAAACTTTCAGGCAAAAACTGCAAAAGCCCGATCCTAAATATTTTGTTGGTAAAGGAAAGCTAGAAGAGATAACAGCCTATGTAGAGGCCTATGATGTAGATATGATTATTTTTGATGATGACCTTTCTTCAGCACACATCAAAAATCTTGATAATACTATTAAAGAGCGGATGATTATTGACCGTAGTTTGCTCATCCTTCAAATTTTTATGAAGCGAGCACAAACTGCTCAGGCAAGAACTCAAGTAGAGTTAGCTCAGTATCAATACATGTTACCTCGCCTTACAAATTTATGGTCTCACCACTCTAGGCAACGAGGTGGTATTGGTATGCGTGGTCCGGGTGAAACCGAACTTGAAACGGATAAAAGGATAATTAGAGATAAAATCTCATTACTACAGAAGAAACTTGAGAAAATTTCAAAGCAAAGCGCAGTAAGAAGAAAATCTAGAGATAGAATGGTAAGGGTAGCATTAGTGGGTTATACCAATGTGGGTAAATCTACCATAATGCGAACCTTAGGTAAGGCAGATGTTTTTGCAGAAAATAAGCTTTTTGCAACTGTAGATTCTACAGTAAGAAAACTTACGCTAAACAACATTCCGTTTTTGTTGACAGACACTGTAGGTTTTATTAGAAAGTTGCCAACAACTTTAATTGAGAGTTTTAAATCTACTTTGGATGAGATTGTAGAAGCCGATCTATTATTACACGTAGTAGATATTTCGCACGATTCTTTTGAAGAACATATGGATGTAGTAAATAAAACACTACAGGAAATTGGTGCTGCTGATAAACCTTGTTTGCTGGTATTCAATAAAATAGATTTATTTCAAAATAAGGAGTACCCTCCATTTGAAGAGGATCACCCACCAGCAACTTTGGATGAGTTAAAAGCTACTTATTTAGGTAAAAACCCGGAAGCAGTTTTTATTTCGGCAGTTAATAAAGAAAACTTTGAAGAGTTTAGAAAAATTTTATTCAAAAAAATATCTAAGCTCTACTATGAGATTTACCCAAATCATTTAAACTATAGCTTAAATCAGCTTTGGTTAATGAATGGGATTGAGGTTGAAGATGAAGAGTAATATCTAATCATTCATTAAAAGTTAAATTGGTGATTATTATTTTCTTTAATCTCATTGATATGAAGTGACTCAGGAGTGCCTTTGTATTTGACAGAGCTGGTCTCAGATGCATTAATGCTTAAATGCTCACTGGCATTTATAAAGGCACTACTTAAACCTAAAGCTTCTACATTTATACTTTCAGCTTCAAAATCGTTGGCATCAACTTCCGAAGTGCCCATAACCCCTAAGTTGAGTAATTCGCTTCTTCCCTTTAGATTTAAATTAGATGCGCCAGTAACTTCTATACTTAGATTTTCTGCGTCTAAATCTGCATCGCAACTTACAGCTCCTACCAGTTTTAATCTCATTTTTGAGCTCGACAGATTGAGTATTTCACATTTTAATGCACCTTCTGCATAAATTTCATTTAGCTCAGGTACATTAATCGTGATTCGTAGTATTTCGTTGCTTCTGTTTGTTAAGTCGTTGTTTTCTTTGTGTCTTACAATTAAAGTATTGTCTTTAACATTTACCTTTAGGTTTTGCAGGTTTTTGTTTTCACCACGCGCTACAACTGAATACTTGTCTCCAGGAATAATCTCTACATCAAAAGCACCAGTAACTTGTAGTTTATTAAATTCTCCTTCTCTAAAATTAAAGTCAACTATATCTCTTTCATCACCAAAATCTGTTTTTTCATCAGGAGTACAAGTGATACAGTTTAGGCCTTTTTCTTCATCGAATTTCCAAATATTTCTGTCGCCAAGATTATTAAAAGAATAACCAGAAGCTTCTAATGAACTTTCTCTTAAAATAGATTCGATGTTTTCTGCTAATGTAAATTCTTTGCCATAAGGAATGTAAAGCATCAAATCTATCGTTTGCCCTCTAAATGGAGCATCTTCTTTTAGCTCAAAACTTGGATCAAACGAAAGGTTTGCTTCATCCACCTTGTATTTATATAAAATATTTTTAGCATTTTCTATCGCGTATTGTCTGGTTTTACCTCTCGACTCAATACGTTGTACTAGCTCAACTTCATCTTTATCGTGCCCGCTGATAGATAAGTTTACTAAATGAAATTCGTCATTTCTGCTATTATCATTTAAAGAGATGTTTAACCTTTCGTTTGGAACTTCATAAATCGAAGTTTCTTTAAAACTGCCACTCGCTTGTAGTTCTGTAAGAAATAAAGGAACAGTAACACCAGCACCAATTAATCCGATAATCCATATGCCCAATAAGCCCCAGTTTAATACTGGTTTTACAACCATTTTTCTTGCGATAAGGCAAGTACCTAATATGCCTACAAAAATGAATGGAACCCAGATAGAAACGAATGCGAAGAATACACCAACAGGTGGGATACTATTCTGTATCATTTCTAATGGAATCTGATTATCAATCATGATCTCATGAGCAGTGCCAGAGTAACCGTAAAAGATGGCTAGTGAAGAAACCAAGCCAATAGTTGTACCCATAGAAATGATTACTAGTAAAATTCCGATGAATACAGATACAATCGTGAAAAGTACTTTGGCAATAGGGCCTAAGTCACCACCTACATTATCTATAATTTTTGATATAAGTCTGAAAGGGAAAAGTAATATTTTAGCTAAAAGGCTTTCCTCTTCGTCTTCGTCAAAGTTTAGGCTGTCTTTAATTTTCTTCTCAATGTTTGAAAGTGTAATAGGTTCACCTTTCATTTGCATACGCTCTGTAATAGATTTTGCTTCTGGAGTGATGAACCAGATTATTAGATAAATTACAAAGCCAACGCCACCAAAAATACTGGAAAGCACAAAAAACAGACGAACTAAACTAGAATCTATACCAAAGAAGCTGCCTACACCCGAAGCTACACCACCCAAAACAGCATTTTCTCCATCTCTAAAAAGTCTTCTTACTTTTTCATCTTCTTCTAAATCTTCTGAACCTGGTATAAATATCCAAATGGCTACATACACTGCAAATACAAACCAAGGAGCGATAAATGTGATGAAAATATCGAAAACTGGAAGTAAGAATAACATTCTGATCCACAATGGATCTAAATTAAAATAGTGAGCAATACCTGAGCATACACCGCCAATAAGTTTTCTTTTTTCGTCTCTTAAAAAGGCTTTTTCTGTGAATCCTCTTTTTTCTTCGTAATGTTCTTTTCCAGTACCTTGTTTAACCGATTTTTGAGCTTTAGTAGCAGTATCTTGGTGTTGGAAACCAGCAGCAGCACCATAAGACTCGTCAATTATTTCTTCAGCAGCTTCAAAGTCAGATACTCTGCCCATGGTAGCTATTAGGCTATTCACATCTTCAAGTGTAATTACTTGCTTATGCTCAGATAGTTTTGAAAGAAATATTTCAGCTATTCGACTTTCTATGTCTACAATTATTTCAGAACTGTCTTCATAATTAGAAAAGTACCTGTTAATTGAAGACAAATAGTCTTTAAGCGTTTCGTAACCGTCTTCTTCAATGTGGAAAATGATTCCGCCAACATTGATGCTTATATTTTTTTTCATCACTAAATTATTTGTAATACTTTTTCTTCATTTAAATAAATTGAGCTTGTAGTATTTAGCTTTTACTGTTCACCAGCCTCTTTTTCCTCTTTATCTTCTTTTTTCTTTTTCTCCTTTTTCGGCTTGGCTTTTTCAGTAACTATGGCTTCTTTCTCTTCGGTAACTTTACTAGTCTTTGAGTCTACCCACGAAAGAATCTGGTTGGTAGCAGTGGTAAGCTCCATCCAGGTAGAGGTAAGATTTTCTAGGAAGCTATAGCCTTTGTCTGTAAGCTTATAATACTTGCGGGGAGGGCCATAACTAGATTCTACCCATTTGTATTCGACTAGCTCAGCTTTTCTTAGTCTTGTTAATAAAGGATAAAGCGTTCCTTCAACCACCATCATCTTGGCATCGGTTAATTCATCCAGCATATCAGATGCATAAATCTCACCTTTTGAGATCACTTTTAGAATGCAAAATTCCAATATTCCCTTTCTCATTTGGATTTGTGTATTCTCCAGATTCATAATTTTATAAACTTATATTTCCATTCAGGAATCTTCGGTTAATCACATTTCAGCTTTTTATTTTAGAAATATGGCCTCTATATTCTCTGTAACGGCTTGTTTTATAAAAGGTTCTATGTAAAGCATAGTACTATATTAAAAATATTAGTATGTAATGTACATTAATCAAAAACTCGATGCAATCGCTTTTATATTATCTGTAAATATTTGGTGATGAAATGCACACATTAAGTGTCTAAAGGTTAGCGGGAGTGATGAACGAAATCTGAATTATAGCTAATTATTTTTGAAAAAAAGTAAAAAAAAATTTGATTGAGCCTGCTCAGATAATTAAAATAATGCAGAGTCTGACTTATCTGTTATTTTAGCAGCGAATTAATTTAGAAAAATGCCATTACTAAAAGACACATCATACCAGCCTCCTTTTTTACTTTCTAATAAACATATCCATTCTATATATCCTGTTTTTTTTAGAAAGATAAAAGGTGTGGAATTTAGCAGAGAGCGAATTACACTAAGAGATTCCGATTTTCTTGATTTGGATATTGCCAAAGAAGGCAATGAGAAAGTAGCAATTTTAATACATGGTTTTGAAGGAAGCACCAGCTCAGTATACATTAGAGCAATTACCAAAACTTACTTAGCAAATGGTTGGGACGTGGTAGGAATGAACTTGCGAGGATGCAGTGGAGAGGCTAACTGGTTGTTTCGCTCATATCACAGTGGAGAGTCTGACGATTTAGATGAAGTAATAAAATATGTAATTAGTCACCATAAATATGAGCAAATTGCCCTAACAGGTTTTAGCTTGGGAGGAAATATCTTATTAAAGTATTTAGGTGAGCAAGGTAAAGATATAACTAAAGAGGTTAAAGCGGCTGTTTCTATCTCGGCTCCTTGTGATTTGAGTAAAGCAGAAAATGCATTAAGTAAAGTATATGCGCATTGGTTTTTAAAAAGCTTAATCCCCAAAACAAAAGAGAAGCTAAAAACCTTTCCAGATAATATTTTGGGAAGCACTATGCCAAAACTAAGAAGTGTGCGCGATTTTGACGATTACTTTACCGCACCAGTACATGGTTTTAAAAATGTAGATGATTATTACGAAAAGTGTAGTGCTATATCATTTGTATCAGGTATACGAATACCTACATTGTTGATTAGTGCACTCGACGATCCATTTTTGGCACCGGAATGTTTTCCTTTTGAAGAAGCTAGAAACAGTGATTATTTTTTCTTAAAAAGTCCTAAAAGAGGAGGGCATGTTGCTTTTGCTCAGTTTAAAGCTAGTAGTTATTGGGCAGAAGAAGAAGCGGCTAATTTCCTAGCCGCTTATATTTAAGATAATAGGTTATAAACTAATAAACTAGAAACGTACGCGAGCCCTGTCATAAATACTAGTTGTATGGCAGGCCATTTCCAGCTGTTTGTTTCTCTCTTTACAATTGCCAGAGTACTCATACACTGCATGGCAAAAAGATAAAATATCAACAATGAAAATGAAGTAGCAGTATTGTAAACTGGGTTGCCAGTGTCTTTACTAATTTCGTTGCGCATACGCTCAATAATTGAGCTTTCATCATCTCCTTTGCTACCAACACTATAAATAGTTGCCATGGTACCTACAAATACTTCTCTTGCAGCAAACGAAGTAATAATGGCAATTCCCATTTTCCAGTCGAAACCTAAAGGTCTTATTACAGGCTCAATAGCTTTGCCCAGATAGCCGGCGTACGAATATTCAATCTGTCTGGCAGAAATCATATCGCTTAGTTCGTCTTCAGAAATCTGTTTGTCTTGGTTTTCGGTTAGTATGTCGTTAGTAGCTTTTTCAATTTGGTCTCCCGGACCATAAGAAGCTAGAAACCACAATACAATAGAAATGATTAAAATGATTTTACCTGCTTCAACTACAAAAGCTTTTACTTTCTCATACACAGTAAAAAATACATTTCTTACTTGAGGTGCCTTGTATGAAGGTAGCTCCATAATAAAATAGCTACGTTCATTTGATTTTAATATCTTTTTAAGAACCCATGCTGAAACTAGTGCGGCAAGAGTTCCTAGAATGTATAGTCCCATCATTACAAGCCCTTGTAGGTTTATAAAACCAAAGTAGTAAACCTCAGGAACAGCAAATGTAATAAGTACTGTAAATACAGGAATACGGGCAGAGCAACTCATAAATGGAGTTACCATAATGGTAATCAACCTTTCTTTCCAGTTGCTTATGTTTCGTGTTGCCATAATTGCAGGCACAGCACAAGCAACACCAGATATTAGAGATACAATACTTCTTCCGTTTAGTCCAAAGCGCCTCATTAAACTATCAGAAAGAAAAACTGCTCTCGACATATAACCTACTTCTTCGAGTAGAGAAATTAATAAAAACAGTATAGTAATTTGAGGGATAAAGATTAAGATACCACCCAGACCTGCAATTAAACCATCGTTTATTAAACTGGTAAATGCATTATCAGGCAAATTACTGGTAACAAAATCGCTAATTGCAGCAAAACCAGCATCTATCAAATCCATTGGGTAACTAGCCCAAGCAAATATTGCCTGAAAGATGAAAAGTAGAATGCCGATAAAAATAAAGGACCCAAAAAATTTATGGGTAAGAATATTATCTATCTTTTCGGTAAGTGTTTCTTCCTCTTTAACTTTTTCAATGGTCACTACTTTGTTTACTAGAGGAGCGATTTTATCAAATCTCTCCATAATTTCATCTACCTGATTTTTAATACTTAAAAAAGCATGTTTATCAATTGTTTCTTTTACAATTGCTTTTTCTTCTTCTTTAAGATAAGGTAGTTTATGAAAATGATGTAAAATAAGGAGTGCTTGATAATCACTATCAACTTCAAATCTGGCTTTTAAATCGTTGATAATGTCAGTCTTACCATTGAGGTGGAAAAAAGATTGGTTCTTTTTTGTTTCTTCCTTTTTGTAGAGTTTTTTAATACTTTCTTTGAGTGCTGGAATACCCTCTCCATTTCTGGCATTGGTTTCTATTACAGGTATTTTTAGTTGCTTGCTTAGCTCAGTAATATCAATACTCTGTTTTTCCTTTCTGGAAATATCAATCATATTAAGAGCCAATACAACTGGTATATCTAAATCTATCACTTGGCTTAAAAGCAAAAGATGTCTCTCCAGATTAGTTGCATCTGCGATATATACAATCAAATCCGGATAGTGTTTATCTTTCGGATTGCTCAGTATATTTAATACAATTTTCTCGTCTGCAGAGTTTGGGTATAAACTGTAAGTACCAGGTAAATCAATAAGATCAGCCTTTAGATTTTCATCTATTTTAAACGATCCTTTTTTACGGTCTACGGTTACACCGGGGAAGTTACCCACATGCTGATTTAATCCAGTAAGTCTGTTAAAAAATGACGACTTACCTGCATTTGGATTCCCTATTAAAGCTATTTTTATGACAGATTTTGATGCCAGAACCTCCTCTTCCATTACTTATTTTAATACTACGTTGCGGGCTTCTTCTTCTCTAAGTGCTAAAAAATTCTTACCTACTTTTAAATATATTGGGCATCCAAAAGGTGCTTTTCTGATTAGTTTTACATCGTAACCCGGCAGGCAACCCATTTCCAGAAACTTTGCTGAAAGTGCCTCATCAAGGAATTTTTCAATAATTCCTTTTTCTCCTTTTTTTAGTATGGCTGCTGTTTTCAAAGCAATTTTTATTTATTCTAAATAAAAACAAATTTAGTGGATTAAGTTCATATTAACAATGAGAAAAGTCATTCCAGAATTTTATTTAACTTTCCAATATTTTTAAACGGTATGTAATTGCCCTTAAGCAGTTATATCTTATTAACGATTACTTTAAATTTTTTTAGAAATACTAAGTTTTTCCTCGGTAATTTTGCGCTAAATAGGTAAATTAATTTGCCGTATTTTTCATGAAACGTGAAACTATGAGAAATTTTTTTTACAATGTTTTAATACTTTCATTTTTTATACACGCTTGCCAATCTTCAGATTCATCTCAAAAAAAAGAAACCTCAGTTAAAGTCAATTTAGATTCATATACTTTTGATAAAGGGAAAATTGAATTCGAAGAAAACTTTGAATTAATTGAGAGTGTAGGTGCACCGGTTAAAAAAACAATAGGTGAGTTGGTTTCTATAGAAGAAAGTGGAAATGGGCCATTTATGTTGGTTAACTTGGAAGATAAGGATGGTGAAAGCATCCACTTTTTACTCGAAAATGAACGCGCATCTACTTTGCCAGATAAAGGAATGCTTTCAGTAGAGTATGTGGTGAGAAAAGACAGTCTTATAACTGGCATTAGGTTAAAGAGTGAGAGTATCGACGAAGCTGTGGCATTGCTTACAGAAGAGTATGGAATAAAAGATGCTGCTTTTGAACAAATGGAACATGCGGCTTATCAATTTGACGCCATGCATATGTCTGGCGATCAAGGTGATTTGAGTAAAAATGTAACTTTAAAACTACCAACTGGCGAAGTGAGGTACTTTAAAGCAGATTTTAACTCGGAGGTGGATGATAACAGGCGCTTTGCAATGAAAGAAGTAGTAGTTTATGGGAACTACGAAGAAGATATTATTTTAAAGACTATTAAATGGTAAAAAAAGAATACAATTTATATTCTTGTAAATTGAACTGAAAGCAGGTAATTACCTGCTTTATTTTTTTGCTATTTTACTTTACTACTTATCTCTCTATGACAGAATGCATCAGTGTATTTGACATGCTCAAAATTGGAGTAGGGCCTTCTAGTTCGCATACTTTAGGTCCATGGAAAGCTGCTTTGAGATGGTTAAAAGAATTACAAGTTGCAGGAAATTTTGAGGCTATTTCCAGAATAAGAATAGAATTGTATGGCTCTTTGGCACTAACCGGAAAAGGCCACGCAACTGATATTGCGATCTTAATGGGGCTATTAGGGGAGAATCCAGAAACAACGGATACTTCACTAATAAGTGATAAAGTAAAGTCGATTAGAGAGACAGGAACAATTAATCTTTTACAGCAAAAGGAAATTCTTTTTAAAGAAAAAACAGATTTAAAATTAATTGGCAAGAGAAGATTGCCATTTCATGCAAATGGGATGAAGTTTTTTGCCATTACTTCAGAAGGAGAACTAGAAAGTACCTACTTTTCAATTGGTGGTGGTTTTGTTGTGGCAGAAGGTGAAGATGTAACTAGTACACAAAAGGTATTGCCATTCCCATGCGATATTTCTGCAAACTTGTTGGAGCATTGTAATAGAGAGAATCTTTCTATTGCTAAAATGGTATTTGCCAACGAAAAAGCGTGGAGAACAGAAGATGAAATAAATAATGGCTTAATGCGCATTTGGCATACTATGGAAGAATGTGTGTATAAAGGTTGTAATACCGATGGTATTTTGGCGGGTGGACTTAATGTAAAAAGAAGAGCGGCTTCTTTAAATAAGAAATTGCTGGGTGAGCAAACCTATACTAACTCAGCAGAATGGATACAACTCATTAAAAAATCTAAGCTCGATTTTGATGAAGTATTAAAATGGGTGAGTTGTTTCGCGCTTGCTGTAAACGAAGAGAATGCTGCATTGGGTAGGGTAGTAACGGCTCCTACAAATGGCTCGGCAGGAGTAATTCCGACAGTAATTATGTATTATTTCTGTTTTAAAAACAGAGCAGCTACAGACGAAGATATTATTAAGTTTTTACTAGTTGCAGGAGAGATAGGTACATTCTTTAAAAAGAGAGCAACTATTTCAGCCGCAATGGGTGGTTGCCAAGCAGAAATAGGAGTGTCTTCGGCCATGGCAGCAGCAGGGTTAACAGAAGCTTTGGGTGGTTCTCCTGCACAAAGTTTAATGGCAGCCGAAATTGCTATGGAACACCATCTTGGGCTTACTTGCGATCCTGTAGGTGGGTTGGTTCAAATACCTTGTATAGAAAGAAATTCTATGGGGGCTATAAAAGCAATTACTGCTTGTAATATTGCTTTAAACAGCGATCCTGAAGATGCAAAAGTAACTCTTGATAAAGTGATAGACACCATGTGGCAAACTGCCAAAGATATGAAGGTGAAATACAAAGAAACTTCAAAAGGTGGTTTGGCTGTAAATATCACTGTAAATGTATCTGAGTGCTAATTATCACAATCCTAAGAAAAAATTTTACGTTTTTTAGCCCTAATTTCCGAAGGGTTAGAGTAATATCACCCATTATGGGTGAGCGTGTTTTTTCTAATTTTTATGATATTTAGAAATCAATTGGTAATTGATGTGTATAAGGTGTTTTATCTGCTCCATTTAGGGTGATATTTAGAGGTAGAAAAAAGAAGCAAAGAAGGAACACCTAGAAAAAATACAATTAGAGATAGAAAAAGATTTAAATGCCTAAAAGGCGCGCTTACATTGTCAATTATATAAAAATTTTATTAACAACTATCACAGAATCAGATCATGAAGTAATAAAGGTTAGCCAACTATTTGACTAACCTTTTTTTATTGTCTTGATTTGTGTTTCTAATTAAGCAGGAACGTAAGATTCCAAAATACTGAAAGAAGAAGATGGTTTTAATACTACATTATTAATTGTAGCAGGCACCAACACGGCATCACCTTTTTTAGCTGATATACTTCCTCCATCAAATTCGATATCTAAGCTACCATTAAAGCAAACATAGATTACAAACGAATCGAGGTTTTCGTAGTTTCTTTCAATGCTCTCAGAACATTTTAATACATTGGTTTCGAAGTAAGGGCAGCTAGCCAATTTTACCGGTGCATTTTTTACACTCTTGTCGTACTGAGTTTTGTACTGGTCGTAATGTTTGTAATCAATTGCATCAAGTGCTTCTTCTGTGTGAAGTTCACGCGTATTACCTTGATCATCCTTTCTGTCGAAATCGTAGATTCTGTAAGTAATATCAGAAGTTTGTTGAATTTCAGCTAATAAACAACCTTTACCAATTGTATGCACTCTACCTGCCGGAATAAAGAAAACATCATCGTCTTCTACATCCTCATAATTCATTATTTCGGTAAGTGTTTTTTCATTAAGATGTTTCAGGTAAGTTTCTTTATCAAGCTCTTTATTGAAACCAGAAACTAGTTTTGTGTTTTCATCAGCTTGAAAAATATACCACATTTCAGTTTTACCTAAAGAGTTGTGTCTCTTTTTAGCAAGCGTATCATCTGGGTGTACCTGAATAGAAAGGTCTGCATTAGCATCGATAAATTTCACTAACAAAGGAAATTCATTTCCACTCTTTTCATATACTTTTTCACCAACTAATACACCTTTGTATTCTTCTATTAGTTCGGTGAGTTTTTTTCCTTTAAGCGCTCCTTCTGAAACCTCAGAGATGTTGCCTTCTACACCAGAAATCTCCCATGTTTCTCCGCAATTGGGTAGTGGTTCAAAGTTTTTACCTAAAACTTTATTGATTTTTTCTCCGCCCCATATTTTATCTTTAAATATGGTTTTAAATTTCAAGGGATATAATGTTGCCATAAGTTCAGATTTTTTGAATTTTTGAGGATCAAAGCTATAAATTGTGAACCAACTTTGAAATGAAATTATATTTTTCATTAAACTACACATTTCAGGAATAAGATTGAATGGAAGAAGCACAAACATTTAAAGGAGAAGTACAGGGGAAGAAAGAAGTACCTGTTTTACTAGTGTCTGTATTAATTATAGCCGTTTGCGGTATTTTATACGAGTTACTAATTAGCACAATTTCTACTTATTTTTTAGGGAGTAGTATTCTGCATTTTTCTATCACAATTGGCCTTTTCCTTTCTTCAATGGGGATAGGCTCTTTTTTTAGTAGATTTATTAATAATAATCTTCTTGAGAGATTTATTTGGGTGGAGATTGCACTGGGTATAGTAGGAGGTTTGTCTGCCTTAATTTTACATGCCAGTTTTTCACTTACAGAGAATTACTATCTAACTGCATTTATTCTTATAGTAATATTGGGTGCTTTTATAGGTATAGAAATTCCACTTATTACCCGTATTCTTAAAAACTACGAAGACCTCAAAAATACCATTTCTAATGTGTTGGCATTCGATTACATTGGTTCATTGGTTGCTTCAGTTATGTTTCCATTAATTCTCTTGCCTTATTTGGGATTAATGAGAACATCTTTTCTTGTAGGTATTCTTAACCTGCTAATTGCTGTTTTTAATACCAGTTTATTTAAGAAGAATATAAAAAATGCTACTCCATTGATGTTATCTGCCATTGGTTCTATCGCAGTAATGATAGTTGGTATGGCATATTCATTTCAGTTAAGTGGAATGTTGGAGCAGTATGTTTATGAAGATAATATTATTTTTTCTAGACAGACCGAATACCAAAGAGTAGTTGTGACTAAGTACGATCGAGACGTTCGCTTATATATCAATGGTAACTTGCAGTTTTCCACAATTGATGAATATAGATACCATGAACCTTTAGTACACGTGCCGATGGCTTATTTGCCACAAGCTGAAAATGTGTTGCTTTTGGGTGCCGGAGATGGCTTAGCTACCAGAGAGTTATTGAAATACGATGAGATTAAAAGTATAGACTTGGTCGATCTCGATCCGGTAATTACAGAAATTGCCAGTACCAATCCGATTTTCACAAAATATAATAATGGTGCACTGCAACACCCCAAAGTGAATGTAGTGCACGATGATGCTTTCAATTTTATCCAAAACTCTGGCAAAGTTTATTCATTGATCATTATCGATTTACCTGATCCCAATTCGCCTTCATTAGGGAAATTATACTCTAAAGAATTTTACCAGATGATACAGCAAATTCTTGCTAAAGATGGTGTGGTGATTACTCAGTCGACCTCGCCGTATTTTGCAGCCAATGCATTTTGGTGTATTAATAAAACCATGGAGGCTGTTTTTGGAGGCGTGTTACCAATAAATGTTTATCTGCCAACTTTCGGTATGTGGGGTTTTAATATCTGTTTCCAAACTCCGAAGAAAGCTTATTTTGATGATAAAAAGCCAGTTGTAGAAGAATTGATAAAACCTGTGGCTAAACATCTAGATGAAAATAAAAACAGGTTACAAAATCGTTTTTTAACTTCAGATATTCTCCCAAAAATATTTGTGTTTGAAAAAGACATGCAAGCCTCGAACGTAGAAATCAATAGGCTTGATAATCAAGCTTTGGTAAAATATTACGAAAACAGTTGGGGCAAATGGGATTAATAAAAAAGCTCAATCATTTTTGGTGATTGAGCTTTTTTTAATTTTAGCGAGAATCAATTAATCATCTCTCAAGCTTTTTATTGGATTAGCAATAGCCGCTCTTATAGAATGATAACTTACAGATAAAAGCGCAATTGCTAAAGAAGCAAAGCCTGCCAAAAAGAATGTGATAAAACTAATATCAGTTCTGTACTCGAAGTCTTGCAGCCAAGTGTCCATTGCATACCAAGCAATTGGCCAAGCTATAAAGTTGGCGATGAGCACCAATAAAGCGAATTCTTTAGAAAGCAAGGCTACTATTTTACTTACAGATGAGCCAAGTACTTTTCTTATGCCAATTTCTTTGGTTTTTTGCTCAGCAATAAATGAGGCTAAGCCGAATAAACCCAGACAAGCAACAAAAATGGCTAACCAAGTAAAATTGACAATCAGTTTAGAGAAAGACTCTTCACTTTGAAAAAGTTGGCCAAACTCTTCATCAAAGAATGTGTATTCAAATGGCATACCTGCATTTACTTTTTCCCATGAGTCACCAATTTGCAAAATGGTTTCTTTCATGTTTTCAGGTTTTATTTTTAAAGCAATACTGCCATTAGCTCCGGGTTGGTAAATCATTACAATTGGCTCAATTTTATGGCGCATCGAAGCAAAGTGAAAGTCCTTAACCACGCCAACCACAGTTCTTTCATCCTCGCCAAAGAATAGCTTTTTACCCACAGGTTTTTCCCAGTTGAATTCTCTTGCTAAAGCTTCATTGATGATGATTGCTTCATCTTCTTCTGTTCCATAATCTGGTGAAAAGTTTCTTCCTTGAGCGATTTCCATTCCTATCATATCAATAAAATTTTCATCGAAAGTCATGATGCTCACTATCCAAGGGTCTTCTTCTTGTCCGACACCTTCAGGCCTTAAACCTGTTCTGCCAAAACCTTGTCCGGGTAAAGAAGAAACTGTAGCTGCGTAAGACACTCCTGGCAATTGTAGAAATTCATTTTTCAATTGTTCGGCACTTTCACGCATTTGCTGGTTATTCAAACCAATGGTAACAATCTGCTCTTTATTAAAGCCGAGGTTTTTATTTTTGATGTAATCGAGTTGGCGGTAAACGATTGCTGTTCCAGAAATCATGGCAATAGAAACTGCAAACTGCAAAATTACCAATACTCTTCTTAGCAAAATTCCTTTTCCACTGCTCGAAAAATTGCCTTTTAAAACTTTTACAGGTTCAAATGATGATAGAATTAATGCTGGATAAATTCCTGCTAATATTCCAAGTAATAAGGTTCCTCCTAAGATTGCCGTCAACGAAACTGGATTTTGGAAAAGGTAAATTACAGGTTCTACTGCAATGGGTAATTGAACTATTGAGCCAGTAATTGATACCATAATTAAGGCTAATACCAAAGCACTAAACGACATTAAAACCGACTCGCCCAAATGCTGTATTACCAAATGAGTTTTACCAGCTCCCATTACTTTTCTCATGCTTACTTCCCGTGCTCGTTTGGTAGATCGAGCCGTTGCTAAGTTCATAAAATTGAAGGCTGCGATTAACAAAACAAAAACAGCAATGGCAGAAAGCGAATACACATAACTAGAATCCCCTTTGTTTTGATTGATGTTATCGAAAATTACATTTGATGAATTTAAGTGTGTTTCAGAAAGTGGTTGTAAAGTAACTTTCCAGATGTTAGGTACTTCGTTTTCTCTAAGAATCGGTTCTATTTTTTCCTCTACACTGGCTTCCATTGCTGGGTCTTTCAATAAGGCATAGGTTGTCATGCTAATGTTATTGAAAGAGTTTAAATATTGAACCAAGCCTGAATCAGACTGAGCTGGATACATTGAATAAATTAGATCAAACCTGAGGTGAGATGGTTTATCTTGATCTTTTAAAATTCCAGTAATCTCATACTCTTGTTCGTTATTTAAAGTAATACTTTTGCCAATTGGATCAACCTCTCGACCAAATGTTTTTTGAGCCATCTCTTCTGTTATTACCACTTTATATGGGGCTCTCAAAACATTATTTCTATCACCTTCTTTTAATTCGTAATCAAAAATTTCGAAAAAAGATGCTTCGGCTCTAAGTGTATGTTCGGTGTAAAAACTATTTTCTTCATAAGTGAGTAATGCTTGTCCGACTTGTTGCATTCTCACCGTATTTTCTACCTCTGGTAGTTGATCTTTCATTACAGCACCTACACCGGGTATGGTAATACCAACCATGCTGTTGCTTACTCCAAGTGCCTCATCAATAGAAAGTACTCTAAAAATCCGATCAGCTTTTGAATGGAATTGATCATAAGAAACCTCATGATTTACATAGATGAAAATAAGCAAGCTGCAAGCAATGCCAATGGCAAGACCAATTAGGTTTATGAGTGAGGTCATACCACTTTTTACAGTGCTTCTAACAGCCATCTGGAAGTAGTTCTTTAACATTTCATTATCTTTTTAAATTGAACACCAAGGAGAATTAGTAGTAAGGAAAGTAGTAAACTTTTGCAGGATAATACAGTGAGTTTTTGTTAGTGGTATATTTTGAATAGTAAATGGTTAGATTCGGTAAATTCGATGGTAAATGATTTGGAAAAAAGTGCTTATAATGGCATATTTCAGAACTACATAATTTAAAATAGACAGATCATGCCAGAAAAAATAAGAGTAGGACTAACTTCATTCGGAATGTCTGGTGAGGTTTTTCATGCACCGCTTATCTCTTCCAATTCACATTTTCAGCTTCGTAAAATTATGGAGCGCTCATCTAATAAATCTAAATCAAGGTTTTCTGATGCAGAGATTGTTAGGAGTTTCTCAGAAATTACTGATGATATCAACATTGATTTAGTAGTGGTAAACACGCCCGACTATTTGCATTTTGAAATGGCTAAAGAGGCTTTAGAAAAAGGCAAACATGTAATAGTAGAAAAGCCTTTTACCATAAAATCTTCAGAAGCAGAAGAGTTGATAAAAGTAGCTGAAAAAGCAGGGAAAGTTCTAAGTGTATTTCAGAATCGCCGATGGGATGGAGATTTTCTAACAGTTCAAAAAGTTATAGACAGTAAAATGTTAGGTAGACTGGTAGAATTTGAATCGCATTACGATCGCTTTAGAAACTATATTCAAGAAAATACTTGGAAAGAAGAAGAAGACACGGGCACAGGAATTCTTTACAATCTTGGTGCACATATGATAGATCAGGCATTGGTGCTTTTTGGAATGCCAAATACAATTACTGCTCATTTGGGAATAACCAGAACTGGTGGGCGTGTGATTGATAACTTTGATTTGAGGATGGAATACGAAGAGGTAAAAGTATTAATTAGATCAGGTTATTTGGTGAGAGAAGCGGGGCCAAGATATAGTATGCATGGTACAATGGGTTCTTTTGTGAAATATGGAATTGATCCACAAGAAGATATGCTGAAAGCTGGTTTTGCTCCTTATGGTAATGATTGGGGAACCGAAAATGAAGCTGATTGGGGCTTTTTAAACACAGAGACAAGTGGTTTGCATATTGAAGGACAAGTAGAGACAATTGCTGGAGATTATCCTGCTTTTTATGCAAATATTGCTGCGGCAATTAAAGAAGGTAAACCACTGGCTGTAAAACCCGAAGAGGCGATGAATGTGATAAAAATCATTGAATATTCAATACAGAGTGATAAAGAAGGTAAGACAATTCAATTAAATTAGTGGAATTTTAAAGACTTAAATTCAACAACCAATATGAAGATTGTAAATGCAATTTTAACAGTATTATTTATTGTTTTTGCAGTAGTACAGCTTAATGATCCTGACCCTCTAATCTGGGTTTTAATGTATGGGGCTATTGCCGTAATAAGTGCTTTTGCATTTATGGGCAAGTACAATAAAATTATCATAATAGCAGGAATGGCAGTAAGTTTTGTTTGGGCGCTTACACTTTCACCGGGGGTTTACGACTGGTTTGCTAACCACAATACAGATGAAATATTCGAAACAATGGCACCAAATAAAGTTTTTATTGAGACTGCTAGAGAGTGCTTTGGTTTGCTAATCGCCTTTTTTGTTTTGCTATTCCATTTCTTTCAAGCGAAGAAAGTTGCAGTTTAAGAAACGGAACTTACTGTTTAACCATTTTTTAAAGCAATCTACAGGATAGGGTAATTTTAGTTTATCCTATCCAAAGAATTATTTGCTATTTTAGCGTGGTTTTTTAGTAAAATCAGTTTAGCATTCACTATTCATGAAGGATAAGTCAAACAAAACAGAAGCAGAATACAGAGAGGTTGTTACACGTTGCAGAACGCTTTTTGAAAAGAAAACCATAGATTATGGTACCGCATGGCGAATCCTTCGCCCTTCATCTCTTACAGACCAGATTTTTATAAAAGCATCTAGAATAAGGTCTATTCAGGAAAAAGGCAAGCAGAAAATTGATGAAGACATCAGCAATGAGTTTGTTGGTATTATCAATTATTGCATCATTGCTCTTATCCAATTACAGCTTACAGAAGATCACCCAATGGAATTGCAGGCTAATGAAGTAATGAGTCTGTATGATAAGGAGAGTGAAAAAACACTTTCATTAATGATGGATAAGAATCACGATTATGGAGAAGCTTGGAGGTTGATGCGAGTAAGTAGCATTACCGATATTATCTTGATGAAGATTATGCGTACACGCCAAATCGAAGATAATGCAGGTAAAACATTGGTTTCAGAAGGAGTGGATGCTAATTATAGAGATATGATGAACTATGCAGTTTTTGCACTTATTTTAATGAAAGACGACAAATAATTTACCAGCATATAATAACATACTGAGCTATCAAATGAAATTTTTAAACAAAATCATCAGCTTTTTTGTAGGAGCATTATTCATTTTTTCAGGTTTAATCAAAATTAACGATCCAATGGGAACGGCGATTAAACTAGAAGAATACTTCGAAGTATTTGCTTCAGATTTTGCTCCATTTTTTCATTGGTTTATTCCCATTTCTGTTCCTTTAGCGGTATTTCTTTGTGTTTTAGAAGTGGTTTTGGGTATTGCTCTGTTGGTTAATTTTAAGAAAAAGCTAACAGTAATATTGCTGGCTGTACTAATAGTGTTTTTCACCTTTCTTACTTTTTATTCAGCTTATTTTGATAAAGTAACAGATTGCGGATGCTTTGGCGATGCAATTCCCTTAACACCTTGGCAGTCGTTTACTAAAGATGTTATCCTTTGTATTTTAATTGGTATTCTATTATTTCAGAATAAAAAATTCGGAAATGAAGCAAGTAAGCCTGCTTTACTGGTAACTGTAGTGGGTACTTTAGCTTCACTTGCAATTGCACTTTATGCATTGGCTTACATTCCAATTCTCGACTTTAGAGATTATAAAGTAGGTAATAATATTGGTGAGTTGATGAAACCTCAGGCAGCTTGTGAATATGAATACATTATGGAAAAAGATGGGCAAGAATATACTTTTGATGCTTACCCTACAGATAAGTCATATACTTTCAAAGAAATGAATGTATTAAATGAAAAAGAGTGTATGCCTAAGATAGTAGATTATAATGTAAGTAATGATGAGGGTGACGACTTTACAGAAGAATCAATTACTGGCAAAAAATTATTCATAATAGTGCATAAAGTAGAAGGGACAGCAAAAGATAGTTATCCAGCTATTAGCAAGCTCATCGAAGATTTAAATCAAAATTACCCAGAAATAGAACCTATGATTCTAACTTCTGATGGTAATAATTTTGATGAATTTCGACATGAAGTTCAATTGGCAGCACCATTTTATTATTCAGATGCCACAGTACTAAAAGCAGTAATTCGCTCAAATCCCGGAGTGTTGTTATTAGAAGATGGAGTAGTAAAAGGGAAGTGGGCAAATCGCAATGTTCCTGATACTGAGGAACTAATAAATAAACTATAAGTCTCAATAAAATAGCATATAGGGCGTAGATAAAAGAGGTTTCTCCGGAAGTTCCGGTTGAAAATATCAAAGAATTTTAGAGCCTAATATGCTTGGTTTTGTTTTAAAGAGAATTGGTTACGGTTTTTTGATTATTCTGGGTGTGGTTCACGTAGTGTTTTTTCTATTTCATGCACTGCCTGGTGACCCAGTGGAGTTAATGTTGGGTTCTAAATCTGATAAAGAAACAAGAGAACTAATAAGACATGAACTAGGGCTCGATCTTCCTTTATATGAGCAGTTTGCAAAGTATTTAAATGATCTCTCACCAATATCTATTCATACTAATAGTGAAAAAAATCAGAAAAAATACGAATATTCAGAGGTAATAGAGTTTGGAGAAAAAGTATTGGTAGTTAAAAGGCCGTATCTGAGGCGTTCATTCCAATCTAACCAACGAGTTGATGAAATCATTATCGAGAACCTAGAAGGTACTTTAGTACTTGCTTTGGTATCTATGCTATTTGCTACATTGTTTGGAATATTGTTTGGAATTATTGCCGCATTAAAGCAACATACTTTTTGGGATCACTTTGTTATTTCTATTTCAGTAATGGGAATTTCTGCACCTTCTTTTGTGATGGCAATTATCATTTCAATGGTATTTGGTTATTACTTGGCAGAATATACAGGTTTACCACTTACAGGTTCTCTCTGGAATAATGATCCTATTTATGGAAGGCAATTGGAGCTGAGAAATATTATTCTCCCTGCTTTTACCTTAGGTATCAGACCATTAGCGATTATTACTCAGCTTACTCGTAGTTCTATGCTAGAAGTACTTTCTCAGGATTATATCCGTACTGCGAAGGCAAAAGGCTTAGGTAGAGTGGCAGTTGTATTAAAACATGCACTTAAAAATGCTTTAAACCCTGTAATTACTGCTGTGTCAGGTTGGTTAGCATCACTTATGGCAGGGGCATTTTTTATCGAATACATTTTTAACTGGAAAGGTCTTGGCCTTAAAACATTGAAAGCAGTTGAGTTATTAGATTTTCCAGTAGTAATGGGTGCGACACTAATTGTAGCCATCGTTTTCGTTACGATCAATATTGTGGTAGATATTCTATATGCTGCCATTGACCCAAGAGTGAGGTTAAACTAGATTCTATTAAAGTTTCCTGTCTATTTCTATCATTAATATTTGTTGAGAACCAGCTTAATCATCATTAACAGTGATGAGTAGCCCCTCTATATTGATTATTTTACTTTAGCAAGTAAGAATCACACATTAACCTACCACAAGCTACGATATATTCCATTTTATAGAATTGTATGATATTTTAAAATGGATTTCTACGAACGAATGCAAGGCTTTTTATTTGGAAAAAGCTTTCATTTAAAATCATACAGAAGATTAATAAGATAAATTTATGAAACTTACTTCTACAGTTAATGCTACTCAGGGCAGCCTGCAAGGATGTCTGATCTTTTTATTTTTAGCTTTTCAGCAAATTTCTTTAGCAGCCGAAAACACCCACAAATTAAAAAACATCAAGCCAGAAATATCAATTACCTCGCCGGGTTCTGGAAATGCATTTTATGCTAGTGACGATCTTGAGTTCACAGTTAATGCCAGTGACACAGATGGTGAAGTGGTAAAAGTGGAGTATTACAGTGGAGAGAAATTGATTGGTACAACCACTACTGCACCTTTTTCATTTACTTGGACTAACCCATTTACAGGTATGCATGAAATTACAGCTCATGCCTATGATAACAATGCTGAAGAGACAGTTTCTGATAAAATTATTATTAGTATTAAACTGAATGTTCCACCTTCTGTAAGTATGGTTGCGACTGTTGAGTCAGGTGTGATACAGGAAGGAGAGAATCTTGCTTTACAAGCCACTGCAAATGATAGCGATGGAGAAGTGGAGAAAGTTGAATTTTATGCAGAAGGTATTTATATAGGAGAAGTTCAAATCTCGCCTTTTGTTTTTACTTGGGAGAATCCTGAAGCTGGAATTTATACTATAAAATCAAAAGCCATAGATAATAAAGGAGGAGCTGCTTATTCATCTTCATTTGATATAAAAGTGAATAAAAAACCACAAGTCAGTTTTGATGGACTTGAAGATGGTAGTGTGCATTTTACAAATTCAATAGTTGATATACCTGTTTTAGCCAGTGATGATGATGGAGAAATAAGTAATATTGAATTTTATGTTGATAGTGATATGGTTTTAGAAAACAATTCAGCTCCATTTGATATTAACTGGAATAATCCCGAAGCTGGTATTTATAACATCAGTGTAACTGTTAAAGATGAAGATGGTGGTATAGCAGAAACAGATGAGATAAAAGTGTATTTGAGAAATGAAGGTGACCTTCCTGTAAATTATACTACAGTTACTTCAGATTCAACATTTGATACATTTACAAGTATTCCGCTTTCAGTAGAACCATCAGCAGGGTATGAAATACAAAAAGTAGAGTTTTATATAAATGATGAATTAGTAGGTGAAGATGCTACTTATCCATTTAGCATTGGTTGGGAAATAGGTGAAGAAGCCGAATATAATTACTCTGTGAAAGTTATTTATGATGCTGGTGTAACTTATGAAAGCGATAAAATCACCTTGAGTACTTATAGCGTATTATCTATTGAAAAGGGAACTCCTGAAGCAATATCAATGCAAGTTTATCCTAATCCCACTAAAAATAAAGCAGCATTAGTGTTTAAACTTGAGTCTACCCAGAATGTCAATTACACTTTAACAGATATAGCAGGCAATTCACTGCTAATTAAAGAAAATGTATTGTGTATGGCAGGAGAGAATACATTTGATATCAGTATGCAGGAAATGCCTATGGGGCTATATATTTTACATCTAAAGCTAGGAGATAAAGTATATATGCAAAAGGTTTTGAAACAGTAAAGTTTTATTGATTATAGTAAAAACTTTCAGTCTGCTAAGGTTGGGAGTTTTTTTATTTTTTCTTGATGATTTTTTCCCATTTGTAAAAATATTCCCAATTCGATATCGTTTGCTAGGTGATTAATTTTTTAAACTGAAGTTGTATTTTTTAAGATAAAACCATGCAGGCTGACGAACAGTGGGATATAGAAATAAAACCAAAAAACGGTTTGCTTCAAATAAACCTTGGAGAGCTATGGCGCTACAAGGATTTAATCACTCTGTTTGTAAGAAGAGATTTTGTAGCGGCGTATAAGCAGACTGTATTCGGTCATCTCTGGCATTTTTTAAATCCTCTTTTTTCGACCATTATATTTACTATTGTATTCCATAGGATAGCAAATATTTCTACTGATGGTTTACCTCCAGTACTTTTTTATATGTGTGGTAATGTTTGTTGGGGGTATTTTGCAAAATGTCTTAACTCTACATCTAATACTTTTGTAAGCAATGCTAATATATTTGGTAAAGTTTATTTTCCTCGATTAGTAGTCCCAATAAGTAATGTGATCAGTGCCTTGATTTCGTTTGGAATTCAGTTGCTCATGTTTTTTGTATTTATGGGATATTTTTTAATGAAAGGAGAAAATGTGCATCCAAATATATGGATAGCTGCTGTGCCATTCATTATGTTGATTATGGCTGTAATTGGTTTAGGTTTGGGTATTATCATTTCATCATTAACCACCAAGTACAGAGATTTAAGCATTTTTATTGGCTTTGGTGTGAGCTTACTCATGTACGCAACTCCTGTAATTTACCCTGTATCAAGTTTGTCTCCTGAGATGCAACAATATCTACTAATCAATCCTATTGCACCATTAATTGAAGCGTTTAGATATGCTTTTTTAGGTGCTGGAATAGTTGATTTGGGTTGGTTAGCATATAGTGCAACAACAGCGATTGTATTGTTTTTAACTGGTATTGTGCTTTTCAATAGAGTTGAAAAAACTTTTATGGATACAGTTTAGGTAACTCTGTTTGCTTTAAAAATTTTAGAAATAAATAGTGCCGCTTTTTCGTGGCTTTATATCAGAAAATTTAGGGGATAGTAGGGGTTGGTATTTCTTGAAGAATTAAAAAGAGTGGGGGTGGGACTCACGGGGCGAAGCCGTGGGAAAAACTAAATAAAATAGGATATAACAATCTACAAAATAGACTCGATGAGTGTAGTATTAAAAGTTGAAAATGTTTCTAAACAATACCGATTAGGTACAGTAGGCTCAGGTACTTTGCGTGATGATATGACTCGTTTCTGGGCAAAGTTAACTGGAAAAGAAGACCCAACACTCAAAGTAGGTGAAATAAATGATCGTACCAAAAAAGGTAATAGCGATTATGTATGGGCATTAAATGACATCAACTTTGAAGTAAAGCAAGGTGAAGTTTTAGGAGTAATCGGAAAAAATGGAGCAGGAAAATCTACACTTTTAAAAATTTTATCAAAAGTTACTGCACCAACTACTGGCAGAATTAGAGCAAAAGGTAGAATAGCAAGTTTGTTAGAAGTAGGTACAGGTTTTCATCCAGAATTAACAGGAAGAGAAAACATCTATTTGAATGGAGCTATTCTCGGAATGACCAAAGCTGAAATTAAGGCTAAGTTGGATGAAATTGTCGATTTTTCAGGTGTCGAAAAATATTTAGATACACCAGTAAAACGCTACAGTAGTGGTATGACTGTCAGGTTAGGTTTTGCTGTAGCAGCTCACCTTGAACCTGAAATTTTAATTGTAGATGAAGTACTCGCTGTAGGAGATGCAGAATTCCAGAAAAAAGCCATCGGCAAAATGCAAGATGTAAGCAAGGGAGAAGGGAGGACAGTTTTGTTTGTGAGTCATAATATGCATAGTATAAGTTTACTTTGCAATAAAGGTGTTTTATTATCAAACGGAACAGTAAATTATAGCGGAGATGTAGAGGAGGCAATAAGTAAATACCTTCAACAGCAAAGTGTTTTTCAATGTGACTCAAAGGTTATTTGGAATGAAAATTCTAGACCTGGAGATGAAATTGTAGAATTAATTTCAGCAGAAATTATAGATGAAAGAGGGAAGTATATTGAATTTGCAGATGTGTCTTCAAAAGTTGGGGTAAAAATTTCTTACAAAAATAAAATACAACTAAACCAACCTAGGCTTAGTATTCATCTAAAAACCGGTAATGATATTACAGTTTTTTGTTCGGTGGATAATTCATTTATAAATAGTTCATTAGGTGTTCATGAGAAAATTCTATGGATTCCTGAAAACTTTTTGAATAATGAAGAATATTTTGTGAGCATAGCCATGAGTACATTTGAGCCACATAAATTGCATTTATATGAAAATAATGTAATTAGATTTAATATAAATGATGAGCTCGGTGCAAAGTCAAAAGCTGGTTACGAAGGAAAACTTCCAGGTGTTATAAGACCTATTTTTAAATGGCAGTAATCAACTAATAATTATGAGTAGTTTAAAATACGAAAGTCTTATTTATCATAAAGACATTGTAGAGAATAGAGATAATCTAAATTCTGAAGCAGGTAAAGTTTTAGATTGGATTGAATCTATAGAGACTAAAAAAAATGCTTTAGAAATAGGGTGTCATACTGGCTATTTAACATATTGGATTAATAAAATATTTTCTGATGTAACCATAGTCGAAATAAATGAGAATGCAATAAGACATGCTGAGAATTTTTGTAATGAAAGCATTTTAGGAAATATTGAAACTGAACCTGTAAAGAATTCAATTTCAAAAAATAAATATGATGTAATTGTTATTCTTCATGTTTTAGAGCATTTAGTTGATCCTTGGGAAACTTTAAAATTCTTATCTTCTCAATTAACAGAGAATGGTGAGATTATAATTGCTCTTCCTAATATCAACAATATGCAAACTAGGATGCAAATAATGGCTGGACACTTCAATTATACTGAAGAGGGAGTTATGGATAAAACTCATTTAAGGTTTTTTAACCCTGATACTGCCAAATCTTTAATTGAATCAGCTGGATTATATGTCGATGATTATTTTTCTCCATGGAAAGTTCAACCAGCACGAGAAATAATAAAATATTTGCCTTTAATTAAAAAGTCGAATTTGATAGTAAAACTGATCAATAAAATTTACACCTTTAATTCTCAAGCTACAGATTTAGTTATGTTGTTCAAATGCAAAAGAAAAAATGAACAATAAGAAAAAACTAGATAATATTACTCTTTTTACAGTTAATGCATTTGAGCCCGATTTGTCTCTCAAAATGTTAAGATACTGTTTAATTGGGTTTGAATTCGAATCTGTCAAGCTATTCTCAGCATCAAAACCCAAAGGAGATTTAACTGGTATCGATTTTTATATTATTCCTTCTATTGATATTCAAGGGTATAACCATTTTATACTTAAAGAACTGAGTCAGTATATAGAAACTGATTATAGTCTTTTAGTACAAACAGATGGATTTATATTAAGGCCTGAGCTTTGGCAAGATTCATTTCTGGATTATGATTTTATAGGTGCTGCTCTACCAGATGATGATTCTTGGCTTTCTATACAACCAAATAATTTTGTAGAAGCTTTTAAAAAAGTTCGATGTTCTGAGCCTTATGCTTATTTACAAAATGGGGGGTTTTCTTTACGTAGTAAAAAGCTACTTGAGTTATGCACTAAATTAAATATCTCAGATTTTACAATTCCAGAAGACGATGTAATAAATCTCTTTTATAGGAATGAATTTCTTAAACATAATATCAAATTTGCACCACTCGAAGTTGCAACTCAATTTGCAGTAGAAAATCCTGTTGGTGATAGTAAATTTAGCCTAGATCAAAGTTTTGGGTTCCATGGTAAAATTTCTGGCTTACATAAAGATAAGATAAAGAAGATGGCTGAATATCAGCCATATACAAATAAAAAAGAGATTTTAAATCACATTAAGTCTTCATTATTTAACTTAAATGAGGATTTCCCACTTAGTAATTTTATAAGAGATTCTGTAAAGAGTATTAGTGAAAAAACTAATAGGGAAAATGAATTAAGGAAATTGAGAGAATACTATCCTTTATTAAATAAAGATCCTAATCTCAGAAAAGAAATATCAAGTCAACTTCCACTGGATATTATTATACCTGTTGTGGAAAAAGATTTAGTAACTATTCCATATGTTATTGATTTTGCTAAGCAAAACATAAAGCATCCAATTGGTAAAATTTATTTGATTTCACCATCATCAGAAAAGATAAAAAAAGTAGCTCAATCTCTTCAATGTTGCTGGGTAAATGAAGATACTGTTTTACCAATTAAAAAAAGTGAAATTGAATACAAAGTAAATAATGAAGACAGATCTGGTTGGTTATTTCAGCAACTACTCAAACTATCAGCCGATCAAATTGCAGAAAATAATGCTCTTCTTATATTAGATGCAGATACTGTTTTTATCAGACCCCGTGTTTTTGAATATAAAGGGAAACAATTATTGGATCATTCAGACGAATGGCATCCACCTTATTTTGATACCTATTATAAATTAACAGGTTACCAACCATCAAGTGTTCTTTCTTTTGTAGCCCACTATATGTTAATGGAGAAAGATAAATTAATCGCTTTAAGAAAGCATATAGAGCAACATACACAATTAAATTGGATTGAGGCAATATTAAAACATACTGATAGGAATAGTATGTCTGGTTTTTCAGAATATGAGCTTTATGGTAATTTTGTCCTTAGGAAATTTAAAAAAGAATATAAAGAATTCTACTGGTTTAATCTTAGACAGTCAATTAAACAACCGGAAAGTATTGGATATTTAGCCAAGCTTCATTCTCCTCAGTTTAAAAGTTTGTCTTTTCATCGCTATAATTCGAATTTATGATAGGTGTTTTTCTGGATGGGCGTATGGGCAACCATATGTTTCAATATGCTTTTGTTTTATCACTTTCAAAACAAAAAAATACCATCTGGTTCGTAGATCAATTAAAAGTTAATTTTATCTTACCTGAATACTTTGAATTAAATTCCTATTCAAGGATAAAAAACACAATTCTTACTAAATTATACCATCTTTTTTTTAAAAAAAAAGCATTTCTTGCTCAAGAAGATAAGCTTGCTAAGAATGAGTTAGTACACATATACTACAAAGGTTTTTTTCAATCATTAAGTTATTTTAAAGAACACTCAGCTTTAATAAAAAAAAACTTTCAAATACGGGAAAAATATATTTATAATTTTCAAGCTGAGAAAAAAAACACATTAAAATCTCAATCTAATTATAATGTAATACATATTAGATTAACTGACTATAAAGATGTTAGAGGGGAAGATTTATCTTTACCTATAGATTATTATAAAAAAGCAATAGGTTTGCTTGAGAATGAGATTGAGAAATATCCTACAATAGTTTTGAGCGATGATATAAAGGAAGCCCAACATCTCCTTAAAAACTATCCTAATTTTTTATACTCAAAAGGAATAATGATCAATGATTTTCAATGGATTTCCAATGCAAAGAATGTTATAATCTCCAATAGTTCTTTTGCTTGGTGGGCTGCTTTTTTAAATAATCAATCTAATAATAAAATAATAGCTCCCTATAATTGGATGGGTTATAATTCTAACAAACAATACCCTAAAGGGATTTCTGAACAACTAAATTGGACATGGCTTTAGGGATGTATTCTTATTATACTGAAATGAAGTAATGAACATACTAGTGTTTATATGAAAGTACAAAAAAATGCAATTTGAACCTTTAATTAGTATAGTACTAACAAGTTACAATCAACCTGATTTATTGGAATGTGCTTTTGAAAGTGTAATTAATCAGACTTATGATAATATTGAAATTGTTGTAGTAGATGATGCTTCAACTGAAAGGCAGTCAAATAGATTAATTAAATCATGGAGTAAAAAATATCCAAAAAAAGTTAAGTGCTTTATTCAGGATTCTAATGTCGGTATTCCAAAGAATAAAAATACTGGATTTAAATTGTGTAATGGGCAGTTCATAACTTATTTAGATGGTGATGATTATTATTATTCTAATAAAATAGAAAAAGAAGTATTTCAATTATTAGAAAATCCAGAATTAGACATTATTTACTCTAATTTCCATATTCTAGATAAAAGTGGCAGTAAGATAAATTGGAACGATGGAAGCATTAGTCCTAAAACTGATAATTCAATAGATAAAATATTTTCAAGAAATTACCCTCATGGTATCTTATTCAGGTATGAATTAATAAGGGCTTCTGTCCTGAAAAGGATAAATTATTATGACGAAAGCATTCCCGCATATCATGACTGGGACTCTAGAATAAGGTATTCAAGTTTTTCTAAAATACAATATGTTGATAATATAGGCTCTGTTTATAAAGATAATCCTGATAGTATATCTACTATAAAAAAGAGCTCTGAGCTTCTATTAGAAATGAAAAGCATTATTCGAAAAAATATGCATCTAGTGGAAAAAAACAGGAATAATACTAGTATACAGATGCTTAAAAGTGAAATAGATCAACAGCTATTCAAAGATTTACTTTTTTATAATAATCCTTTATTCTTTATCTCTTACCTTATTCAGAGACCTCAACAATATAGAGATGTATTATATAGGATAAGACATGACTTATGGAAGAGATTCAATTAATATTTGTGATTTCTCAACCAAGGAGCGGATCAACACTATTACAAAGTGTTTTATCAAATAATTCATTGGTTAGTACTTCCAGTGAACCTTGGATATTGTTACCATTTTTAAATTTTATTAATGGTAAAGAAAATGGGAGTATATATAATGACATTTTATCTAAAAAGGCAATAGAAGAGTTTAATGAGAAAAAATTGGATAATGAGCTATATGAAAAAATTTCTCAATTCTTACTCACACTTTATAACTCTGCTGTAGACAAAGGCTCATCTTATTTTTTAGATAAGACACCTCGATATTATGAGATACTTTCTCCAATATTAAAAGTTTTCCCTAATTGTAAAATAATTCTTCTCAAAAGAAATCCGATTGATGTTCTAGCATCTATTATAAATACGTGGAATGTAAAATCAATTGAAGAACTTTTGTTTTACAAAAGAGATATTTTATTCGCACCTTTTGAAATACAAAGATTTGCCGATAAATCGAAAAATATTAGAGTAACTCATTACGAAAGTATTGTTAATCAATCTGAAGAAGAAATACAAAGTTTATATAATTGGTTAAATATCCCATTTGTAGAAGAAGTTTTAAGTTATAAGGGAAATAGTAAAGTGAATGGATTTATGGGAGATAAGAATTTGTATAAACATTCAAAACCACTAAAAAAGCAAGAGGATAAAAATGAAATTTTTTACTTATCTAATAAGTATTGGAAATCTTTTTTTGAAGGTTATGCTAATTATTTAGGTAGTGAATTTATGGAAAGCTATGGTTATGAATTTAAAAATGTACAACCAAGAAAATCAAAAATGTTTGATATGTTTTTATTGAATTCTTCCAATAGTAATATTACTAAGTATAACAAACTATATTCTTTCGCTAGTTTTTTTAATAAAAAAATCGATAATGATATTTATAAAAATGAGTAGCTGAATAATAAGGTAATTAGTTTGCAAATCAATTTCATCCAAATCTTTTGAAGATATCATTAGTAACTCCTTCTTTTAATCAAGTACAATTTATTGAAGAAACGATAAATTCAGTTCTATCTCAAAATTACGAAAACCTCGAATATATAATTATTGATGGGGGTAGTACAGATGGAACCATTGACATTATTAAGAAATACGACCGATATTTAACCTATTGGACAAGTGAAAAAGATAGCGGTCAAAGTGAAGCTATAAATAAAGGGCTGAAGCATGTAACAGGAGATGTTTTTAATTGGTTATGTTCAGATGATTTGCTTGAACCAGGTGCTTTAGATGTTATATCGAATGTTTTTGATGATAAAAGTGTAAATGTTGTTACTGGTAAGATAAGAATGTTTGGAGAGGGTATAGAAGAGCGTATTGGAAAAGGGACACCTCTTTTTCGATCATTAGAAGAAACTATTGTTCGAAGTTATTGTGTTCAACCAGTAACTTTTTTTAAAACTGAATTCATTAAAAAAGTCGGGATCAATCCATTACTTCACTATTTTATGGATAAAGAAATATGGTTGAAGTATTTGTTTTTAAATGGGGTGAATGGTATAAAACAGGTCGATGATGTATTGGCAAGTTATCGTTTACATCCTGAATCAAAAACAACCTTAGAGATGGATCCGGAAATGATTTCTCCAAAATCAAAATTTAAAATAGATAATAATAGCATTTATTATAGTTTAGCAAATCAAACCCAAAGGACAAATCAACTCATGCTTATAGAAAGCTTGAGTGATACTTTAGTAGAAAATTACATTTTTAGTCTACCTGCTTCAGTTCCATCTAAATTAATAAAAAGGGTGGTTCATACTTATTTATATTTTGAATCTGTGAAACAATTTTATAATGGGTCAAAAAATAAATCTTACCAGTTGCTAAAGAACATTAATGCTTTATTATTACCTAGATACCTTGTTAAGGACTATATGTACTTATTGAGAAAGTCTTTATTAAATTAAAAAAAAATTGACAAGTAATACTCCGTATTTTTCTGTAGTAATTCCAGTTTACAATAGAGAAAAACTGATTCAAGAAGCTATAAATTCTGTTTTAGATCAATCTTTCTCAAATTTTGAGATTATTGTAATTGATGATGCATCGACAGATAACACTGCTCAAACAATAAAATCTTATAAAGATGGACGGATTATATATTTGAGAAATGAGCTAAATAATGAGAGAGGTGCATCAAGAAATAGAGGAATATTAGCAAGTAAAGGTAAGTATATTTGTTTTTTAGATAGTGATGATCTCTTTGATGTTGATCATTTGGAAAATTTTTATAAATATCTTGAAAGTAAAAATGAGCCAAAAGCATTGTTATTTTCAAATAGCTGGTTGTTATATGACTCTGGTAAAAAAGCTCAAAAACAAGTTCCTAATATTAGTAGTGAGGATAAGTTTGCTTATATCTTAAAATATACTTTTAATCCTGCTAGGACATGTGTTCATAGAGGAATTTTTAATGAATTTTTATTTGACCCAACTATTTCAGGATTAGAAGATTTAGATTTATGGTTGCATATTGCTTTAAAGTATCCAGTTATTCAACTTTTTGAATACACTAATATATATAGATTACATGATGAGTCATACACTTACGGAGATACTTTACGATATGAAAAAGAATTAAAAAATTTTAAAAAAATATTCAAAAAAGCTACCCTGAAAAAAAGCTTACCTTTAGATAGAAAAAATAGATTGTTAAGTATGTGTTACTATCATCTTTCTGCTAAATATGAATTAGAAAATGATATACTTAAACTATATAAAAGTATTTTTTTATCTTTTTTTTTATTCCCTCCTGGTTATAATGGAAGAACAAATAAAATCCTTGTTGTAAGAGGAATTTACAACTTTCCACTTTTGGGTAATGTAGTAAAAAGGATTGTTACGTCTTTAAAAAATTAAGCTTTAAATTGTTGTAATAATAAATGCTGAGTGATAATAAATACAAACTATCTTTGCCATGTAATTATAACTATCCAGAAGATGCAGCTTTGTTTAAAAAAAGTTTTTTTAAGCTACCTAAACAAAAGGTGTTAACCTTAAGAAATGCATTGTTAACTCATAATGGGCTGGTATTTAAAGAAAATATACTGCCAGTTTGGAAATCATTTTATTTTCATAATTCACATTTTGGTAATCAACTATATAGAGGTTTTCTAGAAAACTTGGTTTCTAGGTATGGTAGAAATACCCCTCCAGTAAAGCTTTCAAAAAAATTTGACTATTTAAGTATTCATACTCCTTGGTTTAATTATTACCATTGGATAGAAGATTCTCTTACTAGATTGTTTTTGTTAGACTATAATAATTTGGAAGACTATGTTTTAATACTTCCTGAAGAATATAAAACGGTCTCCTTTGTAGAGGAAACATTAAAAAACTTTAGGTTTAAGGGAATAGAATGGTTAAGTACTGGTCAACACGCTTTAATTCCAAACTTAATTTTTCCAGAACAGAGAGTATTTTGTCCAAACTATAATCCTTCTACTGTTCTTAATCTTCAATCATTTTTTTTTGAAAAATACATGGTTGATATTAATTCAAAAAAAGGAAAAAGAATCTACATTGGGCGGAAAAATGCTAGAAGGATCATCCAAAATGAAAATGAAGTAATTTCAGTATTGAAATCTTTTGATTTTGAGATTCATTATTTTGAAAACTCTAGTTTTAAGGAACAAATTAAATTAATCTCAGATGCCATAATATTAGTAAGCCCACATGGGGCTGCTCTTACTAATATAAATTTTATGAAAAAGGGATCGAAAGTTCTTGAGCTTCATAAAAGAGTAACTAATAAAAATGACCACCATAGTAAAGTATACTACCATCTAGCGAATACTTTAAACCTAAAATATTATCATCAATTGTGTGAGCCAGTTAATCCTGAAATGGATTTTTTTGAGTCCGATTTAATTGTAGATATTAAAAAGCTTAATGATAATATTTTACATATGATTTCTTAAAATAGATTATCAGTAACTACTTAAGTACATTATGATATTTAAAATATTCTTGATATACAGCTTAAATAGTAGTGTTCTGTTGTAAAGCTTAGAATTTTATATCTATCTATAGAAATTAACTTCTTTACAGTTTTGATAAATGAATAATAATAAAATTAAATACATATTTTGCATTACAACAGGTAGATCTGGGAGTAATTATTTAAATAATATATTTTCAATAAGTAAGAATGCAGAGAGTTTTCATGAGCCTCATCCAATTATGTGTGGATATGTTATGCGAGAGTATTTAAATGAAAGGATTACAGATGAAGGCTTTAATCAACAACTTCATGAAAAAGTAAAAAAGATAAACCTTATAACTGCGAAAGATAAAATATATATTGAGACAAATCACATTTTCATAAAAAGTTTTGGTTGGAAAATAATGGATTTTCTAGATGAATCTAATGTGGCGGTAATTATTCTTAGACGAGATAAAGAAAAAGTTGTTGATAGTTATGAGAAATTAAAATGTACTCCTCTTACAGAATATGGAAAAGAGTGGATGTTTACTCCAGCTGATAATTTAATAATAAAGAAACCAAGTAAGTTTAAATACCAAGTAAATAGATCGAAGTCGATTATGAGCTTTTTCTTAAAGAAACTACTAAAATCGTATCAACCTAAAGATTATTTAGGTAGATATTTGGTTGATTGGTATTATGATGAATGTTATAGGCAAGCTGAGTTATTTAAAAATAAATATAAAAATATATCTTATTTGGATATCAATATCAATGAATTAAATGATATTGACTTTGTGGAGAATAAAGTTTTAAAAAGGTTTGGAATAGAGTATTCTGTTGAGGATTTAAAAAAAGTTGTTTCTATAAAGACTAATGTTAAAAGACCAGTAGACTCATTACATTAATGATGTTTTCTATTATTTTGCCTACTTATAATAGGGATAACCTTCTATCTAAAGCGATAGAAAGTGTGCAAAACCAAACATTTGAAGATTGGGAACTAATAATTGTAGATGATGGATCAACAGATAATACAGTTGAGGTTATCAAAAATTATCAATCAGACTTAAGGATAAAATATATCTATCAGGAAAATGCGGAAAGAAGTACCGCTAGAAATAATGGAATTAAAAATGCCAAAGGTCAATATATATGTTTTTTAGATAGTGATGATTATTACTTATCAAATCATCTTTCTGTTTTTTATAATGAAATAATCAAAAACTATGGACAAAAAGCATCGATATATTTTGTTAATACATGGTTAGAGTTTGGAGAGAAAAAAGAACTTTTCTCATTTAATCCAGACCCTTCTCTAAAATGGCAAGAACAATTCTTATTAAGTCCAATAGCTCCTCCAAGATTTTGTATTCACAAAGATATTCTTAGATCAGAATTATTTAATCCAAAAATTAGAATAGGAGAAGATACTGATTTATGGGTTCGCATAGCAAGCTTTCCAGTGTATTATATTCCTGAATCTACACATGTAACTTGTTTCCATGATGGTCGCAGTGTGAGTAGAGAGAATACTAAAAACTATCTTGAAAATTTATATTCAAAAAAAAATATTTTAAGAAATATAGAGGTTTCACAGAAAGTAAAAGCAAAAGTATTACATGATGCTTGGTTTGCAGTAGGGCAGAGTTATGAAGAAAATAGAAACTTTTTAAAAATGGTTCAAGCTCTGTTTTATTCTGGATATTATCTACCTGAGTATAGATTAAAAGAGAAACTATTTATGATTTATAATAATTTTAAAAGTCATATTTTAAATTAAAACTTTTGCCAAGATTTAAAATACTCCACCTCATTCCATCTCTAAAAAAAGGTGGTGCTGAAAGATTTGTCTTAGATATTTGCAGAGAATTATCTTCACGAGAAGATATTGTTTGCAAACTTGTGGTAATGAGAGATGAAAATGATTATAAGCATCTTTGTGAGTATATTGATATTGTAGTTTGCAACTCTAGGGTAATTCCATCAATAACTGGAAAAGATTATATTGATATATCTCATTGGCAAACTATTGTAGAAGAGTTTAAACCTAATGTAATTCATTCTCATTTGTTTGAAGCGGAAGTAATGAGTAGAGAATGGATCTATCCGAATGCTGCATATTTTAGCCATTGCCATGATAATATGTTTCAGTTAGAAAATTTAAAGCTAGGAACATTTCTGAAGAAATCGCTAATTACTAATTATTATGAGAAGAGAAGGTTGATACCAAAGTATCAAAAAGTAGATAACCAATATATAGCGATTTCTAAAAATACGGCAGAGTTCTTTAAAAGAGTATTACCAGATAACATTGATAACAATGTGCATTTGCTTTTAAATGCTATTGATTATAAGAGGTTTTATTGTGACGATAATAGAACTTTAGATGCTGATGAAACACTCGAATTAATTTCAGTAGGTAGTTTGGTTCCCAAAAAGAATCAGGCTTTTTTTATTCCTGTAATTCAAGAATTGTTAAAAAATGGATTAAATGTACGCTTACATTTATTGGGTGATGGAGCTGAACGTGATACATTAGCAACAGAGATCAAAAATGCGGACTTATTAGAAAATATAATTTTACATGGAAAAGTAGATGAGGTTGAAGAGTATCTGAAAAAATCTATGATTTATTTACATGCAGCTACTTATGAGCCATTTGGTTTAGTTTTATTAGAAGCAATGGCTGCTGGTTTACCAGTTATTTGCTTGGATGGTAAAGGCAATAGAGATTTGATAGAAGATGGTAAAAATGGATATATTATGTATGAAAATAATCCTGAAGTATTTGCAAAAAAAATTATCTCATTAATCAATCAACCAGATTTATATAATTCAATTTCTGAGTATGCTAAAAAGTATGCTGCTCAATTCGATATAAAAGAATATGTTGACAGGTTATTAAAATTATATGGTGAAAACTCTAAAGTATCCTCTTATAAAGTTGTCGCAAATTCCACAAACCCCTTATAATTCTTTTCTGCACTATAGTACTCCTCCCAAGTTACTTTAGCATTTCTACTTTTTTCTTGTTGATTGTCTCTTGGCAAATTAATATGATTAGTTATTATTTCTTTAATTGATTGAGCATCAGTATTAGCATTTAGTAAATAACCGTTTAACCCGTCTTTAACTATTTCTGGGGTTCCTCCAACCGCAGTAGCAATAGCAGGAATTCCACAAGAAAACGCTTCCATAATTGAAACAGGAATGCCTTCCGTCTCACTTACATTAATAAATAAATTAGGTTGTTCAGAAGTATAATATTCCATAACCTCTTTATTAGAAGCTTGTCCTTTTAACTCCCATTCTATTTTATCATTTAATAATCTTTTTGATAATTCTTCCAACTCATTATATAGTTTACCGCCACCAAAGTGAGTCCATTTAATTTTATTTTCAGAATTAACTTTACTGAGTGCTTCTATAATTAAATGAACACGTTTAAGTGGAATTAAAGAGGAACATGATACAATGTGAAATGCATCAGATGATTTATTTGTATCAGAAGACTTAATACATTTAGTTCCTAATCTACTGACTTTTAAATTTTTTGAATTCCCATAATTGGTTTGCCAGTATTTCATCCCTTGCTCAGATATAAAAAATAGATTATTAAGGCGATTTACAGTTGTCATTCGATAAGGAAGGTATTTAAAATCACTTCTGTCTTCATACAAGTCCCAGCCGTGTAGTCTGCAAAAAACTTTAATATTTTTATCCTTTCTTTTCCAAAGTGCTAGAGAAAGAGCATTATCATTACACCAATAAGAGTATCCATAAATTTTAAACTCATTGAATCTAGCAGATTGCTGCTGCAAATATTTACTTATTTTATAGGCTTTATATAGCGAAATGAGCATTGTGTTTATAATGCCTTTTCTCAATTTTTTTCTTTTTGAAACCCAAATTAATTCCTTCCAAAAATCAGGTTTTATAATACTTGATAATGCTTTTGCTTTATCTTTAGAATCGAGTTCGTATGGCATTCTCAGTAATTGGACATTATCTGGAACTGTTCTGGTTTGAGGATTTTGTGTATCATTCGAAATGATAATAATTTTATCAAATGCTTTAGCTAGGTAATCAATTTCATTTTCAATGAATGTTTCACCTGTGCCGAACGGAAAACTAGAAGTTAAAAAAAATAAAGCTCGCTTCATGAAAAAATAAATCTTGTATCATTAACGTCGATCAATTTTAACTGATATAAGAAAACTGTTGATTCTCATAATCCAACAGTTTTCAATTCGTTTTTTATAGGAATTTTTTAAACTTTTGATCGAATTGAAAACAATTCTTATCCTAGCATACGACTTTCCTCCTTTTAATTCTATTGGTGCGCAGCGACCAGCAAGTTGGTTTAAGTATTTAAAAAAGTATGGTTGGAGTCCAATTGTAGTTACTCGTCATTGGGATGATGCAATAAAGAACAGTGTAGATTATATAAAACCTTCTAAAGAGAGAAGCACAACCAAACAAAATAGAAAAGAAGGAGAATTAATTCAAGCTCCATTTAATCCAAATATTCGTGACAGATGGATTTTGAAGTATGGATTAGACGAGAAAGTAATTCAGCGAAAAGTATTAACACTTGGTCATCAATTTGTAAAATTCTCTCATCCGAAAACTGATTCATCTTACTCAATATATCAAGCGGCAGACGATTTCTTAAGATCAAATAAAGTAGATGTTATTCTGGCAACTGGTGAGCCGTTTATATTATTTAAGTATGCAGCTTTACTTTCAAAAAAATATAAGACTCCTTGGATTGCAGATTATCGTGATTGTTGGACAAATAATCCATCCTTAAAAGGAGCTGGAAAGATGGATAGATGGTTGAATGAAAAGCATTTTAGGAAAATTGAAAAGAAACTTATCGAGTCTTGCAAACTCATTACAACAGCAGCTCCTTCTTATAAAAATGATATAGCTCTATTGCACCCGAAAAAAAATATAGAAGTTGTTTTAAATGGATATGATGTAAAAGAGCAATCTGCTATAGTAAAGCCTGATAGTAATAAGTTTACAATTTCTTATGCAGGAATTATTTATCCACACCAAAAACTTGAAACATTTTTAGACGGATTAAAGCTGTTTTTAAATGAAATGCAAGATGTAGAAGTGTACTTTTATGGGTTAAAATTTTATCCTGAAATGGTAGAAAGGGTAAGGCAATCAATAGCAGAAAAATTAGATAGTATCACTTTTACAGAGAGAATTCCCTATGAGGAGATTCATACAAAATTGAAAGAGAGCCATCTTTTGCTTTTACTTTCAGCGAAAAATATGAATTGGTTAAATGCCAAAATCTTCGATTACCTCCAAGCTAATAGAAAGATTTTACTTGTAGAAAATGATAACGGCATCCTTAATCAAATAATTGAAGAATGTAACGCTGGCATTACTGCTGATACCCCAGAAGAAGTGGCAAATGTTTTAGAAAAATATTATGTAGAATTTAAAAATACTGGCGAAGTAAAACAGCAGACAATAAATTACGAACAATATTCTCGTGAAAATCAAGCAAAACACCTCGCCTCGCTCTTAGATAAATACATCTACTAGATACATATTTATGATATTCGAGTTTCAAAACCGTCCACTAATGGACGGTTTTGTGTTTTATAGGTGGACGGTTTCAAATTGACTTTTTTGTGTTTCTCTTATTTTGTATTGATTATCAGCCAATTATGTTATTGGCATTTGTATTGGCTTTTAGCTTAATATCTTTTAAGCTTTGCAAATTTTTAATTTATGATATTCAATTACCTAAAAATCATTTTCAGAAACCTGCTCAAAAACAAAGTTTTTAGTCTAATAAACATAGGTAGCTTAACTATAGGCATTACATCTTGCTTGTTAATTAGTTTGTTTATTTACTATGAGTTTAGTTTTGATGGCTTTCATGAAAAAGGTGATAATATTTACCAGATCAATATGAAAGAGGTGGAAGAAGGAAGAGAAGTTACTTACGGACTTTCATCTGGTTTAACAGGACCCACATTAATTCAAAATTTGCCTGGTGTAGTTGATTATGTGAGGATGTGTAATTTTTTTAACCCAGCAATTTTCAACGAAAGTGGCGAAAATGTAATTACACATCAAATGATAATTGCAGATTCTTCTTTCTTTAAAATATTTAGTTTTCCACTCTTAAATGGAGACCCTTCCAAAGTACTTAGTCAGCCAGCATCAGTTGTGTTGTCAGAATCATTGGCAAGAAAATTATTCAAAGAAAAAAATGCCGTAGGCGAACAGATAAAGGGTTGGGAAGATCAAATGTATACAGTTACTGGTATTGCTGCCGATCCACCAGAAAACTCCACAATAAAGTTTGATGTCTTGGTATCATGGGAAACAATTGTTCCAGAAAATGGTGTGGTACCTATGGCTCATTTCAATGGTTGGGGAGGCAATGTATTTACATTTATAGAAACAGATCCTAAAGTAAATACTCAAAGCTTAGCAGAGGATGTGAATAATTTACTTATACAAAAGAGTAAACATGAAGAAGATGGAATTAGCTACGAGATGCAAAAATATACTGATGTTTATTTACACTCAGCAAATGTCCAATTTCGCTTTAGTAGTCAAGCAGGCAATTATCAATATGTGCTCATTTTAAGTATAGTAGGTTTATTTGTTTTGCTTATTTCTTGTATCAACTATATCAATTTGCAAACTGCTAAGTCTACTAAAAGAGCTGGCGAAATCGGTTTACGAAAAGTACTTGGAGCGAACAAACAGCAGCTTATTATTCAGTTTATTGGAGAAACTTTGGCTTTTACTTTAATAGCAGTTTTTATTTCTGTGTTATTAACTGATATTGCTTTACCATATCTGAATAATATTACTCAAAAATCCATTGAGTTAAATTGGCAAATTGCAATATTATTTTTGCCTTATTTACTTCTAATAATACTTGTAGTAAGTGTAGGGGCAGGCTTTTTCCCTGCTCTGGTTTTATCATCTTATCAACCTGTTCAAACTTTAAAAAATAAGATTAATAAAACTGGTTCTGGTAATGTCGTACGAAAGATACTTACCATTATTCAATTGGCGATTTCAGTTGTAATAATTGGTAGTACTTTCTTTGTTTATCAGCAAATGCAATTTATGCTTAACAAAGAGTTGGGGTTTGATAAAAATCAAGTTTTGGTCTTGCCTTTAACTGATGTACTGATTGAAAAATATGAATCTTTTAGAAATGAATTGGTCAAATTACCCGAAGTGAAACAAGCATCTATTGCTTTAGATGGTTTAGGAGATGGTGGTACAAGCTCAGTTATCGATATTACAGTTCCGGGTTTTAATGATCCGATAACAGGTAGATTTTTTGGGATAGATGACTATTTTCTAGAAACCTACGGAATGGAATTGCTTTATGGAAGAAACCTATCTTCAACACTTGCTTCAGATAATGAGGGTGTAATAATTAATGAGAAGCTGGCTCACATGTTAGCACCAGACGGAAATGTTGAAAAGCTACTAGGAGAATCAATAAAATTATGGGATAGCTCAAGTACTGCTGTGATTACTGGTATAGTTAAAGATTTTCACTTTCAGTCTTTACATTATGAAAAAGAAGCCATTGTAATGCAGTTGGTTACAAAATATTTATCTCTAGCTTCAATAAAAATTTCATCAGATAACATTCCAAAAGCTATAGCAGATATAGAACAAGTGTACAAGAAGTTCGAAAAAGTAATTCCATTTGAATATAGTTTTGTGGATGATAAGTTTGAAGCATTCTATAGAAGCGAAAAAACTTTGCTTCGACTTGTAATTACATTTTCAATATTGAGCATTATTGTAGCGTGCTTGGGATTATATGGACTCACTTTATTTAGTGTAGAGCAAAAAACAAAAGAAATAGGAATTAGAAAAATACTTGGAGCTGAAAAGAAAGATTTAGCTTTATTAATCAACAAGCAATTTTTTAGTTTGGCAATTTTAGCTTTAGTAATTGCTTTTCCTGTAACATGGTTACTTTCTTCTAGTTGGCTCAACAACTTTGTTTATAAAATTGAAATGTCTGTATGGCCATATCTTCTATCAGCTTTAATTACTTTATTTGTATTATTTGCAACCATTATGAGAGAAACACTAAAAGCACTGGCAGCAAATCCGGTTGAAACTCTAAGGAACAGCTAATACTGAAATTTAATGCCTAAATAGCAAAGTTACTGCGTATTCAAATCTAACTTTGCTCTATGAAATTTCAACTAAGTTATGGAGTAAGGGTAATGATGTTGGCAACATTCTTATTCGCTGTTATGAATGTTTGTGTAAAGTTTGTGAGCCACATTCCATCTGTGCAAATAGTATTTGTAAGATCAATAATATCATTAGTACTCAGTCTTTATTTTCTCAAAAAAGCTAAGATTAAGATTTGGGGTAATAATAAAAAAATCCTCTTACTAAGAGGCATTTTTGGGGCTAGTGCTTTAGTCATGTATTTTACTACACTACATCATATGCCTTTGGCAAGTGCTATTATAATTCAATATACCTCGCCAATCTTTACAGCGATATTAACTTTTCTATTACTAAAAGAACAAGTGATTAAATGGCAGTGGTTATGTTTTTTAATCAGCTTTTTAGGAATATTAATGATTAAAAGCTTTGATGCGAGAATTGAAACTATTGATTTACTAATGGGAGTAGGAGCAGCTGTTTTTTCGGCCTTAGCTTACACTTGCATTCGAGTTTTAAAACAAAGTGAACATCCTTTAGTAATCGTACTTTATTTTCCATTAGTAACTATGCCTATAACTGGTGTTTACTCTTTAACTAATTGGGTTATTCCTGAGCTAAACGATTGGTTATTTTTAATAGGCATTGGTATTCTAACTCAAATGGCTCAATTATTAATGACCAAAGCTTTTCAGGCAGAAGCTGCTTCTAGAGTGGCTAGTGTAAACTATACAGGTGTAGTTTATGCACTGTCTTTCGGTATGATTTTCTTTAATGAATTTTTTAACTGGTGGGTTTTAGCAGGAATGCTTACTGTAATTACTGGTGTAATCTTAAACTTAATTGTTTCTAACAAATTAATCAGTAAAAATGCCTCTTAACATTGAGAGAGGCTACAATGACTTAACTTTCTGATTTTAATAAAGTTGTAAGCATGCGTAATTACAAGTCCTGCTGCACTAATGTGAGAAAGATATGTAAGCCATTCGTAGGTTTCGATTGATTCTGAAGTGATTAAAGAAACACTAAACAAACCTATAAAAAACCATAGTGAAAGTTTTACTTTTCTATTAGGGGTATTTTTAGAAGCGTAATACACTGCAATGATGCCTATTAAAACAAAAAGGAAATCATCTCCAAGAAAAATGTGTTCATGATCATGAACGCCTGTAGCCGCGCCAGTGCCTAAAATTCCTAATAGAGGAAAAAAGATGCAATGCAGTAGGCAGATAATAGATCCTGATATTCCGATTTGATCAGCGTATTTTCTAAACATATCGTGTGTTACTTTTTTCAAAGTGTTGGTTGTTTATTGTGATGCAAAGGAAAGGGGTAATGTTTTAAAATGCAACATTGTTGCAAAATACTTTATTTATTTTTCATTCCTCTGATATTGCGCTTTCTAAGACCTATCTTTGTAATATTATTTATAGTATTTTCAATCTTGATTCAATACATCTTAAAACAAAGCACTTTATATGAACTAAAAAATTGCAGCTTGGTTCTTATTTGTATTGATTATAAATAGAGATACATTACAAATGATAGATATAAAACACATTAGAGAGCAGTTTCCTGCTATACATCAAGAAGTAAATGGCTTTCCGCTTATCTATTTTGACAATGCAGCAACTTCGCAAAAACCCAAAGAAGTAATTGATGCATTAAATGCATATTACGAAGGCTATAATTCAAATGTACATAGAGGTGCACACACACTCGCTGCAAAAGCTACAGATGCTTTTGAAGACACAAGAGAAAGTGTACGTGCTTTTTTAGGTGCTAAGCATATAGAAGAAATTATTTTTACCAAAGGCACTACAGAATCAATCAATTTAGTGGCTTATTCATTTGGTAGAAAGTTTATTAATGAAGGAGATGAAATCATTATCTCTGGAATGGAACATCACTCTAACATAGTTCCATGGCAAATACTTTGTGAAGAAAAAGGTGCTAAGCTAAATGTGATTCCTATAAAGGAAAATGGAGAATTGGATTATGATGTGTTTGAAAGTTTAGTGTCTGAAAAAACCAAACTGGTGGCTGTTGCCTATGTTTCTAATTCTTTAGGAACTATAAATGATGTAAAAAGAATCATTGCAAAAGCCAAATCGGCTAATGCGAAAGTGTTGTTAGATGGTGCACAATCTAGTCCGCATTGCCATATAAACGTAGCAGAATTGGATTGCGATTTTTATGCTTTCTCAGGGCATAAAGTATACGGGCCTACCGGAATTGGTGCCTTATATGGCAAAAAAGAAATTTTAGAAGAAATGCCTCCATTTCTTGGTGGTGGTGAGATGATAAAAGAAGTAACCTTTGCCAAAACTACATTTAATGATTTGCCATATAAGTTTGAAGCAGGTACTCCAAATATTGGAGATACAGTAGCGCTCAAAAATGCAATTGACTTTGTAAATAGAGTCGGTAAAGAAGAAATTGCTGCTTACGAACTTGAGCTATTAGAGTATGCAACTGAAAAGATGAAGCAAATTGCGGGAATCAAATTAGTTGGTACAGCTGCAGAGAAGGTGGGTGTAATTTCATTTTTGATGGATGGAGTACATCACTTTGATTTAGGCATGATGCTCGATGCAAGAGGTATTGCGATAAGAACTGGACATCATTGTACGCAACCTCTCATGAGTAGTTTCGGGATTGATGGTACTGCCAGAGTGTCGTTTGCTGTGTATAATACAAAAGAAGAAGTTGATGTCTTAGTAGAAGTATTACAAAAAATCTCAGATAGGTTTGTTGCTAAAGCTTCTAAAGTAGTGTAAATTTTTAGGATTAAATTTTTGTTTACGAAATGTCTACCAGACAAATACAAGAAGAAATAATAGACGAATTTTCAATATTAGGAGGTGATCGTGAAAGTACAATCTTTTACATCATGGAATTAGGTGAAAAGCTTCCTGAACTTGAAGAATCAGCTAAAGTTGAAGAGAATATAATAAAAGGTTGCCAATCGAAAGTATGGTTAGTTACAGAATACCAAGATGGTAAAGTAGTATTTAATGCTGACAGTAACACGGCTATTACTAAAGGTTTGATAAGCTTGCTTATTAGGGTGCTTAATGAGAAAACACCCGATGAAATTATAAACACTGAATTGTTCTTTATTGATAAAATAGGAATGAGACAGTTAGTAGGCTCGCAAAGATCAAATGGTTTAACAGCCATGATCAAACAAATGAAAATGTATGCGCTTGCTTATAAAGCAAAATTCTCAAACTAATAAATTGAAAACTTAAGTAAAATGACAGATAAAGAATTAAAAGAAAAAGTTGTAAACGCGGTGAAGACCGTTTACGACCCAGAAATTCCTGTTGATATTTATGAGCTAGGGCTAATCTATGAAATCAGTGTGTTTCCTGTAAACAATGTTTATGTTTTAATGACGCTCACCTCGCCGGCATGTCCGTCTGCAGAAGAAATTCCAGGTGAAGTTGAAACTAGAATTAAAAATATTGATGGTGTAAGCGAAGTAACTGTAGAACTTACTTTTGATCCACCTTATACGCAAGACATGATGTCTGAAGCGGCCAAACTAGAACTTGGTTTTATGTAAAAATAATACGCTATTTATATATTCAAATTTGTACAAATCTAAATTTATTTCATATGTATCCGGAACACTTAACCGCTCCAATGAAACAACAATTGGTTTCAAAAGGGTTTAAAGATCTTACAACTGCTGACGAAGTAACCGAATTACTTGAAAAAGAAGAAGGTACTACACTTTTAGTTGTAAACTCTGTATGTGGTTGTGCGGCAGGTACTGCCAGACCAGGAGCTTTATTTGCCTTAGAAATATCTGATAAAAAACCAGATACTGTAGCTACAGTATTTGCTGGTGTAGATTTCGAAGCAACTGAAAAAGCAAGAGAATTCTTATTGCCATATCCTCCATCTTCTCCATCTATTGCTTTATTTAAAGATGGAAAATTGGCTCATTTTGTAGAAAGGCACCATATCGAAGGTCGTTCTGCAGAAATGATTGGTAATCACTTAAAAGCGGTTTTTGATGAATTTTGTTAATTCATGAAAATATAAACTTAAGGAAGACAGGCTGCTAAGTCTGTCTTTTTTTATTTTTGGGATATTCTAAAAAATACCGATTAGTTGATCTAAAGAAATTTTAGCAAATTTGCATTCTACAAATTAGGTGAGGTTAATAGAAACCTAATCTGTTAAACTCTTGTTGAAAGAGTGCCTGAATTAAAACCAATTATGCGAACGATAAGTTGGCAAGTTAAAAACTAAAACAATGGCAGTAGTTCCTTATAAAGAAGCGGCATCTGGAAAAAAGCAACAAGTCGCTGAGATGTTTAACAATATCTCTCATAAGTACGATTTCTTAAATCACTTTTTAAGTATGGGAATCGATATTTACTGGAGAAAAAGAGCTATTAAAATATTAAAAGCAGAAAAGCCAAAGACAATTCTAGATGTTGCAACTGGAACTGGAGACCTTGCTATAGAGGCCATGTCAATTAAACCAGATAAAATTACTGGTGTTGATATTTCTGAAGGAATGTTGGAGTATGGTCGCAAAAAGTTAAAGAAACTTAAGTTAGAAGATAAAATAGAACTTCAATTAGGCGATTCTGAAAATCTTTCTTTTAAAAATGATAGTTTTGATGCTGTAATGGTGGCATTTGGCGTTAGAAACTTCGAAAACCTTGAAAAAGGGCTTGCAGAGATACATAGAGTTCTAAAAGATAATGGCACTTTAGTTGTACTTGAATTTTCTAAACCAATCGTTTTTCCCTATAAGCAACTTTACAATTTCTATTTTAAAAACATTTTGCCTCTAATAGGCAAAATTATTTCTAGGGACCAAGCCGCTTATACCTATTTACCTGAATCTGTTCAGGAATTTCCATACGGAAAAGCTTTTACAGACAAGTTGGATAAGTTAGGCTATAAATCAGTAAAATGCAGACCTTTAACATTTGGGATAAGTTCAATTTACGTAGCCAAAAAGTAACTGGATTAGTTATCTTTTTAATTGTAATAGCATCTTCCACTCAGCTATTTGCTCAGTCAAATAATAGGACTGTTACGCTCAGAAGAATGAATTACGACAATAAAAAGATGCACTATGGTTTCCAGATTGGTATTTTCTCTTCTAACCTCAATGCAACATATTCTGAACATTTTGCTCAGGGTTTAGATAGCGTAGTAGCGATATCTCCTAATAGACATATGAGTTTCTCTTTAGGATTCATTGTTAATTATTCTTTAGGGAATGAACTGTGGGATATTCGTTTGCTTCCGAATGTGTCTTTCTATGCTCATTCAGTAGACTATTCATTTGATGCAGATCAAGTGGCTGGTTCAGATGGGAGTGACCTTTCTGAAGGTTCGACAGAGTTGGTACAAATTGATAATGCGACTACTTTTTTAGAGTTGCCAATTATGTTTAAGTATAAGTCTCTAAGAAGGAAGAATGCTAGATTTTACTTAATTGGAGGTTTAACTGGTGCTGTGGGTGTAGGTGGTAAGAAAGGCGGAGAAGACCCACGAAGTTTAGGCTTAAACAATTATAATCTGGAAGTATCTTATGGTATAGGACTAGATTCCTATATGCAGTTCTTTAACTTCGCTCCTGAGTTACGTTTTTCTCATGGCTTAGTTAACATGCTAAAGTCTAATGACAATATTTACACTAATAATCTCGATAGAATGACTACCCACAAAGTCACTTTATATCTCAACTTTGAAGGTTAATAGAGATTCACTCATAAAAAATACAAACCCTTATAAATACACAATCCCCTGCCAAAAGCAGGGGACTGTCTCCAAACATTACTTATTATGATCGTATTTTCATAGTATCTATATCCATATAAAAAAAAGGTAAACCCTCTTTGCCAAAATTTTATTTTTTTATCTAAAAAATTTACTCAATCCCCCTTTCTTTGTATCTATACATCAATTTTTTTAATAAGATGGACAAGGATTATTTACTTATACTTGTTGTTAGTTAAATAATACCTTTGTAATATTTTTCATCAGTTATCAATCTCATTAGTAAATAATTTTACATGAAGCTCATAAAACTAGGGGGAGTAACACTTAATCAGATTCCACTTCATTGGGAGCATAATCTGAAAAATATATTAGATGCGATAGCAATAGGGAGGTCTAAAAAAGTAAGTATTCTTTGTTTGCCAGAGTTGTGTATTACTGGTTACGGTTGTGAAGATGCTTTTTATGCACCGGGTGTTCATGCTACAGCTCTAAAAATGCTTGAGCGAATTGTTCCTGAAACTGAAAATATGGTAGTTTCAGTTGGTTTGCCTATGATGTATCAGAATCATATTTTCAATACAGTTTGTTTAATAGCTAATAAGGATATTCTTGGTTTTGTTGCTAAGCAATACCTTCCGGGAGATGGCATACATTATGAGCCAAGATGGTTTACTCCATGGCCAGAAAATAATGTTTCCAAAATTAAGATAGGAGAGAAGACTTATCCATTCGGAGATATATTCTTTAAACTGGGTGATATTAAGATAGGCTTTGAAGTTTGTGAAGACGCTTGGGTTTCTAGCAGACCGGGAGTTAAACTTCATAAATACGGTATAGATATTATCTTAAATCCAAGTGCCAGCCACTTTGCATTTGATAAACTGAAAGTAAGAAAGAGATTTGTGTTAGAAGGTTCTCGTGCTTTTGGTTGTGCATATGTGTATGCTAATATGTCTGGAAATGAAGCCGGTAGAGCTATTTATGATGCTGGAACACTAATCGCAAGTGTGGGAGAATTAAAAGCAGTAGGTGAAAGGTTAATCTTTGATGATGTAAGGCTGACTGCCGCTGTTATTGATATTGAAGATAACAGAGTGAAACAAGCGCAAAGTAGTGTACAGTTTAAGTTTGCAGACCTCACAGATATTTGCGTAGAATCTTCTTTTAGCTTTCCTGAGATTTTGCCAGAAGAATCTGAAAATGAAGATAAACCTTGGGAAGCAAGTTCACATATAAAAGAAGAAGAATTTACGCGTGCAGTAAGTTTGGGTTTATTTGATTACATGCGCAAAAGTTACTCTAAGGGATTTGTAATTTCATTAAGTGGTGGAGCAGATTCTGCTGCTATTGCTTCAATTTGTTCTATGATGATCAGGTTTGGTATTGAAAGTATTGGACTTGAGAAATATAAAGCAAAACTGGGCTACTTTAAAGAAATTCAAGATTGCCAAACAGCAGAAGAAATTGCAGCTAGAATGATTACTACTGCCTACCAACCTACAGAAAATAGTGGAAGTATAACCAGAAATGCAGCTTCGGGTTTAGCTAAAGCCATCAATGCGACACATCTTGAACTGGATGTAAATAAAATATTTAAAGGTTATACAAATATTATTTCTGAAAAACTAGGACGACAACTTAGTTGGGAGACTGATGATATTGCACTTCAAAATATTCAGGCGAGGGTTCGCGCTCCAAGTGTTTGGATGTTGGCAAATATCAATGGTGCTTTATTGTTGTCAACTAGTAACCGTTCAGAAGCTGCGGTTGGCTATGCGACTATGGATGGTGATACTAGCGGTGGTTTAAGCCCAATTGCCGGTATTGATAAAGCATTCTTGAGAAGTTGGTTAAGATGGCTTGAAAATGAAGGTATACAAGGGGAAATTAAGATTCCTGCCTTAAAGGCAATTAATGAACAGCAACCGACTGCAGAGCTAAGACCAGCAGAATCTAAACAAACTGATGAAGATGACTTAATGCCGTATGATTTGCTGGATGCTATTGAAGAAGCTGCAATTAGAGATAAAAAAATGCCTTTAGAAAGTTTCCAATTGTTACTCAATCAATTTCCTCAGTATAATAGATTGCAATTGAAAGACTGGGTAATCAGGTTTTATAGATTATGGTGCCGAAATCAATGGAAAAGAGAGCGTTATGCGCCATCGTTTCATTTAGACGATAAAAACCTCGATCCTAAAACGTGGTGTCGTTTTCCTATTCTATCAGGTGGTTTTGATTATGAGATTAAAGAATTAGAAGCTTATTTTTCTAAATTGAATTAAAAAATATGTTGTAGTAAGGTTAAGATTATCCTCTTTCAAATCTTAACCTTACTATTTCTAAACTTTCCATTGAGCCTACTACGTTTACCAAATCTTGAAGCCTCAAACGGGTGTACCCATGTGAAACAATTATCTGATTTCCCCTTCTAATAGAAAGAATAATCGTATCTGGTGGTAGTCTTAAGTCTCTTAGAAATGCTCCGTGAAGTTGAGGGTCAGAAACTTCAATTTCCGCGGTTCCTTGCCCTTCTTCCATACCCAATAGTAAAGAAGTAGTTGTGGGAGACCTAACAAACTGATCCATCAAACTTACAATAGCCGTAGATGGATCAACTATTCTTGCACCAAGCTTATGAAAATGATCTAGATTTTTTCGATCATTTATTCTCACAATTAAATCTTTAGTGCCGTAATACTCATAAGCTAGTTCACAAATTCGGTAGTTTTCCTTGTCAGAAAGCATGGTAACAATTACTTCAGTTTCATCAGCTTCTAACTCATCCATTACTTCTTTAGTAATTGCGGGTACAATTCTAATATCTACATCAGAAGTATTTGCTAAATCTAGATTAGAGATGGTGGTGACAATTTTTGCTTCCCAGCCATTTTTTTTGAGCAACCTCGCCAAAGCAACAGATTTTCCTTCTAAGCCAAAAATAATGGCATCTCTTACACCTTCGTAGTGTTGGCCAGTAGCTTTTACGTGATCTTCTTTTAAGTGTACGATAGCCCATTTAAATAATGGTGGTCCTACTATTTGGTTCAATACAATTACTGAGATTAATAATGTAGCAAACTCATTACCCCATGCTGGAAATTCATTGGCAATTTCTGTTACTAAACCAATTCCGACACCTGCTTGCGTTACATAAGGCATCCAGCTAATTTTATTTATGCTCCAAGGTTCTCCTCCCAAAGTTCCACCAACAAAAGCTCCGATAATCAACGAAACGAGTCTTATTGCAAATAATAATAATGCGATAGACCAGACTTTAGCCAATATATCTAGCGACATGGTAGCTCCTGTAAGTGTAAAGAAAGCGATGTATACAAGAGGTCCAGTTTTATGAATGATATTAAAAAACTCAGCTTTATTTTTACTGTAATTTGTGATTAAAAAGCTGGCGATTATACAAATAAGTAAGGGCTCAAGATGTACATCTATTCCAAAGTTTAGATGTGTATAATGTTGTATCAGGTGAGATAGTAAGTAGATACAGTAGCCTGAAACTAAAAGTAATATGGCTTTTAGTTGAATAAGCCATCTGGTTTTTAAAATTAACTCAATAGCTTTTGAAAGAGAATAACCAATAAATCCTGATAAGAGTAATTCGGCTATTAGAACACCAAACAACATAATGTCGAAAGGTAAATTACTTATAAATGCGCCTGCTAATGAGAAGTTTACAGCAAATAGAATAATTACCAAAACATCTTTGAGTACAGTTACACCTAATGAGGTTTGCGTAAATGGCCCTTTAGCCCGCATTTCGTTTATTACAGCAATTGCAGAAGAAGGAGACCTTGCAACAAAAATAGTTGCTGCTAAAATTGAAACTGCAAGTTTGCTACCATGTCCCATTTGTCTCATAAATGGGATTAGATCTGCTAGAAAGTAAACCGCAAAAGCTCCCAAAACGAATGTTACTACAAATTGCCCAAAAGTCATCCAAACTATATTTCTAAAGCGACTGCGAAGTTCTTTTAGGTATAATTCTGAACCAGCTGCAAAAGCAATAAATGCTAAAGCTGTTTCATTGATGAATAAAAGGTCGTGTGAAGCTCTTTTGGGTATCAGATTTAGTATGTATGGGCCGGTAATTATTCCTGTAATAAGCAAACCTGTAATTAGCGGTAGCTTTATTTTTGGAAAAAAATGTGATATTCTGTCAGAAGCGACCATGATAACTAAAAAACCAAAAATGATTTCTATAGTTTCCGGAGTTAATTCCATATAAATTTATTCTCTATATCATGTGTTATAGTCAGATAATTATAGCCAAAATAAGATTTAATTTATTAAATAACAGCATACATTTGCAATGTAGTTGGATTTTAATGCTAAAACTGATATAAATTTTATAATAAGAAATATTTGCTAAATCATATTTTCATCAAAAACTGAGGGTAAAATGGGAAAAGTAGGAATTATAATGGGGAGTAAGTCAGACTTAACAGTAATGGCTGAAGCTGCATATGTTTTAGAAGAACTAGATGTGGATTTTGAAGTAACAATTGTTTCTGCTCACAGAACTCCAGAGCGTATGTATGAATATGCTAAGAATGCGAGGAAAAATGGTATAAGTGCTATTATTGCTGGTGCAGGTGGTGCTGCACACTTGCCTGGTATGGTTGCTTCTCTAACTAGTCTTCCTGTAATTGGTGTACCTGTTAAATCTAGAAACTCTATTGATGGCTGGGATTCTGTATTGTCTATTTTACAAATGCCCGCTGGTGTACCGGTTGCTACTGTTGCTTTAGATGGTGCGAGAAATGCTGGTATTCTTGCTGCTCAGATTATTGGTAGCTCAGATAATGAACTAGGCAAAAGATTAGATGAGTTTAAAGAAAAATTAAAAGATAAAGTAATGGATGCTGTTGATGAAATTGACAAAAACGGCTGGGAAGGGAAAAAAATAGGGTTTAACTAAGTTAAACCCTTTATTTTATTGAATGATTTTTAATGGCATTATATCAGCATCTATATTATCGTTGTTTTTTAATAGCCTTTGAGTATAACTAAGCTTACCGTTTGGAACGATTAAAAACAACTTACCTTCTTTAAATGAGGCAAAAGCTGATAATAAACTCCATTTTTCTATCAATTTTTTCTGTACTTGCTTCTTTCTTTCCACAAATTCAAAGTAGCATTTGCCTGCACCTTTAAAAGCTGTGATATTTGGTACAAATTCTTCTCCGGTTTCTCTTCTTGTTAAAGTAGATGGTCTATCAAATTCTCCAGCGTCTACTTTAATTTTGTCAAAACCTTTTCTTCTAAGGTGGTCTACTACTGAGTCAATTACCTCTTGATTCTCGAATTCTTGAAAGTTTTCTTTGAGCATAATACTTATATGGTTTATTTTTCTACCGAAATTCAGCGGTTATGTTAATAATTCGTTAATTTAATGAATAAAAAAAATTGATAATTCCAAAAATAAAGGTGACTTTTAGCGTTTTTTCTCGCTTTCGAGCAGATATTTATCCATATCTACTTTTATCATATCTGGAATAATTAAAGCTTGTGGGTAGTCGTCTTTTAGCAAAAGGAAAAGTTCGTAAGCTTCCATCTTATTAAGAAACTCTCCAATTTTCACTTTGTAATTAGGTCTGTCGTAAGCTCTTTTCGTCTTTTCGTCAAACCTTACTAAAAGCTCATCTCTTATATCTTCGGCTTTACCCCGGCTGGTTCCTGAGTAAACCTGTATAGTATAGCCAACAATCCCTTGTTCTTCTAAAATTCTTCGATTTCTTTGGGCAAGAAGAACTGCCGATTGGTCTAAGTCGTAATTGATATCTAGTTCCGGATTTGGAGCTGGCTTTTCTTTTACTTCTTCTTTGTTTGCTAGAGAAGTATTTTGATTTTCATTAACAGTTGTATCTTCTATTACGGGTTTTACCCTATAAATGTTAATATTATCTGAAAAAGGAGTATTACTAGCGATCTGATTTGACTTACAGGCACTCAGCACTAATAATATAAGTAAAAATCTTATTAAATTGTTTTGCATAATGTTTTATTTGTTGGCTAGTAAAATAATCAAGCTTACCTTAGGGTGTATCTGGATTTGCATTTAACATTCATGCAAAGTTACTGCACATTCATAAAATCACCAGCTAAAACATAATTTTCGAGCCACACACGTTTCTGATCAATTTCTCCTTTTAGGTATTTTTCAATCATTAAACTTGCAATAGGGGCTGCCCAGCTGCCTCCGAAACCTGCATTTTCTACATAAACAGAAATCGCAACCTTGGGGTTATCTAATGGTGCAAAAGCCATAAATACTGAGTGATCTTCGCCATGTGGGTTTTGAGCTGTTCCAGTTTTGCCGCAAATTACAATATCTGGGTGTTTGGCTAAACTGGCAGTATAAATCTGCGACATTGCTCGAGCGATATAATCGAAATAAGCTTTATCAATGTCTACTACTTGTTTGTCGTACTGTAAAGTACTATCACCAATTTGTTTTACTAAGTGAGGAGTGTAATACCAACCTCTGTTAGCAATTGCAGATGCTTGTGTAGCAAGTTGAACGGGTGTAACTAATACCTCGCCTTGTCCAATACCTATCGAATAGACATTTGGTAAACGCCATTCTTTTATGTAATAATTTTTATCGTAATAAGCTGGAGAAGGAATTAAACCATTTTTTTCGAAAGGTAAATCAACTCCTGTTTTATGGCCAAGCCCAAACTCACCAAGCTTATCGTGCCAAGCTTGTAAGCCAATTCTTGTATCTTCTCTTTGATCGCTACTCTTCCCTGTTAAAATTATTTTTCTTAATGCCTTAAAGTAGAATGGGTTACACGAATGCTGGATTGAACCAAAAACATTTAATGGAGATACATGATTATGGCAACCCACTAGAGACTTATCACACGAAAATATAGTGGTAATGGTGTCTAATGCTTTATTATCTAAGCCAGTTAGTGCCATTACTGTTTTAAGTGTGGAGCCCGGAGGGTAAGCAGCTTGTATTGCTCTGTTAAACAGAGGTTTAGATGGATCTCTAATTAATTCTAGAAAGTTTTGGCTCGCTTTTTTTCCTTCACCAGTTAATAAGTTAGGATCATAAGATGGAGCAGAAATCATAGTAAGAATTTCTCCAGTAGAAGGGTCAATCGCTACAATTGCTCCCTTTTTATTCTGCATTAATTTCTCACCATATTTTTGAAGGTCAAGTTCAATACCGGTATAAAGGTCTTTGCCAACTTGAGGTAAAGTATCAAAATTTCCATTTTGGAATTTTCCTTTTTGAATACCTCTAACATTGGTCATTACAAAGCTGACGCCTTTTTTACCTTTTAATACAGGTTCATACTGTCTTTCTAATCCACTTTTTCCAACTAAGTCGCCTTGTCTGTAACCTTTACCTTGTTCAGAGTCTAGAAAATCTTTATCCACTTCTTTTACATAGCCAATAATATTAGCCATGCTGTTTTGTGGATAATCTCTTAAAGTTTTTTCTTGAATATAAATGCCGGGAAACTCATTAAGCCTGTCTTCAATACGAGCAAAGTCAAGAACAGAAAGTTGTTTTACTAAAGCAACTGGTTGACCTCTTCTTTTCTTTGCTTCTTCAAGCTTAGTTCTAAGGTATTCTCTATCGATATTAAAAAACTCACAAAACTGGGTTGTGTCTTTTACATCAAGCTCTCTAGACGAAAACATTAAGTCGAAAACTGGTCTGTTTCTAACAATCAGTTTACCGTTTTTATCGTAGATCATCCCGCGTAAAGGATATTTTACAATTGTACGGATAATGTTATTATCAGCCGTTTTTCTATAGTTATCATCAAAAACTTGGATGTGGAAAAGCTTCACTGTAAAAACCAGTGCAACTATTACAAAAACAGCTCTGATATGTGAGAATTTATCAATCATAAAAAATTACCTTATTTTAAAGGTTTTCACTTTGATCAAGTCTAATCAGTGCCTCTTCTTCCTCCTTAGCAGCTCTTTTGTGTACTCTAGCCGAAACATAAATACTTCCCTGATAAAGGAAAAATATAGGAAGTGCTACAAAAATCTGTGTAATAGGATCTGGAGGCGTTATTACTGCACCTACTACTAATATAACTACAAAAGCATGTTTTCGGTATTCTTTCATCAGTTCTGGAGTAACAACTCCAATCTTAGAAAGGAAAAATACTACCATTGGTAATTGAAACATCAACCCGCAGGCAAGTACCATCATGGCAATGGTAGAAACATATGAGGTAAGGTCTATCTCATTTAAAATACTTGGGTCAACTTGATAATTTGTTAAGAAGTTGATTGCAAGCGGAGATAATACAAAATATCCGAAGCATACACCTGTAAGGAAAAGTATGGTTACAAAGAATGTAGCGCCTCTGGTTACTTTTTGCTCTGTTTCATATAAACCAGGTTTTACAAATCTCCATATTTCCCAGAAAGCATAGGGGAAGGCCAAAACCAACCCTATGATAACTGAGGCAAGAAGGTGCATCGTAAACTGACCTGTCATGGTTCTGTTTTGTATCTCAAAAGTAATTTCATTGATACAAAGAGCATCAGAATGTATCAAGTCAGACAGTTTACAAAGTGCTTTATATGTAGGGAAATCAGGTTTTGATGGTCCTAGTATAATTGTACCAAATACAAATGATTTTGATACTAGCGCTATTATTGCAAAAACAACGATAGAACCTACCGCCCTTATAAGATGCCAACGTAATTCTTCCAGATGATCCAGAAACGACATACCTTCTTCTTCTCCATTTGGAATTTCTGGTAAATTATCGCCAGCTTTTTCAATTAAATCCTGATTCCTTGTCATAAATACACCAATTGAAAATGATGAAAATGTCTGATTAAGACGCTACAATAGTTGCAGATTCTTTTTCGTATCCGTTAAATAGTGGATACTGAATCATCCATTCATTTATAGATTTTTTACTTTCGTTTATTTTACTTTCGTTTTCGTGGTTACTCAATACTTGATCGATCAGGTCAACAATTTTTTGCATATCCTGCTCTTTAAAGCCACGAGTAGTTATTGCAGCAGTTCCCACTCTCATGCCTGAAGTTACAAACGGAGACTTATCATCAAAAGGAACCATGTTTTTATTTATGGTAATATCTGCCTTAATTAATGTGTTTTCAGCGATTTTACCAGTTAAGCCCTTTGAGCGAAGGTCGATCAGCATTAGGTGATTATCAGTACCGCCAGAGATAAGATCGTAACCTTTTGCTAAAAATGCATTTGCCATAGCATCTGCATTTAATTTTACTTGCTTTACATAAGTAGCATACTCGTCTGAAAGTGCTTCACTAAATGCTACTGCTTTAGCTGCAATAACATGCTCAAGTGGTCCACCCTGAGTACCTGGGAACACACCTGAATCAAGTAATGAAGACATCATTCTAAGATTACCTTTTGGAGTTTTTATGCCGAATGGATTTTCAAAATCTTCTCCTAGCATAATTACACCACCTCTTGGTCCTCTTAAAGTTTTATGTGTGGTTGTGGTTACAATGTGGCAATATTTAAGCGGGTCATTTAACAAACCTTTGGCAATTAAGCCAGCAGGGTGAGAAATATCTGCAAGTAATAATGCTCCTATTTCATCAGCAACCTTTCTTAGGGCTTCGTAGTTCCAATCTCTTGAATAAGCTGAAGCACCACAAATAATCAACTTTGGTTTTTCTTTTCTCGCTTGGGCTACAACTTTATCCCAATCAATTACACCAGTTTCTTTTTCTACTCCGTAAAAAAGTGGCTCATATAATTTACCTGAAAAGTTTACAGGTGATCCGTGCGTTAAGTGTCCGCCGTGAGATAGGTCGAAACCTAAAATTTTATCGCCAGGTTGCAAAACTGCAAGCATAACTGCTGCATTCGCTTGTGCACCTGAGTGAGGCTGTACGTTTGCCCAAGCTGCACCAAATAATTCTTTTAAGCGATCAATTGCCAGTTGCTCTGTCTGATCAACTACTTCACAACCTCCATAATAGCGCTTTCCTGGTAAACCTTCAGCGTACTTGTTGGTCATTACACTTCCCATTGCCTCCATTACTTGTGGTGACACAAAGTTTTCTGAGGCAATTAATTCAATGCCAGACTTTTGCCTGTTATATTCTTTTTGAATAATGTCAAAAACTTGCTGATCTCTCTTCATGAATAAAAATATATATTAGACTGAAAAAACAAAGTTAAAAAAAATATCATTCAGATTTCCCAGCAAAAGTGATTGAGGGTTGAATAAAGATTTAATATTTCTGATTTAGACTTAATTTGGCTTTTATTTATGAGAATTATTAAGCGATTCTGCATAAAATACTCATTAAAAAAACACAATTAGTATTATATTTAAGCCTATTAGATTAAACATGTGTCTATAGCTTCAGGTTAGGTGAATTATTGGTATCAAACTCTAAAATAAATTGACTGTTGACCAAACAGTAGCACCAAATCTGACAGATAATGTAGGTGAAGCCTTTTAGCAATGGAAATTGAGAAATTACTTTTTGAGATTATTGATTTTATTTCAAACTCTACTAAAGAGAATAAAGAGGGTGTTTTGAGTGAGGATGAATTTTCCAAGCTTACGATTAAACAGTATTTTTATCTTGATCTGATAAGTCGTATGGAAAACCCTACATTTACAGAACTAGCAGATGCTTTGCAGATTACCAAGCCTTCGGTTTCTGCTATTGTAAATAAACTGGTAGATAAGGGGTACATTATTAAAGTACAGTCTGAAGACGACCAGCGGAGCTATAATTTACATCTTTCAGATAAAGGGAAGACACTTATAGAAGCCGAAAATAAAATTTACAGGGCTTTTTCGCTCCATATTAGAACCACACTCAACCCAGATGAGCAGCAGCAATTTGTGCATATCATGAAAAAAATACTCAAAACGCTACCCAGATAAATATATAATTAAATAAGTTTCCATAAAATTTAATTTATATGAGAAACTTATACCTCTTTTCTATTTTACTTCTATTTACTTTTTCTTGTGGAAAAATAAAAGAAAGCACCACTACTAAAGATCAGCTTAAAGCAGAGATTCAGGAAATATTTAATGCTGAAAAAGGTGATTTTGCTTTGGCATTTCTTCCATTGTTCAATCCTCAGGATTCTATCTTAATTAATGTAACCGAAGAGTTTCATGCTGCCAGTACCATGAAAACTCCTGTTATGTTTGAAGTTTTTAAGCAAGTAGAAGCTGGCAAATTAGCTTTAACAGATTCTATTCTAATCAAAAATAATTTTTACAGCATTGTAGATAGCAGTGAGTATGTAATTAAAGATGACTCTGAGAATGAACTCTATCAAATGATTGGCGACTCTTTACCACTTTATGATGTGATGTACAAAATGATTATTAAAAGTAGTAATCTGGGTACAAATCTGATTATTGAGAAAGTAGGAGCTAAAAATGTGACTCAAACCATGAGAGATTTGGGTGCGCCATACATTCAGGTTTTAAGAGGAGTAGAAGATTTAAAAGCTTTTGAGAAAGGGATGAGCAATACCACAACTGCTTACGACATGATGGTTTTGTACGAAAAAATTGCAAATGCTGAAGTTTTAAGCAGAGAGTCTAATGATAAAATGATTGAGGTTTTGCTAGATCAATATTATAATGAGATGATTCCAGCCAAATTACCGGCTGATGTGAAAGTAGCTCATAAAACTGGTTCGATAACAGGAGTGAGACACGATGCAGGTATTGTAATGTTACCAGATGGTAAAAAATATGTTTTGGTGTTACTCTCTAAGAATCTAGAAAACCCAGATGCAAGCATAGAGAAAATGGCAGAAGTCTCAGGCAAGATTTATCAGTATGTGATTGATAGCTATAAAAACTCTTAAGCAATAGCAGTACTCGATGTTTTATTAAACAGGCCTTTTAAAGTATTTGATTATACCATTAAAATAAGCATCGGCTACTTCTTTTATTCTGCTCTTATTAGCATTTGACAATTGCTGGAATTCTTTGTCATTATCTTGGCAAAGCGGTTCGCCATAGCAAACAGGCGCATGAATCATTCTGGTAAGAGCGAGGTTTCTTGCAAATACGCCGGGAGTGCCTGTAAACACTGAAACCCTTTTAATATAGCCCATTTCTGAATATGGGCTAATGGCTGGTACTTTTAAGGTGTTTGTAAACTCTTCTGCAACAAAGCTGGAAAGCTTCATAGAAGCTACAACATCATTTGTAACTAGTAATCTTAATAGTTGAATTCTTTCTTCTACCTTGCCTAATTCGTTAGCGAGAAATGCACCTGGCATAAAAACCATAGAGTAATTTTGTGCTGTTGAGGTCATTAGGTTTTGCTCTCTGTCTCTTTGCCAGTAATTTTCTTCATCTACATTATAATGCATTACTATGCACAAATCTGGATGGAAGCCATTTATCTTTCTTGCCCTTTCTTTTATTTCTAATCCTTTAAAAAAATCATGGAATATTTCTTTCTTATCCGCTTTGGTTTTTAGGAAGGTATATTGTTTTTGATCGATGTTATCTGCTTCTAATTCTATTTTTAAAGCAGTTTCAAAGTCGTTTTGTAGCCATTCATCGTAAGTTGAGTTAAAAGCACTTACACCTTTTTTATCTCTGGATAACATTACTTTTGCCCCCAAAGCAATCAACTTTTTAGCTAGTATCTGTGCCGTTTCTAGGGCAATGTTTCCTTCGTTAAACTCACTTACTGTTTTGCCTTTATCTTTACTAATGCGTACATATTTTCCTTCTAAAATTGCCATTTCCATATCTCCACCTATGTGGCCGGGATCTAGGGCGATTTTTATTCCTGATAAAGGTAAACTTCCATCTATGTGTTGGTAATCATTTTCTGAGAAGTAACCATTATAATGTTCGAGATCGATGCGAGAAGTATCTTTTTGAGAGTAAATCGCTTTTAAGGTTTCAATATCAGCTGCTTTAAAAAGTCTATTAAATACAGCAAACTCTTCGTAATAAATCTTGCACTCCGCTTTGTTTAGGGTTTTGTCTTCTGGGCTGGCATAAATATTCAATCCTTCATTATCAAAAGAATAATACTCATGTACTTCTGGAGATTTTGCGATTAGACGTGCCAGTTCAGCTTCAGAAATACCAGCTGAAAAAGTAGGGTTACTCTTATCAGATTGTTCTGAACTGGGAGCTATTGCACCAATTTTTTCCAGTTGAGAATTAATTGAAAAGTAAAAAAGTACAGTAATAAATAAGCCCGCTAAAAAATACTTTGTAGTATCGATTACCTTCATCAGATTCTAAAAGTTACTACAAGTTTACGTAAACATCGATAGTAAATTGAGTAAATCTAGTAATTAATGTAATTCTTTAATGATGTTGAGAGATTTTATTTCGCCGAATCCTTCGATATGAAATTGGTAAAATTTAGTAATATATTCAAGCATGGCTGTTCTAAAACTTCCGCTTGTTTCTATAAATTGATCGTACTGAGAATAAAATAATTTTTCTAGCACTTTAAAAAAAGCTTCATCTTTAATGTCTGATGCTCCCGGATAATTACCCAACTCAGAAGGTTTATGAGGAGCAAAGCCAAGAAAATTTGTGAGCTTGATAAGAAATTGAATGTGAAAGTTTTCGAAATCGTTTTGCAACTGATCAAAAAACATAAAACTCGATCTTAGAAAGTTAAACAAGTCTTCGTTGCTTTCTTCTTCTTTTACGGCTTTAGTTAAAACCTCAGTAATAAAAATCGCCATTAAGTTTTTCTTATGATCAAAAGGGATGTGTTGGTAAGGAATTTCAATTTTAACTTCAGAAATTCTATTAATATCCCTGTTTTCTCTGTTGTAGATTACTAATTCTAGCAAAGACAAAGGCTGGTAATAGGCAATTTTGTTAGCTTTTGCCTTACTACTTCTCACTCCATTTACTATATAAGTTTTTAGTCCGAATTTCTCGGTATAAATCTTAACAATAATGGAGCTTTCTCTAAATTTTACAAAGTTGAGAACTATGCCTTTGGTTTTGAATATCATACAACAAAACTACTTTCTAATATTTGGTGAAAGTAAAAGCGTTTAAGAAAAATTTAAACTATCAGAAGATTTATTCTGAACCAATCAAACCAAATTTTTCGGCAATCCATTCATTTATTTCATTAAATACACCTTCCGGATAACCTTTAATTTCTGTTAGCTGAAAGTCTCCTCTGTTTCCGGCAATGTACATAAAGTGGTTTGCTTTAGGGTAGATTTTGTGTTGGTGTTCCTCTCCCGAAAGTATTTTGCTTAGTTCTGCAAGATTTTCTTCTGGATTTGTGAGTTGGTCTTGGCCACCATAACTCATAAAAGTTGGGATGTTTATTTTGCTCAGCGGCTCTAAAGGTGAAAAATGATAATTTTTTCTCCACCAATTAATCCATTCTTTTTTATCGAATGATGTTACATAATCGCTCCAAGCTTCTTTTGCCATTTCATCAGATGCATTTTGGAATTGAACAGAATCAATTTTTCCACCTAGGTAGGCAAACATTGTTTTTTGATATTCTAAAGCAGCATTTATATCACTTTCAGCAAAGCCATCGCTTTCCATTCGCATGGCACAGGCATGGAGTTCCTGTTCTTGCATACCGAGAATAGGTGTGGAGATACCTACAATAAATTGGATGTCTTTATTTTCATTTGCAATAATAGGCATAAGGTAACCCGCCTGATCAATACCCATTAAACCAATTTTGTTTTTATCTATTTCTGTATATTCAGTAGCGGCTTTTATTAGAGCTTCTACATCTTTGCCCAGTGTTTCAAAATCTGCACTTTGTAAATCTCCTTCAGATTCACCACAACCTCTTTTGTCGTAAATAAGGGTAGCAATGCCGTAATAAGGTAATAAGGCAGCAAAATCTTCTAGTGTGTAGTTGCTTCTACTTTGGTTGCCAGCTCCATGTACGATTACAACTAAAGGAAACGGGCCTTCACTTGCTGGTAGGTTTAGATTTGCTTTTAAGCTAATGTCATCATTTTGTGCAGAGAACTCAATTATTTTATCCAGATCGGCCAAACGTTTGCCTTCTATCGTTTTTCCATCTGAAGTAAATTGTACTTTTAATGTATCACCACTTCCTTTTTCAAAAGAAACAGCAAAGTCTGTTGGATAGGGGCTGAGCATTCTTTCGCCAGCAATATAACTGTTGTTGCCTTGAGGAAAAGCAATTCTTTTTTTGCCTGTTTTAAAATCTGTTACACTAAGAGGTGTAAGAGAAAAATCTAATGCGTAAGGTGTAAATTGAATGATGTGTTCTGCTCCTAATTGATAGAAACCAGAGAATTGACTTACAATCTCAGGACCTTCTGGTTGGATGTTTACAAAGTTGCAGTCAAATATATTATCACCACTTTTTAATTTTCCTTTAATAATGTTTTGCTCAAGCTTACCTTCAAACTCACCTCTAAACTCAGGTTGATTTACTTCAAATTTTATTTGATTTCCATCAATAGAATAGTTGCTTGCTTGGTGTAGTTCAATTCCAGAATAAAACATTTTTACTAATAAACTGGAGTCATTATATAGGTATAGTAGCTCTGGAAAAGGTTTGGTTTCTGCCGTACCGATCCAACTTCCTTTAAATGGATTATCAGTTTTTGTACAAGATATTAATAATAAAATCAGCAGTGTAGGAAAGAAGTATCTTTTAAAAAAAGACATAAATTATTAAAAAATAGTTGAAAAAATTTCAGTAACCCCTGTTACAATTTACTTTGTAATTTAGAAAAAAAACCGTTGTTATACTTTTCGTAAACAACGGTTATATGCTATTTAACAGGCTTTTTACAGCGTGTAGTATTATACTTGTTGATCTGTATCGAAATTTTCTAGGTAATCTGCCACTTTTCTTACAAACATTCCTCCCAATGAGCCATCTACCACACGGTGATCGTAAGAGTGAGATAAGAACATCATATTTCTAATACCAATAAAATCTCCCTTATCAGTTTCTATTACAGCAGGTTTTTTCTTAATCGCACCAATTGCCATAATTGCTACCTGAGGTTGAACAATTATTGGCGTTCCCATTACATTACCAAAAGTACCAACATTAGAAATGGTATACGTGCCACCTGTTAGTTCGTCTGGTTTAAGTTGGTTGGTTCTTGCTCTTTCTGCCAGGTCATTTACTTTAAGAGCAAGACCAGTCAAGTTGTAATAGTCTGCATTACGAATTACTGGAACAATTAAGTTACCACTTGGCAATGCTACTGCCATTCCGATGTTAATTTCTTTCTTTACAATAATTTTACTACCATCTACAGAGATATTCACTAAAGGATATTCTTTTAGTGCTTTTACAATGGCTTGTATAAATATTGGCGTATAAGTAAGCGAAGAACCCTCTCTTTTCTTGAACTCGTTTTTATGTTTGTCTCTCCATTTTACTAGATCGGTAACATCAGCTTCAACAAATGAAGTAACGTGTGGTGAAATACGTTTTGATTCAACCATGCGGTCGGCAATCATTTTACGCATTCTATCCATCTCAATAATTTCTTGATGGCCATTTAATGACTGAGACTGGGCCTGACCTCCCGAAAAAGAATTTGTAATATTAGTTGCTTCAATCGGGCTGGTAATGTTTGCAGCTTTTGCTGCTACAGTTTTTTTAGAAGCAACAGTTGCATCTGTTCTAGTGTCCAGATAAGAAAGAATATCCTTTTTGGTTAACCTGTTATCTTTACCAGTACCTTTTATTTTCTCTAATTCAGTTGCTGTTATTTTTTCAGTTTTTGCAATGTTCATTACTAATGGAGAGTAAAAGCCATTGTTAGCACTTTCACCATTTTGATAATTACTTATTGCTTCTACCTGAGCTTCACTGTTAGCTACAACTAATTCTTGTTCTTCTGGCTCGTCTTCATGCTCGTTATGCGATTCACCATTAAATGTTTCGGTAGTTTCGATAATAGCTATTGGCTTATCTACTTCTACAACATCACCTTCATTAGCCAATATTTGCTTTAACACACCACTAAAGGGTGCAGGCACATCTGTATCTACTTTATCTGTAGCAACTTCAAGAACTGACTCGTCTTGTTCAATACTATCGCCAACTTGTTTTAGCCATTTTAATATAGTCCCCTCCATTACGCTTTCTCCCATTTTTGGCATTACCATCTCTAACTGGCTCATACTGTCTAAATTTTATGTGTTTGTATGCAAATTTAATAGTTAAGAAGACAAATAGGAATGTCTTTTTTTAATCTCTTTAAAAGATTCTTTGTATTTTCTATTTACATAGGGGCACAAAATAGCAGATTATTTTGAGATTATTGCAGCAGCAACAGTAAAACTCTCGTACTGGCTCAAAGCATTATCCTCTGTGTCAGATTAAAAAAATGGATTAGTGTCAAATTGATTTTTATAAATTAATATGATTGTTGATGATAACATTGTTCTGTCCAGATAGCTTGCATTCAAAATATTATTTTATAGCAGAGGGGAATTGATGTACTTTATATTTAAATTCGACTATATTGGATGCATTAATATTAAAGCGTGATTGGGAAATAGAATTTAACTCGGAATTAAACTTGCAGCACGGGCTCACAGATAAAGAACTGGCAATGCTAAAAGGTTGCATAAAGAATAAGGCAACTGCACAGGAGAAGTTATACAAACACTTTTATGGCTATGCTATGTCAATTGCTTTGAGATACACCGGCACACATGACGAATCGAGAGAGGTTTTAAACGAGAGTTTCTTTAAAGTTTTTACAAGGCTCGATAAGTACGACTTTAGTAAATCTTTTAAAGGTTGGATGAGAAGAATTGTTATCAATACAGCAATTGATTATTACAGAACAAATAAAAAATACATTAACAGTGCTGAAATTACGTCTGCTGAAGAAAAAGAATATGACTTTGATATTGTCGAAAGACTAACTGCTGAGGAAATAATGTCACTGCTGCAAGAATTACCCTCGCATTATCAAATGGTATTTAACCTTTATGAAATAGAAGGGTATTCGCATAAAGAAATAGGGGAAATGCTCGAAATTCCAGAAGGCACGTCTCGTTCTAACCTGACTCGTGCCAAGCAGAAGTTAAGAGAAATGGTGAAACAACTATACGATAGAAATTATGCAAGAACAGTTCGATAAGCGGCTTGCAGATAAGATAAGAAAGGAGATGGCGAGTTATGAGCCACCTTTCGATTCGGGGAACTGGGCTGACATGAAGTCTAGGTTAAATGGCAATACAAGTGCCTTTGGTTATAAAAGATACTTAGTGGCATTGTTGTTATTTTTAACTGTAGGAGCTGTTGGATATGTATCTGTTGAATATTTTGATGTTTTAGGAATTAATAAATCAGATGTACAAGCATATAACAGTGATGATAGTGCGTCTGTATTAACAGATAAACAAACAACCGACAGTAATGATCAGCAAAACGAATTTCAGGGAAATAGCAATGACCTAGAAATATCTGCAAAAAGTAAAGAAGAAGCTAGTAACAAAAGCTCACAAAAAGTTAATTCGAAAGAGGATAAGAACACAACTGGCAATACCAATAATTCAGTTGCATCAATACCTGATGTTGAAAAAGAAAATGGAATTAACGATTTAAGTTCTGATGCCAATCAGCAACTTGCTATTCAAGAAAGTAGCTCAAAAACTGATTTACAGAGTAATAGTAATGATGAATTAGATATTCCTGCAAAAGCTAATGAGGAAATTAGTAACAAAGGTATTAAAAAAGTTAATTCGGAGAGCGGAAGAAAAGCAACTGACAATACTAATAATTCAATTGCATCTAAAGCTGATGTTGAGAAAGAAAATGGAATTAACGAATTAAGTTCTGATGCTAATCAGCAAATGGTAATTCAAGGAATCAACTCAAGTACTGATTCAGAAACTGAAATAGTTGAGGAAGCTTTAAATGCTGATGAGCAAAGTGTTGATGCTGTTCTTAGTTCAGAAAGTAATCTAATTACATCAAATTCAATAACAAAGGAAGTTTCAGAAACGGAGATTAAGAATGTTAACTTAAATTTATTAGGGTTAAAGTTGGCAGATACTGAAAATCAATTTGATTTAATACCTGCACCTAAAACAGAGAAAGTGCTATTAAAAAATGATGTGTCTTTTAGTATTGTAGCAAGTGGGTTTGCTAATAATAATAATCGTGTAGATGGATATAAAAAGGTAGGGTATGGATTAGGAGCATTAGTAAATGTTTTACCTCAGAGAAGATTTACTTTCTCTACTGGTATAATTATTAAAAAACTTAACTCTAAGTCTTTCCCAGATCAGTCAAATTATGAGTCTACAGAAGAACTGGCTAATAGTTATTATGATGCCAGACCTTCTTTTAGTGCATCTTCTTTGGCAGATGTAGCAGCGAGTACCGACGAAAAAACTGAATTAGTTACTGTAGAGGCAGAATTAATTGCTTTAGAAATTCCATTAAATACCACATTTAATATTTTTTCTGGCAATGGTAAGCGCTATTTTGTGAGCGCTGGTGTATCATCTTATTTTTATTTATCAGAGAATTATGATTTTGAGATAGAAAAGTTTGAGTTGCCTTTAGAATCTAATTTAAGAAAGTTAAGCTTGGTTGAAGAACATACAAGTTATAGCGCTTTACAACATTTCGATCTTTTTAGTACTGTAATGATTTCGGCAGGTATAGAAAAACGAATTGGTTTTAAAAGCTCTTTAACTTTTGAGCCTTATGTGCAACTGCCTATAAGAAAAATGGGTAGCGAAAGAGTTCCTGTATATTCAACTGGTTTAATGTTAAAGTATAATTTTGGTAATTGATATTAAATAGAATTTTAAGGAGTATTTGGTTAGTGGCTTGGCTTTCTGTTATTCTTTAATAATCTAATAGGTCTAGGTGATATCTTCTTATAATACCTTTAAGTAATTTGCCATATAGCGGAGAAGTAGCATAACCAACTCCACCGTATTTTGTAGAGCCAATTTTATCTGCCCAAGCTTGGTAGTTTTTGCCTCCAACAAATAAAGGATGATACCTTTCATTTTCGCTTAGGAATTTTGAGTGATCTCTAAAAGATTCCCATGCATTGTTGTAAACCACAAAGTGATCTTTAATTCTGCACTGCCAAAAGTACTTACCGTTTTTATATACCTTCTTTTTAGAAATTACTTTAGACTTGTTTCTTTTTAACTCTTGGTCTGTGTAGTATTCTGTAGTTACAGATAGAGGCGCATTTTTAGATTTGTTCTTTACTTTAGATTTTATTCCAAAAAAATTGTTGTGAATAATTCTGCTTCCATATCCGGTTTCTAATGCAGACTGAGCCAGTGTAATAGAAGCTGGTACATGGTATTTAACTTGTTCCATTAGAGCGGTTTCTAATTTGTATAAATCTGTAGGATCAGTAAAATATTTGTATACATGCTTTTCTACCTTGCTATTATCCAGAATAATTCGAATAAAGAGATTTGAGATTTGCTTATTTAAATCACCAAGAGTCGCATTATCCATATCTTCTAATCGCCACTGCTTTGCGTTTTTCTTAAATCTGTAAATCAATTTTTCGCGCTCCTTTATAAATCTGGCTCTCTTAGATTCTTCGTGCGAGGTTTGTTGAAAGAGTTCATTTTCTACTGCTTCAAGCTCTTCATCAAAAAGAAAGTCTGGATCTTCTGGTAATACAGGTACATCGTCAAAATCTTCGTAATTAAGAATCTCTTGCGAGTTTCCCTGTACGAGTGTATATACATTCTTAACTTGTTGTGGCCTTTCTCCAAAGAAAAGTAAGAAAAAAGGAACGAGGCAAACTAGTGCAATTAATACATTACTGTGAAAGATAAATATGGAATTTCCTCCATTGTATTCACCGTAAAATGAACTGCCTTTTATTCCAAAAAAAACTGGTTTATTGCGATAAGAAATTAATGGTAACTTAAATCTGATTTCAGGTTTCATTTCAGAAGACATTACTGGTAAAAAATTGACATAAGGTGTGTTAGTTTGAAAAATAAGTGAGTGCTACTTGTAGTAAATCAATGATCCAGTAAATCAAGATTGTACTTTTCTATCACTGTAATAAGTTCATTTCCGTAATCTGGGTTTGTGCTATAGCCCAAACCTCCATGAAAAGGCGAGCCTAGTTTTTTAGCCCATTCCTTATAGTTATTACCAAGTGTAAAAAGAGGAGCAAACCTGTTGGTCTTTGTTAAGTATGTTGAGTGATCTCTAAAAGATGCCCAAGGTGAATAGTACTTTTTAAATGTTTGTTTGATTTTACAAGCAAATAAATCTGGCTTTTTATATTTAGTTGGTTCGTAAGAAATAATGAATTCTTTATACTTTAAAATCTGCTCTTGGGTGAGATATTCTGTAACAGTTCTTTGATTTTCTTTGCTATCGTTGTCTCGAATACTAAAGTAATTGTTGTCTGTTACCTGTTTGCCATAATTTGTAGCAATTACAGCTTGAGCCATTTTAATAGAAGCAGGTATGTGGTATTTTGCCTGTTCCATTAAGGCTGTTTCTATTTTATAAATTTCATCTGTGTTTTTAAAAAATGCTACAACCTCGTCATCAAACTGATTAAGATTTTCGCTTATAAATAGTTCACTTATTTCTTTATTCATTTTTAGCAAAGCTTCTACAGGAAGTTGCTCTGCTCTATTAGCTTCAAAAGTGGTTTTGTATCTGTAAATAAGCTGGTGTTTTTGCTCCATAAAAGAAGACCTCAACTCTTCATTAGAAAGATTTGCTTTCTCAGGTTTTTGCTCAGTGATGTTATTAACTTGATCAAATTCTGAGTAAGGAAAGTCAATATCGTGCACTTCACCTGCTTCGTCAGTAAAAATGCCATCTTTTTGAACAAGATTATAAACTCTTGTAATTTGTTCTGGTTTACTTTTAATAAAGTAAATTAGCGCCATAAATAAGAATAATGTAGCAGTAAGCAACCATTTGTTAAAAGTATAGTAGATAATACCTGTTTGGGTTTCCCAAACAAAATGATCGAGCCCTAACCTTACTCTTACAGGTAGGCCATGGTGCTTCACAATTGGTAAAGTTACTTTTATCTCTTTCATTGTTAAGTTAATTATTTAGTACTCTGATAATGGTGATAGTAATCTAATCCTGTAGCTCGGATTTAATTGGAGTTCAATATTAAATATTTAATGTTCAAAATAAAAACATTGATGCTAATAAAATTAGCAATTAGTTAAAAAAGTGCCAATTGTGCTATTTTTTGTTATAAAAAATACCTTTTTGAGCTTAATAAATGGGTAGTGTTTTGTAAAGAGATAGATGTGATATTAAACTTGTATTTTGGAATAGCGATAAGAGCTAAATGAATAAAATTTTATAATTTGCTGTTAACAGATAATATTTCATTAATACTCAACAATTATTAACTGGTATGGATTATTCACAAACCGAGAAAAAACTTGAACTACTTTCTGCTAATGTAGAGACGCTTTTGTACCAGTACAAAGAATTGAAAAGTGCCTATGAAAATACTGTTATTGAAAATAAAAAACTTAAATCTTTACTTGAAGAGCAAAATGAGAAGTTAAATGATTTTCAATATAAAGCAAAAATTAGTAAGATTGTACAATACTTAGCAGTAGAAGACTTAAGTGCTGAAGAACTCAGGACTAAAATTGATGAATATATAAAGGAAATAGATAACTGCTTGGCTTACCTGAGCAGGGAAGTATAGTAAGTAATCTATCCATAATTTATGAAAGAATTTTTCATAAAAATAAAAATAGCTGACAGAACTTATTCTCTCAAGATAAAGCCTGAGGATGAAGAGATCCTTAGGCAAGCAGCAAAAGCAATAGAAAATAAACTTAAACTAAGACAGGAACAAATGCGAATTAATGACAAGCAGGATTTATTAGCTATGGTCGCTTTTGATGCTGAAGTTGAGAAGTTAAAAGAACAGAAAGCAAATGAGCATATTAATAAATCAATTGATACTATTAATAATCAATTGAATAATATGTTAGATGAGTTTTAGTTCTAAAGGCTTGCTTTATCCATAAATCATTCCTCAATAACATCTCCTCTACGAGCTGAGTTATCAGTTTTATTATTTTTTTATCAGTTAAAATTTATGACAAGTTAATCTTCTGGAGATGACAGAGACAACTATAATAGTAGCCATTTTGGCGCTAATAGTAGGAATTCTTATTGGTAGATTCCTACTTAGGAAGGTACTTAAACAGTACGAGGTAGAGGCTAAGAAAAAAGCAGATATTATATTAAAAGAGGCTGAAATTAAGGCAGAAGGCATTAAAAAAGACAAAATGCTCGAAGCTAAAGAGAAAGAAATGAAGATTCAGAATGAACTGAATAAGAAGAAAAATCAGCTTCTCACAAATGAAGGTAAACTGCGAAACATTGAAGCCAAATTAAAGCAAACAGAAAAAAAGCAGAAAGAGAGAGAGTCTACGCTTTCTAAACAACAAGAAATGCTCAAAAACAAAGAAACTGAGCTAGAGAGAAGAAGAGAGGACATTAAAAAGCAAGTAGATGTGCTAGATAAAAGAATGCTTGAGGCTGAGGAAATGCGCAAAGAGCAAATTGATAAGCTCGAAAAAATATCAAACCTTAAAGTAGACGAGGCGCGTGAGCAGCTTATGGAAGCTTTACGAGATGAGGCAAGAGCGAAAGCTTCTGTACATGTGAAAAACATTTTAGAAGAAGCTAAACTTAGCGCGGCAAAAGAGGCGAAAAAAGTAATTCTTACTACTGTACAACGTACAGCTGCTGAACATGCAATAGAAAACTGTGTGTCTGTTTTTAACCTCGAAAGTGATGAAGTAAAAGGTAAAATCATTGGTAGAGAAGGTAGAAACATTAGAGCATTAGAAGCGTCTACAGGTGTAGAAATTATTGTTGATGATACTCCTGAGGCCATTATTATCTCAGGCTTCGATCCTGTAAGAAGAGAGATTGCAAGGCTAGCTTTACAAAGACTTGTGGCTGATGGCCGTATTCACCCTGCAAGAATCGAAGAAGTGGTTTCCAAGACCAGAAAGAGCATGAATGAGGAGATTATGGAATTGGGTGAGCGTACTGCAATAGATTTGGGAATTCACGGTTTACACCCTGCTTTAGTGAAGTTAGTAGGTAGAATGAGGTTCCGTTCTTCTTATGGACAAAACTTATTGCAGCACTCTCGTGAAGTAGCGAATTTGGCAGCTACTATGGCAGCCGAATTAGGGCTTAATGCTAAGCAAGCAAAAAGGGCTGGATTACTTCATGATATTGGTAAGGTTCCCGAAGAGGAATCTGAATTGCCTCACGCAATTTTAGGTATGCAATGGGCAGAAAAATACGGAGAACACCCAGATGTTTGTAATGCTATTGGAGCTCACCACGATGAGATTGAAATGAAAAGTATGATCGCTCCGATCGTTCAAGCATGCGATGCAATCTCTGGTTCTAGACCAGGAGCACGTAGGGAAATGATGGAATCTTACATAAAAAGGCTCGAAGAATTGGAAGCTTTGGCATTATCTTTCAAGGGGGTGAACAAGTGTTATGCGATGCAAGCAGGTAGAGAACTAAGGGTGATGGTAGATGCCGAAAACGTTAGTGACGAAGAGGCAAGCCAGCTTTCGTTCGAAATTTCATCTAAAATTGAGAAGGATATGCAGTACCCCGGACAGATAAAAGTTACTGTAATTCGTGAAATGAGAGCAGTAAACTATGCAAGGTAAGATTTTCGTGTCTTTTTAATTAACAATTATTAGGAACTTTAAGTCATCTATTTCTATTTTTGAGATAGATGACTTTTTCTTATTATCAATTGTAATTTTTTAACTAATACGACATGATTTATTATCTTTTGATTTTGGGGGTTACTGGTTTTGTTGCAGCAACTTGTATGTTTTTAATATTCAAAAAAAGTGCTGTTCCAAATCCTGAGGAGTTAGATAGCTACCTAAAAGCGGCGGCTTCTGGTAAAATTTCTAGTAAAGAGCTTGAAGGATTTCAGGTATACTTAAATAAAAGAGCTGCATCTTAAATTAATAGCTCAAATTTTTATACAGTTTTAACCCCACTTTTTAAATGGGGTAAACTTTTTATTTTACTCATACTTACCGCAATGGTTTAATAACACTAAACCTGTTTTTCTGTTTCTTTTAAAAATATTCTTATTCTTAGATTATCTCCTCATTAATCTCAGAGAGTTTTTTTACTTTTGGCAGTTATACTTTTCAATCAACTGCTGAAACTTTTTTGATTACATGGTAAATCCATCAAGAATTTTATTAATACTTTTCTATGTAGGGCTCATGTCAGGGTTGGTAATGTTACTTTCTCCTGAAAAACTGAAGTTATCAGAAAATACAGACCTCAAAGTTTTTACCTGGAATGATGCTTTCGGGCAACCAAAACCTCAGGTAGATATATCTAACATTATCGCTCTTGAAGAATCTGTTGTTGATGAAGAACAAGATGATTCTCAAGAAGAACATAGTGTTAAAAAAGTTAGCAGTAAACCTGTTAACTATAAAGAAGATGTATCAGAAAAGCTGAGAGACTTTAAAGTGCCTATCCAATTTGCTGAGGGTGATCAAAAAGCCTTAGATCATTTCTTTAATTCATTAAGAGAGCTTTCTGGTAAAAATGAATTAATTAGAATTGTCCATTATGGAGATTCTCAGTTAGAGGGCGATCGTATCAGTAATTATTTGAGAAACCGATTTCAAAAAAGATTTGGTGGTTGTGGTATTGGTTTAGCACCTCTCACACTTGTAAATGATATAAGTTCGACTTTCTGGCAAACAGCTAGTGAAAATTGGGTGAGGTATTCTACATACGGAGTGGATAGGAAACAGCCTACACATAAAAATTACGGTATTTTAGGGCATTATTTTTCATTATATGATTACGAGACTAAACCAACAGGTCCCTTTACTGGATGGTCTCAATTTACCCGAAATTCAAAAACCTATAAAAGGTTTAATGCAGTAGAACAAATTACACTTCTTTATAGAAATAAAAGATCACCTCTTCATTTAAACCTCACTTTAAATGGAGTAAAAGTGGCAAACGAAGACTTGCCAGTTACAAATGATTTAGCTACTAGGAAATTTAAGTTGGATGGCAATTTTCAAAAAGCATTATTTGAGTTTAAAAGCGATGGTGCTCCCGATTTATATGGTGTTGCATTTGATTGCCAAAGAGGTATTGCATTAGATAATGTTGGAATGAGAGGTAGCTCAGGAATTGAGTTTACTCAAATAAATAGAAGTTTCTACAGAGAGCAGTTTAAAAAATTAAATGTAAAGTTTTTAATTATTCAGTATGGGGTAAATGTAATACCTAATGTGAGAGATGATTATAACTTCTATAAGTATTCATTATCTAAGCAATTAAAATATTTAAAATCACTTGATCCAGATTTGGATATACTAGTGGTTGGTGTTTCTGATATGTCTCGAAAAGAGGGTACGGCATATGAAAGTTATCCAAATGTAAGGTTGGTGAGAGATGCCCAAAAAGCGGCTGCATTTGAAGCTGGCTGTGCATTCTGGGATTTATATGAGGCAATGGGTGGCGAAAACGCGATGATAAGTTGGGTGAATGCTGAACCTCCAATGGGACACACCGATTATACACACTTTACACCAAGGGGAGCGAAACTGGTTGCAGAAATGCTTTATTCTGAATTAATGCGTTCTTATGAAGATTATAAGAATCGCACTATTGTTCAATAATTTTTCCGATTCCAGAACTATTTTTTTTACAATCTGCTTTCTTAAAAAATTATATCAGTCTTTTTTTTGAATAAAAACTGGATATCCTGTTAGAGATCAATTTTTATGGAGAATAATTTCCTATTAAAAATTATTTGTTGGCTAAATGTTATTTTCATTCTGCAATTTTCGGGTGTGCAATCTGCTTTTGCTCAAGAAAAGAAAGGTGACTGGTGGTATATGGATTATGACTTTGTCAATTACGATGATAACCAGTTATTGTATTTCCAACCAGATGCTTTAAGTAATTTCTTTACTAAGCTCAACAGGCTTGAGATAAAAAAAGATTGCCAAATTAGTGTTTTCCATATTGGAGACTCTCACATTCAGGCTGATATGTTTTCTGGTAGAGTGAGAGAGAAATTTATGGAAGATGATCGATTTCCGATGTCTGCCAGAGGTTTTGTGTTTCCCTACAGTGCTGCCAGAACCAACAACCCTTATAATTATAAAACTTTCTTCTCAAGTGGATGGACAGGCAAAAGAAGCGTAAGAAGTAAAGACATAAGCCGATGGGGAATTAGTGGAATAACTATAGAAACATATACTCCAGGCTCTACTTTTTCACTGCATCCAAATATTGATAACTTCACTTATAACATTAGAAAGGTAAAAGTCTTTTACCCAAACACAGATCCATCTTCATTTGATATTGTTCCAAAAATAAGTGCTGGAAATTCTGTTTCGGGCTATTTTGTAGGAGACGGATATGTAGAATTTACCTTTCGAAAGCCTCAAACCTCGGTAGAATTTGTAATTTCTAAAAACAGAGACAGCCAAAGTAAGTTTGTATTACAAGGAGTAACACTTGAAAACACAGATCCGGGAATAGTTTACAGTGCTTCTGGAGTAAACTCTGCTGATGTAAGCAGTTATTTTCGTTGTCAGGATTTTGAGAAGCAGGCTGCAATACTGTCACCTGATCTAGTAATAATATCTTTAGGAACCAACGATGCCTATATGTATGCTTTTAATCAGCAACAGTTTAAAACAAATATGCGCATTTTGGTAAATAAAATAAGACAAGTTTCTCCTCATACTAATTTTATACTTACCACACCAGCAGATAATTACAGGAGAAGGCGCTATCCTAATAAGAATAATGAAAAAGCCAGACAGGCAATTTTTGAGGTAGCCAGAGAAATAGGCTTGGCAGTTTGGGATTTATACCATGTAATGGGTGGCTTCGAGTCTATGAATAAATGGTATAGCAACAGCTTGTCTCAAAGAGATAAATTGCATTTTACTGGTAAAGGTTATTCTTTGCAAGGTGAATTGTTATATCAGGCAATTAATAATAGCTATCTGCAATACCAGCAATACCTTTCTCAAGGTGGTAAATAAGATTTACTGAAACTTGGTTGGCTTATTCTCTCTTATCATCAATAAAAAACAGTAGATACTTCTTTCTGAATCAGATTATTTTTATTTTTCCATAAATTCTGATTATTGGATAATTATTTTAGATAAATCTTTCAATACAGGAATTAGCAAAATTTTTGAGAGTATATTCTCATATTTCAAAAATTATTTTTTAATCTCAGTACTTTTTGCAGCTGGTTCTCATTATTTAAATAATACAATTTCTTTTTGAACCTAACTAAGAAAGTACTTTTAGCTCAATTTCATTGGAAGCGAGTTAAGCATATTTCTCTGAAAATATTTTTTTATTTATGATACATGTTGTCCAGCCTGGAGAAACTTTATATAGCATCGGCAAAAAATATAACCTCAGTACTACTGAACTTCTCGATTTAAATAATATGAATGCTTATGATACCTTAAGCATTGGACAAAGTTTAATTGTTTCAGAAGGCACAACGAGTAGTGCGAGTACAAGTAGTTTAAATCCGGGTTTAGGGCAATATTATGCAGTGAGGAGAGGTGATTCTCTATATTCTATTGCAAAAAAATATAATACTACTCCGCAGCAACTTTTATTATTAAATGGGTTAAATGCTAACCAGTCAATATATATTGGGCAGCAATTAAAAGTAAAAGCTGATTCTAAACTTAGCGGGAGTACAACTACTACAGTACCGACAGTGAGTAGTATTACAGGTAATATTCAATATTATACTGTAAAAACGGGAGACTCTCTTTATGCCATTGCACAAAAGTTTGATACATCTGCCGATGCAATTCAACAGCAAAATGGATTGAGTGCTTCAACGAGTATTTATCCTGGGCAACGGTTGGTAATTCCAAGTGGTGGTACTCAAACTACCACTACACAAACAGAGCAGTCAGATTATTACACAGTTCAAAAAGGTGACACGCTTTATGCGATAGCGCAGAAGTATAATACGACTCCTCAGTATATTTTACAATTAAATAACCTGAGTACTCAAAGTCGCTTATACATTGGGCAAGAATTAAAAATAAGAGAGACTACGACTACTAAAGTAACAGAAGCTGCGCCTACTGTAAATACACAGACTGAACTTAGTAGTGATGTTTATACAGTACAGCGAGGCGATTCTTTATATGCGATAGCGCAAAAATATGGAACCACACCACAAAAGATTTTGGAGTTAAATGATCTAGCAGCCAATGCAACTATATATGTAGGGCAGATGCTTAGGGTAAAAGCGCCTTCAAGTCAAGCTCCTGCAAACAATTCTAATTTTCAGAGCTATACTGTGCAATCGGGAGATTGGTTGGCAAAAATTGCTGATCGCTTCGGTATTACTCCAGAAGAAATAGTACGATTAAATAATATATCTGGTGGAGCATTGTATGTGGGACAACAATTGTTGATTCCTGCTAAGAAAACAACTTCTGTCCCATCTTATCAAAGTAGCAAAGCTACCAGTATTGAAAAAGCCAGAAGTATATTCCAGTTACAAGAAGTAAATGGGATTGACATTTTTGGTACTGGTTTACAATCTTCAGTAGGGAAAGTTTATAATAATCTTCCCGCTGACCTTGAAAAAGTTCAAAACAGACTTATTCAGTTAGGCCTGTTAACTCCAAATCACGGGGAATCGCCTAATGTTTTAAAATCAAGATTAGGCAGTTCGCCAATAGGGCAGGGGAGTATTCCTAAAACTGTTTCTGCATTGGTAAGTTTCCAGTCTAAGTACAATGTGAGCTACTGGACAAAAAATGACAAGCATGTACAAATGTTGGGCACAAGCTCTTATACTAGTGGAGTAGTTGCACCCAACGATGTTACTTATAAAGTTTTAAGAGAGTATACAGATTATACTTTGGTAGTTCCTCATCCTACACTACAAGGGCAATATATTACTTCTCAGTTTAACAACTTTGTAAGAAGTAGTTATAATGAATACTACAATGGAATCGGTTTTAGAGGCAATTCTATGCCTGATATTCCGGTGTCTGTTTTCGAAAGTTTAGGTCTTGATGAAAATATGGCTTTGGGATTAAAATATGTTTCTCATCACGAAGGGAACTTCGATGCTATAAATACATACGATAAAGCGAATTTCTCTTGGGGATTCATTCAGTTTGCAGGTAAAGGTGGAAATACTAATGGGTCGCTTTCTGCGGTAATTGCCACCATGAAAAACAACCAACCGCAATTATTCGCCGAGTTTTTCGAGAAAGTGGGAATCGATGTAGATATCATTACAAGAAATGGCGAAATTCATGATGGTAACCTAAAAGTATATGACCTACATGCTGTAACTGGTAAGCACGAAACAGAAGGATTAGATGCAGAAATAGCCTTAAAGTCAGACAAGCAATTATATGGTGCTTTTATTAGAGCAGCATATCACCCTCAATTATATACAGCACAGTTAGAAAGAGCGGTAATTGGTTATGTAAGACCAGCTTTAAGTATTACTACAGACATTAGTACTGGTGGCTTAAATTTGAGTGGTATTGCTCTTAATAGAATTATTAGTTCTCCTATGGGAAGTGCCCTAATGGTAGACTTAACAGTTAACCAGTGGATTAATAAAACTAGGGAAGTGTTTAAATCTGCAATTGAGAAAGTGGCGGCAAGAAGAGGGGTAAATACTGCATCGGGACTACAACAGCTAGATGAGCGTGAAGTTTTACAGCAAATTATTGCAGATGCAGGTTCAGATGTTAGAATTAAAACGCGTACAACCAGTATTCTTAACAGTACACTTAGTCCACAAAAGCCAGGTTTTGTAGCTCCACTTGTTTAATTTTGTTAACCTGTAGTTTGTTTTTATATTCCTATAAGGGCTTTGGCAGTTATCTTGTAAACTCTTATGCATGGAAGCAACAGATACAGTCTTTACTACCGGAATTATCGACAAGCAAGTATATAGTAGATTAATCGTTTTTGATGACCCCATTTTTTTGCAAGAAATAACTCATGTTTTTACCAATCAAAGTATAGTTTATCTTGAGCAACTCGATCAGGCATTTGGTAAGAAAGATTTTTTAGAAATTAGAAAAATTTTACATAACCTGCAAAGTAGTTGTGGTACAGTAGGAGCATCAAAAATGGTTGCTTCAATATTAAAAATAAGGGCTTTGGCAAAAGCAGAAGAAGTGAAAAATATGGCGGTTTTTATTAAGCAGTTGAAAAGCAATTATAACGAAACTACTGAAGCCCTAAATCATTTGGTGTCAGTATTGAAATAGGTCTGTTGCATTATAAAAGTAAATGCTCCCTTCAGAAAAAATCAATAGTTTATTATTAGAAGAATTGTAAAGCAAGTGCTCAACTGGCTTTTGCATTGATACAGTTTTTTTTGTTTTGAGTGTGTTAGTATCAATTTGTTTAATTTCATTTTTAGTTGCCATCCAGATTAAATTATCCGAAACATATTCTGCAATACAGTCTACTGGTTTTTCGAAATTGTTAATTTCGTTTCCAGTTTGATCTAAAAAATGAATAGATTGATTTGTAGAAACAACTAAATAATGATGGACTTCTTTTATGTAATTTGGGTATTCTGTTTTGCTAAGATGCTGTTTGATAGAAAAGTTTAAAATCTTTTGGTGCTGAAGTAGAGAATACCTATATACTTCATTAATGCCTTCTTCTAAAAGCCATAAATCTCCATTTCTAGAAGGTGAGGCACAGCTTATATTTTCGAATCCGAATTGGTATAGATTAATGGATGATAGTTGGGAGTAGTACCTATCTGTAAAAAGGATTTCCTGAAAATCTCGAAAAAAGAAGAAGAGTTTGAATGGATTGCTAACATCTAAATAGCTTGCTAGATTTCTGTTTTCTGGAATAAATGATCTTACAAAGTTTCCATCAGATGAGTATTCGGCAATTTCTTGGTTTGTTTTTACAATATGAATATTGCCACGACTGTCTAATGCTATTGTTTCAATGTTTTTTGCATCAATTTTCTTTACTGTTTGTGCATTAATTGAAAAGGAAATAAAGAACAAAAAGGCAGTAAGATTAAATCGAAAAAAAATCATCAGGAAACTAAATTATTAAGCCATTTACCAGAGTTTACACGGTACATCGACCATATCATTTTCACAGTTTCTTCAGCTACTAGCATACTTAAAACCATAATAAGTGGCCATTCCAATATAAATGCGGTAATAAATGCAAGAGGAACACCCACTCCCCACATTGTAACCAGATCAATCATAAAAATATATTTGGTATCTCCTCCACTTCTTAAAATACCAAACATGGTAGTCATATTAAAAAGTTTTAAAAACATCATACAGCCTAATAAAAGAATAATCTGTCTGCTAAGTGCCAATGCTTCATCAGAAATATTATCAAAAAATAACACTGCCAAAGGGTAGCAGGAGATGAGTAGAATTCCTGCTGCAATACCACCCAATGGAATTAGCAACATAAACAATTTTGCAGTTTTAAATGCTTCTTCAGGTTTTTCTGCACCAAGTTGGTTTCCTAAAATAATAGTGCATGCAGCACCAAATCCCACAAAAAATTGAATAAAAATTCCTTCTAGAGGTTCGAGCATACTCATTGCGGCAAGCTCATTAGCTCCTATGTATCCATATATGATATAATAAGCAAAAACTCCCATAGACCAAGAAAGCTCACTCATAACTATTGGAGATGCAGTCTTAAGCAGTAATTTAATTTTCTTTTTTACAAAGCTTTCTTTAAAGTAATAAAGGTGGTTGACTATGAGTGGATATTTTTTATAATGGATGATTAAAAGAAGAATAGCCAACTCTAAACATTTTGAAAGTACAGTAGCTATTGCTGCACCTTTAACCCCCATAGCAGAAAATCCGAAATGCCCGAATATTAATAAGTAGTTTAAAAAGGTATTTAAAATGATTCCTATCAGGCCAGCAATCATAGGTAAAATAGAATGATGAATACTTCTCAACATTGCTCCATAAACCAGTACTATACCTGTAAGCATATGGAATAGGCAAGAAGTTTTGATGTATATTTCTCCCTCGGCGATAATTGCTGGATTGTCTGACAACAAATGCATTACTTCTTCTGAGTAGAAAAAAGCTATACCTATTAGGGGAATGGTAAATAAAAGAGAAACAGTTAGGGTAATTAATAGTACAGATATGTATTGAGTCTTGTCTTTTTTTCCAAAATATTGTGCGGCTAATATTCCTGCACCACTTGCCAAGCCACCCAATATATGTATGCTTACAAAGAAAGATTTACTTACCAAACCAACTGCAGCGAGTTGGATTGTGCCTAATTGGCCCACCATAGCAACATCAACCAGACTAAATGAGGCTGTAAGCATTTGTTGGAGGGAGATGGGTAATGCTAAATGTATGAGCTTTTTAAGAAATGCTTTATCTACTTTGCTACTTATCTGTTTTAAATTTGTAATCATTTAAGAATAAAAAATGCCTGCAAAAGAAATCAATTTTTGCAGGCATAAAAAACAGTATGTAATGTATAATGAGATTAAAAACAGCAAATTATTTTAAAATGCTATTCAGCAGCTTGATTATCAGCAGTATCAATATGCATTAATTCGTATTCGTACTGTGCTACTGTACCAAAAGGTCCTTTAATTGATTTTGCAAAAGCTTCTTTTGCCTTATCAAAATCATTTTGAGTGCGGAACATAACACCTGCAGCAAAATTATATTTCACCATCTCTAAAGGAGTAATGTTTGCATCAAGTATAAGTTTTTCAAGAATAACTAGCCCATCAGCAGTTTTGTCAGTTTTATGTAAAGCCATACTTTTCATCAATAGAATATTTCTGGCATTTAAAGCTTTTGAAAGGCATTCATCTGCTACTTTAATAGACTCTTCGTATTTCTTAGAACTCAAAAGAAGTTCTATTACTGTCTCGTAAAGTTTTACTGCTTTCTTAGAATCTTCTTCACCTTCAATGGCTTTTTTGTAATAATCTATGGCTTTTTGAGGATGAGTTTCAGCTTTAATTGCTATTTCAGCAAGTAACTGATTAGTTGAAGGATGTTCTTCATCTATCTTTAATGCCTCTTTAAGCATTTCATCTGCTTTGCTCAAATCATAAATTTGAGAGTAGCAAGAACCGAGGTTGTAGAAATAGTCAGGAGTAAGTTTTGCAATTAAAGCTTTAAACGGACCAAAGTCTGCTTTTAAGAAAGCCTGCTCTTTTTTCTCGTAATTTTTTAAATAGTGGTAAGCGTAACCAAGCTCATAATAAAACTTAGCATATACTTTAGGGTCTTCTGATGAAATAGTACTTGTAGCAGATTCCATGCTTTTCTTAGCATCTTCGTAATTGCCTAAAGCATTATTTACCTGTGCAGAATAGTAAAGTGTTTCAAGGTCTGTTTTATCAAGTGCTAAAGATTTATCTGTATATTCTTTCGCTTTTTCAAATTGCTTTTTCTTGATATAATAACCTGCTACTTTAAGTAAAGTAATTTGTTTTTCTTTTACATTTTCCTCAGCTTCTGCTAATCTCTCTAAAGATTCAATTACTTTGTCACTATTCTCAGCTTGACTGTACATTTTAACAAGCAGGTTATAAGCTTGTGTGTTCTTTTTATCTAATTCAACAGTTCTTTCAATCACCTCAATGGCTTTTACCATATTCTTTTGTGCATAATAGGTAAGTCCTTTTGCATAATGAACTCTTGAAATAGTATCACTAATTGCCAGTGCATAATCATATTCGAGTAAAGCTTTATCATATTGTCTGGCTTTTCTCATCATTTCACCTTTTTTATAAAACTCTTCGATTGCATCAGCCTTTGTTGCTTGATGTTCTTCTTGAGCATATAGGTGAATAACCTGACATAGTAATAACATTAAAAGAAATAAATAAGATTTCATGGTAAAGTTTTTACTGAGTATATAGACTGTTAATGGTTGTAAACTTTGAAAAGGTTTATGTAATAATGTTGGAAGGCTATTTTTATGATGTAATCGAGCCTTTTTTTATCTACTTTAATTTTAAAAAGATGGAAAAAGTGAAGAGCTAATAAATTTAGTAAGTATATAATCGAAAAATTACTTGCCGATTTATAAGTAAGAATACTTGTAGGAAGTACACTTTTAATATTTTATTATAAAAAGATGTGCGTGTTAGTAGGGTAAAAGCTGCTGTTTATACAGGGAAATATGATTTATTATTACAGTTAAAACGATTAAGAAGTTGTTTAGCAGCCTAATAACAACATTAGGGTGGTAAAAAACGCCTCTTGGCGAATACATAAATTCATCAGCATAAATTAGCACCTCTAATGTTTAAATTTGTATTGGAGCATATTGTGAAAATGCAATTGCAAAATTCATTATAATACTTGGTTGATGAAATTAAATACTAAAACAATCTCTATTGGTCTAATTGTAATTATTGTTGCAACATTGGTAATTGCCAAGATGGATTTTTCTCAGGCTGAAGACGGTCAATCTGTAACCACTTCTGGCAAAGAAAATAAAGGCATATTTGTAAGAGCGATGGAGATAAGTAAAGAAACAATTGAAGAAAGACTTGTTTCTAAGGGTTCAATTATTCCTAATGAGGAAGTAATGATAACCAGTGAATCTTCTGGAAAAGTAACATCTATTTCTTTTAACGAAGGTGATATTGTTAAAAAAGGACAGCTACTAGTTACGCTTGATGACAGAGAACTTGTTTCAGAATTAGAGAAGTATAAGCACGAACGTGATTTTTTAGAAAAAAAATCTGAGAGAGAGAAAAAACTGAATGAAAGAGGAGGGATAAGCGATGAGCAATATGAAGAAACTATTAGAGATTTACAAACCACTATTTCAGAAATTGATCTGATAAATACGCAAATCGACAAGAAAAAAATAAGAGCTCCATTTTCTGGTAAAATCGGTTTAAGATATATAAGTGAAGGTAGTTACATTACTCCTTCTGATGTAATTGCAGGTTTAGTTGATGCGAGTACTATTAAGATTGATTTTACTTTGCCAGAGAAATACATGGCAAAAATTAAAACAGGTACAGATATTCACTTTAGTGTAGATGGTACTGACGAAGATTTTTCAGGTAAAATATATGCTATTGAGCCTAAAATTGATGTATCTACCAGAACGATATCTTTAAGAGCAAAAGCGCAAAATACAAATGGGAGAATCCTTCCGGGTGCATTTGCCAATATTACAATTATACTTAATCGCATAGAAAATACTTTGTGTGTTCCTACCGAAGCTATAATTCCTGAGATGAATACCAAAAGAGTATTCTTGTCTAGAAACGGAAAGGCAGAATCTGTAGAAGTAGAAACTGGTTTACGCTTACCTGAAAAAATTCAGATTGTAAATGGATTAAATGAAGGTGACTCTGTAGTAATTTCTGGTATTTTACAAATCAGAAATGGCTCAAGTTTAAATGTATTACCAGAGTAAAAAGTCCCTACTATTTTTTTTCTGAATAGCCTTAAAATTTAATATATGAGCTTATCATCAGTCAGCATATCCAGACCAGTTTTTACCATTGTACTTTCGATAGTAATTATCATTTTTGGTGTAATTGGTTTTAACCTTTTGGGTATTAGAGAGTACCCAAGTGTAGATCCGCCAATTATTACAGTATCGGCTTCTTATACTGGTGCGAATGCCGATATTATTGAATCTCAAATTACCGAACCGCTAGAAGAAGCAATTAATGGGATTGCTGGTATTAGAACAATTACGTCTGTAAGTAAAGACGGAGCAAGTACAATTACTGTAGAGTTTGAGCTTGATGTTGATCTCGAAACTGCGGCAAATGATGTAAGAGATAAAGTTTCGGGAGCTGTAAGACACCTTCCTGCAGATATGGATGCACCATCTGTAAGAAAAGCAGATGCAGATGCAAGTCCTATTATGTTTATTACCATTCAGTCTGATGAAAGAAGTTTGTTAGAAATATCAGATATTGGAGTAAATATTTTTAAAGAAAGATTACAGACTGTACCGGGTATTAGTTCTATCTCGGTTTATGGAGAAAGAGAATACTCCATGCGTTTGTGGTTAGATCCAGCTAGGCTTTCTGCTTATGGTATTACTCCATTAGATATAAAAAATGTACTAGATAAAGAAAATGTGGAATTGCCTTCTGGTTTTGTAGAAGGAACTAATACAGAACTAAGTATTAGAACACTTGGTCGTCTTAATACACCAGAAGAATATAATAATCTTGTAATTAAAGAAGAGGCAAGTAGAGTAATTAGGTTTAGAGATATTGGCCGTGCAGAGTTGGGTGCGCTAAACGAAAAAACATTATTAAGATATAATGGTGAGCCAATGGTAGTGAATGCCATTGTTCCACAACCGGGTTCAAATCATATTGAAATTGCAGATGGTATTTATGCAAGACTTGAGCAAATCTCTAAAGATTTACCAGCAGATGTTCACTGGGATATTAGCTTTGATGCTACTAGATATATTAGAGAATCTATTCTAGAAGTACAGCAAACAATTGGTTTGGCATTTATACTGGTTGTATTAATTATTTTCCTCTTCTTAAGAGATTGGAGAACCACAATTATTCCTGTATTAGTTATTCCTATTTCATTAACAGGTACTTTCTTTATACTTTATATTTTAGGTTATTCTATCAATGTATTAACCTTATTAGGAGTGGTACTTGCCATTGGTTTGGTGGTTGATGATGCCATTGTAGTTTTGGAAAACATATATTCCAAAATTGAAAAAGGAATGCAGCCACTCGAAGCAGGTTTTAAAGGTTCTGAGGAAATCTTTTTTGCTGTAATCTCTACTACTGTCGCGCTTGTTGCGGTATTTATGCCTATTTTATTTTTGGAAGGTATTACTGGTAGACTATTTAAAGAGTTTGGTATTACGATCGCATCCGCTGTAATTATTTCTTCATTTGTAGCATTAACCTTAACACCAATGCTTTCTTCAAGAATATTGAAGAAAAGAAAAAGACAAACTTGGATGTATAGAGTTACAGAGCCGTTTTTTGAGAAATTAACGGAAGTTTATAAAAACTCTCTGGAATCTTTTATGAAAGTAAGATGGCTGTCTTTTGTATTTATCATACTATCGTTTGTTGGTATTTACTTTTTGCAACAAAACATCAAACAAGAGCTTGCTCCATTAGAAGATCGATCAGGCGGTCGTATGTCTGCCTCAGGGCCAGAAGGAGCATCTTTTGAGTATATGGATCAATATGTACAGAGTTTAATTAAAATTGTTCAGGAAGAAACACCAGAATTGGTAGGCTTAGTTACTGTAACTTCTCCCGGACACGGTTCTTCATCATCTGTAAATACTGCATCTGCAAGATTAGTACTTGCTCCTCCATCAGAGCGAACAGCATCACAATCAGAAATTATAGATAGATTAAATAGTAAGCTGAAGTATTTAACAGATGCCAGAGGTTCATTCACCCAAGAACAAACAATTGGTAATAGAAGGGCGAGGTATCCTGTCCAGTTTGTTATCCAGGCAAATACTCTTGAAAAACTAAAAGGTGTATTAGAAACTTTTGAGTTAGAGGCTTCAAATAATCCGGCATTTAACTTTGTAGATGTAAACCTAAAATTTACAAAACCAGAATTGATAATTAATATCAATCGAGAAAAGGCTAACGACTTAGGTGTGTCTATAGCAGATGTTGCTCAAACACTTCAATTAGGTATAAGTGGTCAGCGTTTCGGTTATTTCATGAAAAATGGTAAACAGTATGAAATTATAGGTCAGGTTAATAGAGAAGACAGAAACGATCCTGTAGATATAAAATCACTTTTCGTGAAAAACGATGAAGGAAATCTAATTCAGCTAGATAACCTGATAGAAACAAACGAGCAAAGTACTCCACCTCAATTGTACAGATACAATAGGTATGTAGCAGCTACAGTGTCAGCTACATTAAGTCCGGGATATTCAATTGGCGACGGTATTGATGCCATGGAAGGTATCGCAGATAAAGTATTAGATGATTCTTTTTCTACTTCGCTAGATGGTACATCAAAAGACTTTAAAGAAAGTTCATCTAGTATCATATTCGCTTTTTTACTTGCATTGATACTGGTTTACTTAGTACTAGCTGCACAGTTTGAAAGCTTTAGAGATCCGCTTATCATCATGTTTACAGTTCCATTAGCATTAGCTGGGGCATTGTTTTCACTTTGGTATTATGGAGAAACGATAAATGTATTTAGCCAGATTGGTATTATTATGCTAATTGGTCTTGTAACTAAGAATGCTATTCTGATTGTAGAATTTGCTAATCAGAAAAAAGCTGGTGGTTTAAATAGAGTGGCAGCAGTAGTAGAGGCTTCTTCTTTGAGATTTAGAGCTATTTTAATGACAGCTCTCTCTACTGTACTTGGTATCTTACCAATTGCTTTAGCATTAGGAGCCGGTTCAGAAAGTCGTGTTTCTATGGGTATTGCAGTAGTAGGTGGAATGATGTTTTCTACACTTCTTACGCTTTATGTAATTCCGGCAGTTTACTCTTACATCTCAGGTAAAACTAAGAGAATTGTTGATATTGACGAGATCAATAAAAAATTAAAAGAATTGAGTGTTTAATGAGATTTTAAAATGAATCATGTCGATAACTTTATAATGGTTATCGAAGAAAAGATATACTAAACCGAATTAATTGCTTTGTTAAACCCGAAAACCCTAATATTGATATACACATTTTATATGTGGTAAAAATTTTAAGGATTATTTGGTTTAATTGTTAAAGCATACAGAGCTTCTTCTTTTTAAGGGGAAGCTCTGTTATTTTTAGGCAAAATATATTTTCATGGAACTTTAGTTAATTGAATTTTTTTCCTTTCTGGGAGTACTATAATTTTACTTATGAAGTCTGGATTTACCATTCTGTTTTTCATCTTTATTACAGCTATTAATGCCTTTTCTCAAGTAGAGAATTCAGAACTTGCTACCGGAAGTATTTATAAAATTGCTGTAACAGAAGATGGTGTTTATAAAATTGATGCTACTGTACTTGAGCAATTGGGAATTAATGCAAGTTCAACAGAGCCAGAAAATATAAGACTACTTGGGTATGGAACTGGTATGTTACCACAGGCAAATAGTGCAATAAGATATGAAGATTTGCCTGAAAATCCGGTAAAAGTAGTAGGAGGTGGAGATGGTGGTTTTAGCTCTTCAGATTATATCCTATTTTTTGGGCGAGGCGCTTATAAAATTTATTACGATAGTGTGAGTGAGCTCTTTCAACACGAAATGAATTTGTATGCTGATACAAACTACTACTTTTTAAAAATTGATTCAGAACCTTCCTTAAAAATTCAGACTGTAGAAGAAAACTCAGCAGCTTCTGCAACAATTACTCATTATGATGAAATAATCCATCATGAACTTGATGAAACCAACTTGCTCAATATTTCTTCGAATATGGGTGGTTCAGGCTCAGGTTCTGGGCGCAGATGGTTTGGTGAAAGATTTGATTTTCTTTTAAATTATGATTTTAGTTATGAGGTAGAAGGGATAAAAGAAAACTCGGAAATTAATTTGACTGCTGCTTTATTATCAACTTCACCTAATGGAGGAGAATTCGAAATTTCTTATAATGGAAACAGAATTGGCAATGTATCTCTTGATGCGATTACTACAAATACCTATGGCGTAAAAGGACGACTTTCTGAAAAGACTTACAATTTCACAGCGAATAATATATCGAGCTTAGATGTGTCTTTTGAGTTTGATAAAAGTACAAGCTCAAGTAAAGATGCAGGTTATATTGATTATTTTACAATTCAATATTTGAGAAAGAATGCCATTTATAATTCTCAAACGATCTTGCGATCTTCAGAAAGCCTACAATACAATTACTCTAAGTTTTCATTCTCAGGTATAACTAGCGATTTTGAAGTTTGGAATGTCACTAACCCAGAAAATGTTTTTCAGGTTAGTCTTAAGAAAGAGAGTAATTCTACGAGCTTTGTTGCCAATACAGAAACTATTCAAGAATTTGTCGCCTTTGATGGGGCTGAGTTTAAAAGTCCTGTGGCAATAGGGCAAGTTACAAATCAAAACCTCCATAATCTTGGTGCTGCAAATCTAATTATTGTAACAGTTGAGGATTTTAGACAGCAAGCAAATCGATTAGCAGATTTCAGAAAGTCTAATGATAATCTTAGTTCTCATCTAGTTACAACTGACGAGATTTATAATGAGTTTTCTTCTGGCAGGCAAGATATTACTGCAATTAGAGATTTTATCAAGTTTATTTACGATAAAAGCTCAGGGTCAGATTCTTTAAAATATGTGTTATTATTTGGTGATGGCAGTTACGATTATAAAAACCGAACTGATGAAACCAAAGATGGCAATCTTATTCCAGTTTATGAATCGTATGAGTCTTTATACATGATAAACTCTTATTCATCTGACGACTTTTTTGGTTTTATGGATGAAGATGAAGGAGAGTGGTTAGAAAGTAGTGCCGAATCTTCAGATTTAGAATTGGGTATAGGTAGACTTCCAGTTAATACTTTAACTGAAGCTCAAAATTTAGTTGATAAGTTAATCAGGTATAGCAGTTCAAAAGAAACACTAGGTAATTGGCGAGATAAAGTGGTGTTGGTTGCAGATGATGGTGATGCGAACACCCATCAGAATCAGGCAGATAGTTTAGGTGTGCTAATCAATAAGAATTACGAAGTATTTAACGTCAATAGAGTTTTTGTTGATGCATACCCACAAATTGTCTCTTCAACTACTGGTAAAACATTATCACCAGTAGTGAGGGCAGAAATTAATAAGAAAATTGATAGTGGGGTTTTAATCATGAATTATAGTGGGCATGGTGCAGAATCTGGCTGGGCAGACGAGCAAATTCTAACAGATGGGCAAATTGTAAATTGGGAAAATACGTATAAAATGCCACTTTTTGTGACCGCAACGTGTGAGTTTGGTAGATACGATAACCCTAACTTAACTTCAGGAGCTGAGTATGCCATTTTAAATGCGAACGGTGGAGCTATTGCACTTGTAACTACCACTAGACCTGTTTATTCTCACAGCAATTTCGAGTTAAATAATGCATTTTACAATGCCGTATTTGAGCCAATAAATGGAGAAATGCCCCGCTTGGGAGATATCCAAAGAAAAACAAAAAATGAAAGTTTATCTGGTGTAAGTAATAGAAACTTTTCTTTGTTAGGTGATCCATCTATGATGTTGGCCTATCCAGAAGATGAAGTGACTATTACTTCAATAAAAAATAAAAACCAAGAAGAAACTGATACACTAAAAGCCTTAGATTATATTCAAATTGAGGGCGAGGTAAGAAGAGATAATTCACTGGCAAGTAATTTTGAAGGAGTGGCGGATATTACAGTTTATGATAAACCTTCCACAATTACCACCTACGGAGACGAAGGCTCCAATACAGTAATGGAGTTTGAAGATCAGCGAACAATTATTTACAAGGGAACTGCAACAGTAACTAATGGCAAGTTTAAGTCTGCATTTGTAGTGCCTAAAGATATTTCCTATGCTTTCGATTTTGGTAAGATAAGTATCTATGCACAAGATACTACAAACTTTAGAGATGCATCTGGTGATGTGAGTGATTTAATTATTGGAGGTACTGCTTCATACGATTCGGATAATGAATCACCAGAGCTTACAGTTTATTTGGAAGATGAAAGTTTTGAAAATGGTAGCATTGTGCCTGCAAATACAACTTTATATGCTGATGTTTTTGATGAAAATGGTATAAATATAACCGGTAATGGCATTGGCCACGATATCACAGCAGTATTAGATGGTGAAACAGAATATGAGTTAAATGATTATTTTTATAGTGAGATTGATGATTATCAGAATGGATATCTCTCTTTTCCACTAGACGAACTCGAGGTTGGTCAGCATAATTTAACTATGAAAGTTTGGGATAACTATAATAATTCTACAGAAAAAACTATAGAGTTTAAGGTAGTTGATACTGATGAAGGATTTGTTTTTAATTTGGTGAGTTCACCAAACCCTTTTAGTACTGCTACAACTCTTTCTTTCTTTAACGCTTTATCTGGAGAAGAGCTGAAAATTGATGTAACCGTTTATGATGCTACTGGAAAATTGGTAAATTCTTTCAATAATAGTATAACTAATAGTCCATCAAATGTTAATATTGCAGAATGGAACGGTTCTAGCTTTGACAGAAAAAAAGTAAAGGGTGGATTATATATTTTTAAAGTTTACCTTTACTATCCAAAAAGTGGACAAACTTATAATGGCATAATAAAGGTTTTTTATCAAGGTTAATTTTTCTTCTAATATTGCCGATGAAGCAACTTTACTAAGTTACAGTTTTTATATTACGTTTTTGTTTACATTTTTTATTCTGGTTAAATGGGAATTGTATTTCATTTAATTCAAGCTAACTTTGTATATTAAATCTGTGGCTTTGGTTTTAAAGTTATTCACTATACAAAATTCATTATGATCTTTAAGAAATTAAGTATTTCGATACTGGCATTCTTTACTGGTATTGTTACGCTTTATTCGCAGACTAATCCTTCAACGCCAATTGGAGGGCAGACAGATGAAAGTAATCCGATCGTAACGGCGGTTCCCTTTCTTACTATTGCTCCAGACGCCCGAAGTGCTGGTATGGGTGATGCAGGAGTGGCTATCTCTCCAGATGTAAATGCTGCTTACTGGAACCCGTCTAAACTTGCTTTTATTGATAACAATATGGGAGTTTCTGCATCTGTTACTCCTTGGTTACAGAAAATTGTAGGTGATATGGCTTTATATTACCTATCTGGTTATAAGAAAATCAATAATAACAGTGCAGTGAGTGTATCTATGAGATATTTTGATCTTGGAGATATGCAGTTTACTGATATCAATAGAAATGTAATCGCAGATTTTAATCCAAGAGAGTTTTCTTTTGATGCAAGTTATGCAATGAAGTTATCTAAGAGATTTAGTATGGGTGTAACCACTAGGTTTATTCATTCTAATCTTTCTGGTGATTATTCAAATGGGTCATCTAATACAGATACAAAACCTGCAAATTCACTTGCAGCAGATATCTCTGCTTATTATGTAAACGATGAGATTATTATAGGAGGTTATAGTTCTAAGCTTTCTTTTGGTGGTAACCTAAGCAATATGGGACCTAAAATCACTTATTCTAACGAAGATAATAAAGATTTTATCCCAACAAACTTAAGAATAGGTACAGCAATTACTACTGAATTCGATACATATAATAAACTTACCTTTGCTTTTGATATCAACAAGTTAATGGTACCAACACCACCAATTACTGATGATGACGGGAATGTAATAGCAGGAAAAGATTACAGTGATAAAGGATGGGTAGAAGCTATGTTTTTGTCTGTAGCCGATGCTCCTGATGGTTTAAGCGAAGAGTTGAGTGAATTAATGTTTGCTACTGGTTTAGAGTATTGGTATAACGATTTGGTAGCAGTAAGAGGTGGTTATTTCCACGAAGCCAGAGATAAAGGAAACCGTCAGTATTTTACTTTAGGTGTTGGTTTGAGATATCAGGTATTCGGTATTGACTTTTCTTATTTAGTGTCTAAAACACAAAATCACCCACTTTCAGATACATTAAGATTTTCATTATTATTTAATATTAATGGAAAATCAGATTCTGCTAAATTAGATTCAATTAACTAAGAAACATTTTTGATAAATATGTTAGACAGGTCTTCTCCACCTGATTTTGTTCCCGTAAAAGATATAAGTTTAACACAGGCTGACTCTCGTGTGCTAGATAATGGTATACGACTACACGCAATTAGTGCTGGTAGCCAGCCTGTAATTAACTTGCAAATTATTTTTAATGCAGGAAAATGGTATGAGAAAGTTCCTGGAAGTAGTATTCTACTTTCGAAATTGATGCTAGAGGGGACAAAAAAGTTTAGTGCAGAAGAAATAAATAATTATTTTGAAAGCCATGGAATATTTTGGGAGATAGGTGGAGGAACAGATCACCTAACTATAGATATTTATCTGCTTTCAAAATATTTACATAAAATCTCAGAGATAATTACAGATATTCTCTCTAATGCATTATTGCCTGAGTCAGAGTTTGCTACTGTAAAAAAACGTCTGACTCATCAATTAAAGATAAATCAAGAAAAAACATCTTATAGAGCAGCTTCACTGTTCCGTACAAATATTTTTGGCGAATCACATCCTTATGGATATGCTTTAACTCCAGAAATATTAAATGGAGTTAATTATCAAGATGTGATAAGCTTTTATGAAAGCCAGGTTAAGAATAGAAATTTTGAAATGCTAGCATCAGGAGACTTATCTGAAGAAGTTCTTGAGCAGTTGATTTCAGATTTTGCTGGTCTTACTCTAACCGATCCTTTAATTACAGATAAAACTGTAAAAGATCATCCGGGAATGAGTTTAGATTCTTACGCTAATCTTTATGAGGAGCGCGACAATAATGTGCAAACATCTATAAGGATAGGTAGACAAATAAATAAAAGAAAAGATCTAGATACGATAAAGCTCGAAATATTAAACCGAGTACTTGGTGGATATTTTGGTTCTAGGTTAATGAAAAACCTGAGAGAAGAAAAAGGATATACTTATGGAGTACATTCTAATATGGTTTTTCTGAAACATGGAGGGTATTTCTTTATAAACACAGATGTAATTAAAGAAAAAAAGGATGATGCCCTATCGGAAATTTACAAAGAAATAAGAACACTATATACAGAGGCGATTAGTGAAGATGAGCTTGCACTGGTAAAAAATCACATGGTGGGAAGTTTTATTAAATCCATCAATTCACCATTCTCGCTGGCAGAGCATTTTAAGACAATGTATTTCCATAAACTTGATACAAATTATTTTAATCATTATGTATCTGAGATTAATAAAGTGAGTTCGGAAGAGCTTTTAGAAACTGCAAAAAAATATCTTCAAATTGAGCTGCTAGAAATTACTGTTGGTTAACGCTCATTTTATTATTTTTACCTTTCTTAAAAGAATTTAAAAAGCTGTAAATTTATTTTACAGCTTTTCTTTGTTTATTGAAATTTTTACTGAATTAACCAATACAATAAAATGAAACTTTTTGGCCTTATTGGCTATCCATTGAGTCATTCTTTTTCGAAGAAATACTTTACTGAAAAATTTCAGAAGGAAGGAATCAATGATGCTGCTTATGAACTGTTTGAATTAAAGCAAATAGAGGAATTACCAGAGTTATTAGAATCGCATTCAAATTTACATGGATTAAATGTAACTATACCATATAAAGAAAAAGTAAAAAAATATCTTGATGATATAGATGCTGCTGCAGAAGAGATTGGTGCTGTCAATGTGATTAAAATAAATAATGGTAAATTAAAAGGGTATAATTCCGATTATTTTGGTTTTAAAAACTCTCTTATCTCTTTTTTAGATAATAAAGTTGAAAATAAAAAAGCTTTAATCTTAGGGACTGGTGGTGCAGCCAAAGCAGTTAAAGTGGCATGTAAAAACTTAGCCATTGAATTTTTATCAGTTTCCAGAAAAGAAATAGATGATTCTGCATACATTACTTATCAGGATATAGATAAGAGTTTATTAGAAGAGTATACATTAATAGTAAATACAACTCCTTTAGGTATGTCGCCTAAAATCGATACATATCCAGACTTACCATATAGCAAATTAACCAGCCAGCATTATTTGTATGACTTGGTTTATAATCCAGATGTAACCGCATTTATGCAAAAAGGTCAGGAAAATGGAGCGAAAGTTATTAATGGATTAGATATGTTGATCATGCAGGCAGAAGAAGCGTGGAGAATATGGAATAATCATCAATGAAATTCTTATTTTTGCTAGGTAAATAAAAGGAGGGTTCTCCTGCTTTTTAATTTTGCTATACAAATTAATTAAACTAAGTCGCAGTGAAATTTAGCTATTATCTATATGATGATGTAATTGTGGTTTCTGTAAAAGGAGATATTATTGGTTCTTCAATTGAAGATGATATTCTCATACTCATCAAGACCTATATATCATTTAATATAGTAAAGTGTATTATCGATGTGTCTGAAGTAAGACATATGAATAGCTCAGGACTTAGCTACATTATTCGCTGTTATAATTTTTTAAAAGCAGCAGGTGGCGATTTAGTTATTCTAAAACCACCACATCATATACAAAAGTTACTGGCAATAACTAAACTAATGAAAATTTGTAGTATTACTTATTCAAAACAAGAAGGAGTAGGTATTTTAAATAATAAATGATAAACGAATGGATGTTTTATTAGGGTTGCAATGGGGAGACGAAGGTAAAGGTAAGATCGTAGATTTCTTGTCAGATAAATATGACCTTATTGCAAGGTTTCAGGGTGGTCCAAATGCTGGCCATACTATTAAATTTGATGGTAAAAAGTTTGTGCTTCATCAATTGCCATCTGGCATTTTTAGAGAGAATGTAGACAACCTTATAGGTAATGGGGTGGTATTAGATCCTGTTATCTTAAAAGAAGAAATAGAAAATGCGAATGCAGCATTTGGTGATATTACCAATCGCCTATTCATTTCAGAAAAAGCTCATATAATATTGCCTACTCACAAGTTGTTGGATGAAGCACTTGAAAAGCAAAAAGGTGATAAAAAAATTGGTTCTACACTAAAAGGTATTGGTCCAGTTTATCAAGATAAGATTGGTAGACATGGTATTCGAATCGGAGATTTGAAAATGCCTAACTTTAAAGAAAGGTATAATACCGTATTGGCTTCTCATAAAGCAATGTTGAGCTATTTAAATTTTGATATTCCTGCAGATGTTGACTCTGAGTTTTTAGAAGCTATAGAATATATCAAAAAACTTAAGCTGGTTAGAAGTGAATATATGATTAATGAATATATTGCTTCTGGAAAGAAAATTCTAGCAGAAGGAGCTCAAGGTACTTTGCTAGATATTGATTTTGGCTCTTATCCATTTGTTACAAGTTCAAATACCTCAACTGCTGGAGCTTGTACTGGTTTAGGAGTTTCGCCAACTAAAGTGGATGATGTAATTGGAATATTTAAGGCGTATTGCACAAGAGTTGGTTCTGGGCCTTTCCCAACCGAGCTCTTTGATAACGTAGGTGAAACGCTAAGAGAAGTGGGAGGCGAGTATGGAGCAACTACAGGTAGAGAAAGAAGATGTGGTTGGTTAGACTTACCAGCATTAAAATATTCTGTGATGATTAATGGAATCACAAAGCTTTATATGATGAAGGTTGATGTGTTAGAAGGTTTCAATGAAATCAAGATATGCACAAATTACAAGTTGGAAACTGGCGAGGTTACAGATCAAATGCCTTTTGATATAAATGATCTAGATATAACTCCAGAGTACGAAACATTTGCAGCTTGGGATAAGATAGATCCAAATGTAGAAGACTTACCAGATAGCCTTAAAAAATACATTGCATTCATAGAAAAGTATGTAGGAGTAGGTGTAGAATTGATTTCTTACGGCCCTGAAAGAACGGAAACAAAAATATTTTAAAAAAAAGCGGATTGGGGTTTGCAAGTATAGAAGTATTTTCTACATTTGCACACCCGAAACGCGGGGCGATGGAATAAAGGAAGTTTATTGGGAGTCAGAGAGATTAGAAGTGAGGCGAGAAAAGAGGGATTTTGGAGGGTGTGATGGTGTTAACTTTAGGAAGAAAAAAAAGTTTAAATTTTTTTTCAAAAAGTTTTGGAGGTTTAAAAAGTTTTTCTGACATTTGCACTCCCATTCAGAAAATAAGTGACAAAAGTAAGTCAGCAAGAGTAGCAGAAGGCTACTA